>JACZRH010000123.1:0-11498 GCA_022574815.1 Planctomycetota bacterium | reverse complement strand
CTGCGGGAGGCGCTCGGGTCCGAGCATGTGCACACGAAGAACGCAATTGACGCGCTCGTAAGGCTCTACGAGGCCCGGGACATCGCCGAGCCGGGGCGGGGCTACGACGCCAAGGCCACCGCGTGGTGGGGGGCAGGCTGCCCCACCACGCGACCAATGACGCCGTAGCGGTGCTTCTCGCTCACGTCGCGGCGTGCGGCCAACACCCGGGAGGTGGACTTGCCGCCCCGAATGTCCGCACGCCAATGTGCCAGACCCTACGGGCACGGCCCGCCGCCGAGGCAGACGAAGAAGGGGTTGATGTCGGCCCCGTCGAGCCTGCCGTCCCGGTTGATGTCACCGTTCATCGGGTCGCAGTTGGGAAAGCGGGTCGCGTACATCGTCGGATTGCCGAGCGCCAGGAAGAACGGATTGATATCGGCCCCGTTCAGCACGCCGTCGCAGTTCAGGTCGCCCATCGGCGCCGTCGCAATCAAGCCTGCCAGCCGGGTCAGCCCCATCCACGGCGAGTTGTCCCAAGGCAGGACCAGCGGCAACGGCTGCCCCGCGGACATGAGGTAGCCGTCGGTGTTGTCGTGGACGACGATCGCGTTGACTCCCTGGCCGTAGAACGGATTGCCGGGGTCGGCGGCGTCCCAGTAGCCGACGATCGTGACGGTGTGACCGAGCCCCTCATCCGGATCCCACTGTTCGCCGGAGTTCGGGTCGCCGTTGGTCGCCTGGCCCCACTCGGCGACATCGTACTCGTCGATGTCGGGAAAGTAGTCCGGGGACTGACCGGGCTCATCGTCGTGTCGCACGCGGTTGACCAGATTGAAGTGCTCGAAGTGTCCGAGCAGCGGCAGGTCGTTGCGGATGTCGCTCACGATCTCGGCGAGCGCGGCGCCCGTCGTATGCACGGGCTGCGGGTCGCCGGTGTTGTCGTACCCGACGAACACGCCGGGCGCCATCGTGTCGGCACCGTAGTTGCGGACCGTGATGGAGTTCATTCCGCGAAATGGAAAATACCCGTTCGCGCCGACCAGTCCGTGTGATCCCGTGCTACCCCGCTCGATATCGACGAGGCGCGTGCCGCTCCAGGGCCCCGGAAAGGTGCCCGTGCCGCCGGCGCGGGTGCTCATGCCGTGCGTGTTGTAATACCACCCGAAGTCGTCGCGAAACGGGGAGAAGGGGCCGCCGCCGAGCGTCGCGGTAAAGTCCTGCCAGTTGAACATGCCGGGCGGAGTCGTGGCGGGGAACACGAGCCCGTCGGCGACGTGCGGGAAGTTGGGCAGGTTGCCGGTGACGTTCCAGACGTCCTCGTAGTACCCGGCGATGTTCGCGGTCGCGGTGGGGACGCACCAGGCGCCCCAGGGCCCGTTGGGACCGCCGGGGAGCGAGGGGATCACGAGCACGGGCTGGTCCCAGTCGGGAACGCCGGCGATGTAATTCACGCCCGCGAGAGCTCGCGGCCCGGACACCGAGAGAATCAGCGCCAACGTCATGCCTGTCTGGGTCCGAAAGAAACTTGCATTCGCGATCATGATGGTTCTCCAAGGGCGGTTCAATCCCGCCGACCAAACGCTTCGCGACGCGGGCCGAATCCTCGCGCCGTCGTTCGGTGTGCGGCGTTTGGTGCGGGACCTTGCAGTGCGCCCCGATTTTTTTGCGGTTGGTTGCGCGAGGGCGTCGTGCGGCGGCGGTCTCGTGAGCGCGTGTGGCTAGCCGTCACAGCGCGACTCGTAGCGGCGCAACGCTTTACGCTGTCATTCCGGGGGCAGCGCGGAATCTGGCTGTCCCGAGGCAAGATGCTTCGCTCCGCTCAGGCTAAGGTGCGACGCGTCATGTTGCCTGCAGTAACTGCTTGACAGCAAGGAACTTGCGTGGAATGATCCGATCGGGATCCCGCGGGAGCGGGCGATGCTCACGATCACGACGACCAACACCATATTGCTGGACGGGCTTCACGAATCCGACGAGGCCGTCTGGCGCGAATTCGACCAACGCTACCGGCCGGTCCTCGAGGGCTTCGCGCGCAAGCTCGGCCTGCCCCACGAGGACGCCCGCGATGCCGCCCAGGAGACGCTGACCCAGTTCGTGCGCGACTATCGCGCCGACAAGTTCGACCGCGGCCGCGGTCGCCTGCGCTCATGGCTTTTCGGCATCGCGCGCCATCGCATCCGGGATTCGCAACGCGCGCGAGCCGGACGCCGAGAGTGGCGCGGCGACTCGCTTCTCGCGGAGTTGCCGGGAGGCGAGGATGCGCAGGCGGTCTGGGAAGAGGAATGGCGCGCCGCGCTGCTGCGCCAAGCGATGCGTGAGCTACGGGACGGCTCCAAGATCGACCCGCGAACGATTCGTGCGTTCGAGTGCTTCGCGTACGAGAACCGGCCGGCGGCGCAGGTGGCCACGGAGCTAGGCATGACGGTGGACGAAGTCTACGTGGCCAAAAGCCGCGTATTGCGGCGTCTGCGGCGGATCATCGACGAGCTGAACGAGACCTGGTAGGGCGCGTAGGCATGTCGGGTTGTCCCACTCTGGAACAGATCGAGTCGCTCGTGTCGCGAGGCTCATGCGACGATGACGTGCGCGAGCACGTCACGACGTGCCCGCAGTGCGCCGCCACGGTCGAGAGAATTCGCGAAGAGAACGATTTGCTCGCCGAGCTGCGCCGCGCCGAGACCGACGCGCCGCCGAGCTCCGCCGGCGCACCGAAGAAGCGGCCGGTGCCGGCGGAGCTGGGGTCGCTCGCCGGCTACCGCGTACTCTCGGAGATCCACCGCGGCGGGCAGGGCGTGGTTTATCGAGCGATCCAGGAGGCCGCCAATCGCACGGTGGCGTTGAAAGTGCTGCTCGAAGGCGCTTTCGCGACCGACCGCCAGCGGAAGCGCTTCGAGCGCGAGATCGATCTGGTCGCGAGCCTGCACCATCCGAACATCATCACGCTCTACGACTGTGGGACGACCGCCGACGGCCGGCAGTATTTCGCGATGGAATTCGTCGACGGCGTTCCGCTCGACCGCTGGGCCGCGGAGCGTGGCCTGCCCGCGGCGGGGCCTGTTTCGGAGACCAAGCCCGCGCCAGCTCGCCGTGCCTCGCACGCGAGCGGACCTCGTTCGCGAGCCGCTGTGCGAGACGCGCTGCGGCTCTTCTCCAAGATCTGCGACGCCGTCAACTGCGCCCATCAGCGCGGCGTGATCCACCGCGACCTGAAGCCCGGCAACATTCTGGTCGACGCTTCCGACGAGCCGCACGTCCTCGATTTCGGTCTGGGCAAGGAGCTCTATCACGACAACGACCCGGACGGCGCGACGGTCACGCGGGCGGGCGAGTTCATGGGCACACTCGCGTACGCGTCGCCGGAGCAGGCCCTGGGAAACCCCGCGCGCGTAGACGTGCGCAGCGACGTCTACGCACTCGGCGTCATTCTCTTCCAGATGCTCACGGGGCGCTTTCCATACAACGTCGCCGCCGGCGTGCGTGATACGCTGGACGCGATCATCAACACCGAGCCGGCCCGCCCGAGCGCGCTCGTTCGCGCGATCGACGACGAGCTCGAGACGATCCTGCTCAAGGCCCTGGCCAAGGACCGCGAGCGGCGCTACCAGACCGCCGGCGAGCTCGGCCGCGACCTCAAACACTACCTCGCGGGCGATCCCATCGACGCCAAGCGCGACAGCGGCTGGTACCTGCTGCGCAAGTCCCTACGCCGCTACCGTGTTCCCGCGGCCATCTTGGCGGCGTTCGTGCTGCTATCCCTCGGCTTCGGCATCACGATGGCCGTGCTGTTCGGCCGCGCCGCGCACGCCGAGCGGATGGCCCAGCGCCGTCTCGCGACGGCCGAGAGCATTCAGCAGTACCTCAAGGGCATCCTCGCGTCGGTCGACCCCGCCAGGACCCAGGGGCGCGACGTGACTGTGCGTTTCATGCTCGATGAGGCTGCCACGCGTATCGAAGAAGAGCTTGCGGATCAGCCCGAAGTCGAGCTGGCCGTCCTGAACACGCTGGTCGAAACGTATGTCGCGCTGGGCCTGTACGTCGAGGCCGAGCCACATGCCCGGCGAGCATTGGTGCTGCGCAGAAAGGTGCTCAGCGCGGACGATCCGGAGTTGGCGTTCCAGTTGAACCGGCTCGCGCTCGTGCTGAAGCTCCAGGGCCGCTTCACCGAAGCCGAGTCGCTCTACAAACAGGCGCTACGGCTGCAGCGGGCGCAGCTCGGCGAGAAAAACCGCTTCGTGGCCAGCACGCTGAATTACTACGCCGTGCTGCACAAAGACCGCGGCAAATTGAACGAGGCCGAGCGTATGTTTCGTCGCGCCCTGGCTCTACGGCGCGAGCTGCTCGGCGCGGAGCACCTCGACGTCGCCACTACGCTGCGGAATCTGGCGAGTGTGTTGCGGGAGCGGGGCAACTTTGACGAGGCCGAACGGCTACTGACGGAGAGTCTGGCCATTCGCAGGAAGCGGCTCGGCAACGAGAATCCCGACGTAGCCCGCGCGATCGCCAGTCTGGCGAATCTCCATTCCGAAAAGGGCGAATACGAGACCGCGGAATCCTTGTATCTGCAAGCACTGACGATGCAGCGAAAGCTGCTCGGCGACGAGCACCCCCACACGGCGTACACACTCTACAATCTAGCGCACCTGCTCAATACGCGCGGCGAATACGACCGCGCCGAACCGCTCTACCGTGAGGCGCTGGACATTCACCGAACCGCGCTCGGCAGCGACCACCCCGCGGTCGCCGACACGCTCACCGGCTTGGCGCGGCTGCTCATGGCCCGTGGGCGGTTGGAGCAGGCCGAGCCGATGGTCCGCGAGGTGCTTGCGATTCGGCGAAAGTCCGTGCCCAACGACAGCACGGTCATCGCGTACAGCCTCAACAACCTCGGCGTGCTCCTGACCCGACAGCGCAGGTTCGCCGAAGCGGAGCCGCACCTGCGCAAGGCGCTCGCGATCTATGAACAACAGCTCGGCGACGCCCATCCGCTGGTCGCCATGACGCTCACGAACCTCGCACGCGTGCTGGCGGATACCGGCGACCCGCTCGCCGCGCTGCCGCACTACCGCCGCGCACTCGCCCTACGGCGGGAGCGGCTGCCGGCCGGTCACTGGAAGACCGCGAACACGCAGCTCGGCCTGGGAAGTTGCCTCGTCGGCTTGGGCCGTTTTGAGGAGGCCGAGGCGCTGTTGGTCGAGGCGTATGAGAAGATGAGGGTCGCGCTCGGAACAAGGCATGGGCGTACGACGGGGGCCTTGCAGAAAGTCATCGAGCTGTACGTAGCATGGAACAAGCCCGATCGAGCGGACGAATGGCGTGCGAAACTCCCCACGTCCTCGCAACCGGCCCCGGACGAAGCCGAGGCCGCCGTGAAAACGCCGGCACACAGCGGACCCTGATTAGGGACGGCGGCTGGACCCGATGGCCGTGTCGTCGGTCCCGTCGGCGCCGCCTATGGACAGTTGCCGCCGAGGCACTGAAAGAACGGGTCGATGTCGCCGCCGTTGAGCGCGCCGTCGCCGTTGATGTCGCCATTCAGCGGGTCGCAATTCGGGAAGCGGACCCGATACGCGGCCGGGTCGCCTAGCGCGAGGAAGAACGGGTCGATGTCCGCCCCGTTCAGGACGCCGTCGCAATTGAGATCGCCGAGCACAATCGGCGGCGTGTCGGCTTCGTAGACCGGAATGACGTTTTGGCCCAAGGTGGCGAACAGCAGGTCGGGTTTGGCGTCGCCATCGAGCGCCCCGATGTGAAGCGTACGGTTTTGTCCCCCCGTGATGATGGGCGCAGCGAGCACGCGACCGTATGAGTTCCCGTCGAACCGCCAGAGGTCCACGTTGAATTCGGAGGTTCCCACGGCGACGACCGGACTCGGGCCGCACAGGAGATTTCCGACCGCGGAGGCGAAACCGTTGCCGGTCAAGCCGCCCTCTTCGAAGACGAGTTGGTAGGTATCATCCCCCGTCGCTTCAAAGACCTTGAGCCCGCCCTGGTTGTCGACCACGGCGCCGAAGAGCGCTTCATTCAGACCATCGTGATCCGCGTCGGCGACGGTCGGCCCAAGGATGAGCCCGGTCCCGCCTGGCCGGATGATCTTGTGCTCGAAGGAATTGTCGCCGGTGTTTTCGAGCCGGCGTAGATAGGTCGGAAAGCCGCCGAAGCCGCCGAACGCCAGCACGATTTCCTGGTTTCCATCGTTGTCGCTGTCGCCGACGGTGAAATTGAAGAGATAGCTGATGGTTTCGTAAACGAACACTTTCGTGTAACGGTTCTCACCGATGACACCACTGTGCTCGTAGATGAAGAGCTTCGAACCGTCTAACACCGAGGAGGTGTCGAAGATGATCTCGCGCCGCCCGTCACCATCCGCATCGGCGATCATCACCCGACTCGGTCCGAGCCGGCCGGAGAAGTCCGGTTCGGAAATGTTGATGTTGCGCTGCACGTAGGTGTCGTCGCCGATGGCTTCGAACAAAAACACCTGGTTCAGCGTGCTCGTTTCGACCCCGATGATTTCGCCCTGCCCGTCGCCGTCACTGTCGCCTGCCGCTACGGCCACGAACGCGCCCGGCGGGGCTTGTGCGGCGGTCGTGAGAAAGACCTGACGAAAGCTGTTGTCACCGTCGTTTTCGAAGACGATCATACGATTGCCGTAGGTGGCGAGGATGTCCGTGCGGCCGTCGCCGTCGAAGTCGCCGGCGGTCGTCCCCCAGGCCAGTGCGACGGGAGCATGCCAAGTGCGGCTGAGGCCGGCGCAGGGTCCGTCGGGCCCCGGCGGGCCGGGCGGCCGGGACGGCGCCGCGACGGACAATCGGTAGAGGTCCAAGTCTATCCGGTCACCCGAGTATAACCGCACGCGCAGGACTGGAAATCCGTCCGCCCGTACGTCGCGCTCCGTGACGTCCACGATGGAGTCGTCGAGTTCAAGGACGCGGCGCCCGCCGAATTGCGGTGCGCGAATCTCGAGCTGATTGGCGTCGAACCGGACCCATTCAAGCCGGCCGTCTCGATTGAGATCGGTCACGATCGTGTTCGGCGGCAGGCTTTCCGCTGTTCCGTCGCCGTCGAGGTCCGCTCGAACTGGAGCCGCTGAGTTCTCCTCAGGTCTCGTGGCGGGCGCAACCGGATCGGACGCCGAGGCGATGGTCGCGCCGCCCGGTAGAAGACCCAGCAGGGCAGCGGCGATGCCGAGACAACAAGAAGGGTGATTTGCGCGAGCGGCATGCATTGGGGGGGATCCTTTCCAGCTCGCCGGGGGGATGAGGTCGGGCCTCGGTCGGGCTCGTTCATCTTACCCAGCGGGCATCCGAACGCAAAGTGGATTCCCGGCAGGAACGGCCGTTCGACATGGCGAGGGGCCCGACCGCTATCCGGACATGTACGTCGTCGTCGAGCCGGAGGAGGGCGCCGCGCGGATAATCAAGACCGAGTACGGCCCCGAGCAGCCTCGACTAACCAGTCCAACTGGCCGCCCGAGGATGACGGTTTTCTCAAGGACAGTCTGGGGCAACGACCTTTGCGGCGCAGGGCCGCGACCTCGTCACGAGTGAGCATCGGAGTTTCACGGCGGCCCCGCATTCCGACGACCCTCTGGTGCGGCTGTAGCCGAAAACCGTTGTGCCGACCGGGGGCAACGGTTATCGTTCGTCGCGAACGGTGACGAACAGTTGTGGATGATCTTGGATCATCGAACGCAGGATGCTTCGATGCAAAAACCGGAGCGGAGGATCAAGTCGTGAGCAAATGGGAATACAGAATCGTGGATGCCGATGACGTTGAAGGTAGCGGGCTACTCAAGGGCGCGCCGCGCGAAGAAATTGAAGCTTACCTAACGGATTTGGGAAACGATGGTTGGGAGATCTTCCATCTCCAATTCAACCACGTCGAGCAGCGGTACAAGTTCTATGGGGTCGCAAAGCGCGAGATCCAAGGATAGCGCATGAGTTCAACCATTGAACCAAACACCGGATCGTCGGCGAGATGGCCGGGAGCTACCTGACGCCGGAAGCCCAGGCGGCCGTCGCGAAGCTGCCCGAGAACGAGGGGGCGTTGCACCCGCCGCTACTCCCTGTTATGCTCCTTGCATGTCATCCAACGGTGCCTGACCAAGTTCCTTCACTGGCGAGAGTTTGAGTTATCCAGCAAGGCCTCAGTCATGCGGACACGGTCGGTCTCAGTCCGATCGGCGGGCTTTGAGGTGATCCAGGGACAGCGAATCAGTGATCGTCGTAATTCTTACTACCTTCACGCTGGTTGCCTTTGCTGCCAACTCCTTACTCTGCCGCATGGCGCTCGGCGGGCATCTCATCGATCCGCTATCCTTCACGGCCATTCGTCTGGTCAGCGGCGCACTGGTACTGATCCCCATCACTCGGGTGGTCGCCGAATCAAATCCGTCGCAGAGAACGACCGGCTCCTGGGGCTCAGGTTTCGCGCTGTTCACTTACGCGGCTGCATTTTCCCTGGCCTATGTCTCGCTCGGTGCAGGAATGGGCGCGCTCATACTCTTTGGGTCAGTGCAAGTAACGATGATAGGCGCGGCGTTGAAAGCCGGCGAGACTCTCGGACCTGCGCAGTGGGTTGGTTCGGCCGCAGCGATTGGCGGTCTCAGCTACCTTGTGCTGCCCGGAAGCTCCGCTCCCGACCCGTTTGGCGCAATCCTGATGTGTGTCGCAGGGATAGCCTGGGGTGTGTATTCGATCCGTGGCAAGGGCGTTTCAGCACCGGTTGCCATGACGGCCGGGAATTTTCTTCGGTCGGCGCCGCTAGCGATCATCGCAAGCGCAGTGGCGCTTTCCTCGGTGCACCTGGAACTGTCCGGCATCCTGCTCGCACTGATATCCGGAGTCGTTACGTCCGGATTGGGATATGTCCTTTGGTATAAAGCGCTGGGAAGCCTGACGACCACCCAGGCATCAGTGGTTCAACTCCTGGTACCGGTTCTTGCTGCCTTCGGCGGCGTCGCTTTCCTTTCGGAGCAAGTGTCCGTGAGGCTGATCGGCGCGAGTACGCTGATACTTGGAGGTGTGGCCCTCGCTATCCTGAAGCGCAATCCGAAGGTGGGTCGCAAGTGAGAAGCATACTTGACACAGGATCGGGATGGGCCAACGCCCGAGCAAGCCCCAACGGGAGGTTGGAGCTGACGGCTACAGCCGCGCCTGAACCTTGGCGGTACCCAGAGCCGTCCGCAGGTCTCGCTGAACGAGTCGCCCATCGTGAATCCGCTTGTCCGAATCGCGGCTTTGGCGAGCATTTCGAGGCCGAGATTCTGACGACCCGGAAGAACCGGCGAGAAAAGCTGATCGGCCGCGCTCGACTTCACTCCGCTCGGAGCGCCGCTTCGAGATCCGCGATCAGATCATCGACGGATTCAATTCCCACCGACATGCGGACCAGCGAGTCACTGATACCCAACCGCCGCCGCTGCTCAGGCGGCATGCCGACGTGTGAGGTCTGGGCCGGCATCGAAATCAGCGACTCCACACCGCCGAGGCTGGGCGCCACGATCGGCACTGTGAGGCGATCCATGAATCGCCGCGCCGCCGCCGCCCCGCCGGTCGGCTCGAAGCTGAGCATTCCTCCGTAGCCGTTAAACAGCTCGGCCGCGCGTGCGTGCCGCGGATGACTCTCCAACCCGGGGTAGTTCACGCTCGCGACGCGCTCGTGCGACTCCAACATGCGGGCGATGCGCGGGGCGCTTTCGTTCTGCTGCCTGACGCGGACGGCGAGCGTCTTGATGCCGCGGTGGAGCAGGAAACACGCGTGCGGATCGAGCGAGCCGCCGAAATGATCGAGCTTTCGTTTGATCGACTCGATCATCTCGGCCCTGCCGATGACGGCGCCGCCGACAATGTCCGTGTGGCCGTTGAGGTACTTCGTGCAACTGTGCAGGACGAGGTCGAAGCCGTGCTCGATCGGCCGAAAGTTGATCGGTGTCGTAAACGTGCCGTCGATGAGCGACACGAGCTCGTGCTCCTTCGCGAAGCGAGCCACCGCGGGCAAATCGGCCACCTGCATGAGCGGGTTGGTGATGCTCTCGCAGTAGATCGCGCGCGTGTTCTCGCGCAAGTGCGTCTTCCACGAGCCGGGATCGTCGGCGTCGATAAACGTGTGCGCGATGCCGAGCGCCGCGAGGTCCGTCGTAAGAAAACCGTGCGTTCCGCCGTAGAGGCAGTCCTGTGCCAGCAAATGATCGCCGGCCCGCAGGACGGTCAACAACGTGGTGGTGATGGCCGCCATACCGCTGGAAGTCACCAAAGCCGACTCGCCGCCCTCCAACAGGGCCAGTTTCTCATGAAGGGCGGCGTGGTTGGGCGTGTTGTTGAGTCGGATGTACTTGAGATCGTGGTATCCTGTGCCATCCGAATACTCATAGGTCGACGACTGAAACACCGGCATGACGACCGCGCCGGCCACTCTCGGATGCGGCTCGCCCGCATGCACAATTTGCGTTTCGAGCCTGAAAGTGTTTGGCAAGCTCATTCCTGTCTCCCAGCATCTCAGCCGGTCGGCAGCGGCTGAGACGGTCATTCAGCGGTGTTCGCCGCCGGCCGAGTTTCCCGAAGGAAAACGCCGGTCAGTATCGGCCTTTCGAAGTCCCAGTGTAGCCCATTCACCCCATACGTCCAATCACTGACGCTCGGCGATCAATGCCATGCTCGCGATAGCAATGCCGAGAGCGCCTCGCCGGCCTGTACTCGCCAACTGCTCCATCCGGCGCTATCGATGCGTTCGACGCCGCGGACCTCGAAACGGTGACGATCGAGTTCAGACGCGAGCGATTTGCTTTGCTCGCGCACGTCGAAGCTCTGCGGACGCCAGATCTCATAACGGTTCCAGGCTATGTAAAATCGTGACCTGTGGTCCGACGCTCTCTCGATCCGCCCCGCGATGTGCCTGCTCCGGACAGTGTCGGCACGGCCAAACGATATGGCGGCGCAGTTGCCGAAAACCTCTGGATACTCGAGGGCGGCGTAGACGGCGGCAACCGCAGCGCCTCTGTGCCC
This sequence comes from Planctomycetota bacterium, assembly GCA_022574815.1. GTDB lineage: Bacteria > Planctomycetota > Phycisphaerae > UBA1845 > Fen-1342 > JACZRH01. The sequence continues at coordinate 513 of JACZRH010000123.1, read as the reverse complement.
AAAGATGATGCGATCCGTCGCATTGGTTCGCGTGCGGAAGCGGCGGTCGAGCTCGGGAATCAATTCCGTGGCCAGCATGCGAACATAGCTGTGCGTACCATTGCCTCCAAGTTCGCGATTGCCGCCGCCGCCGAAAAAGATTCACTCCATCCACTCGCCGGCGCCATTGTCAAATTCGCAAGAGACAACGGCGCCGAGCCCTTGGACTCCGAGACAGCAATTACCGTCCCCGGCAAAGGGCTATCGGCCAAGGTCGAGGAAAGGCATGTGCTCCTCGGCAGCAGGCCTTTTATGGAAGAAAACGGGGTCAACGTCACCGAAGGGGACGAGGCCTATTCAAAATTTACAAAGAACGGGGCCACCGCGATCTTTCTAGCAGTCGACAAGAAGCTCGCTGCTATCTTTGAGTCCGGACTAAAGCGGCGTTCCGCTGCCTGATGCATGCGCAGAAGAAAACGAAAGGGCCACCCGACCCGCAAGCCGAGCAGCCCCACCAAGTAAATCAAAACCAAT
>JACZRH010000376.1 GCA_022574815.1 Planctomycetota bacterium | reverse complement strand
GAGGGGGCCCCAGCTGAAGTCATCCAGTTCGTCGAGGTCCAGTCCGGACAGTTCCGTGGCGGCGTCGGTGGCGGCGCGGTAGTCGAACTCCAGGATCGGAGCATCGATGAGAGCGTCCTGGGCGACGCTGATTGTGTTTGTGCCGCCGCTACGGCCGGCACCGTCGAAGCCGTGCAGTGCCGCCCAGCGACCGTCCGTGGGCGCGCTGGTGAAGAACCCGAAGCCGGGGTTTTGTCCGGCGCCCGCGACCTGCAAGGGGAAGAACGGCGAGCTGACGTCCTGGGTGACCCACGAAGCAAAGCTGCCGGTCTCGAAGCTGCCGTTAACAATCTGGGCGTGGACCGGAGCGGAGAATGCCGAAAGGGCGATTGATACACACACTGCGAGAACATGCGTACGGGGCGCCATCATTCTTTCCTCCTCCTGTGCGATCGGCGTCGGGCGGGGGACGTGGTTCGCCGACTCGCGGTTTCTTTCCATGCACTCCGAGGTGCGCGCTCCTCCAAAAGCGCGAAGTGGATTTTATGCGCCCGGCCCAATAGAAGTCAAGTTAATTCGTGAATTTGGCGGGCGCAAAATCGTAATGCGTTTGATGGGCGTATGTTAGAAGTGTTGACGGCCGACGAAATCCGCCGATTCGGGCAAATCCTCTTGGAGAATCCGGATGAGTCTTGACGTGCCGCAGTTACCGCACGAACTGACGCATACGATCCGCCCAGCCCCGGCTTGACCGGGAAGGGCGGGGGCTGCCACTTCCCACACGAACACGTTGGCTGCGCCACCCAGCTTGAACGAGCCGATGGGCTGGAGATTCTCGTGCGATCGTCCTCGCAGAACAAAACCGTCTCCGAGCCGCCGATCCGGGGCTCGTGCGTCTCGCGGAGCTGCCGCGGATCATCCGCCGCGCCGCCGGCGGGCGAACCTGTCATCGCCGGAACGTGGATCTTGAATGTCGATCCGCGACCAGGCTCGCTGTCGACCGCGAGTTTGCCGCCGGCCTGGTTTACGAGGCCGTAAACGGTCGCCAGCCCGAACCCGATACCCTCACCGACCGGCTTGGTGTTGAAGAACGGCTCGAATTTGCGGTCGAGTGTGCCGCGGCCCATCCCGTGCCCGGTGTCGCTGACGACGAAGCGAACGTAGCGGCCCGGCTTGAGGTCGACGTTCTTCGCAGCGCGCCGGGTCCTGGGCGGGATGCTTCGCTCCGGTTGGCATGACGCGCGATACTTTGTGCTTCCGGCAGCGTCGCGATTCAGGTCTTGCCTTTTGCCGCCGTTTTGGATGCTGTTTTCTTGGGGCGCTTGCTGGTGGCCGCAAGCGTCGCCTCGTAGAGCTTGATGAACTTCTTGGGCGGGACGCGTTTGATCGTTTTGCCGAGCACGTCCAGCGCTAGGTCGTCGATTTTCCTGAATCGCACGCACGATTTGCCCATGTCGAGCTTCTTGCCGGTCTTGGCCCACGCGTCACGGAACCAGGCCTCGTGCTCGCGGTCGCCATAAACACACATCAGGTAGATCGCCATGTGGTTCTTCTGCGACGCCAACCCCGCGAAAGGCAGCGGCTGCTTGGGGTCGCAGTGATATCCGGGCGGGTAGACGCTGTGCGGCACGAAGTAGCCGATCATGCCGTACTGCATGCCCTCGGCGTAGCCCTTGGGCAGATTCTTGAGGATAACGGCGCGGACCGCCTCGAGCACCGCGCGCCGGTCCGCCGGAAGATCGGCGAGGTATTGGTGGACGGTTTGGGCTTTGCTTTGCATGCTTCGATCGTACCATATGGGCGGGACAAGATGTCAGAAAAGTGTCAGAAATGGTGTCAGTCAGAAAAGGTGTCAGGCCAGAAAAGGTCAGAAAAGATGTCAGGAAGAATTGTGCGGGTCCAAGAACTTCTTCCTGACACCTTTTCTTCCTTTTCTTCCCCGGCGCCGATAGCCCCTCCGAGCAAACCCCCGCAATATCCTCAGCAGTTGGAGCGCGAAACGGTGCAAGAGAGGGCGACTCAGTGCAACGATCGACCGGCATCGGCGAGTATAACGGACGGTGGATCACGAACGTTACATGCGGCTGGTTGCGAGCTTGCGCAACGCGCTGCTACAATACGCGGCGAACGCGCGGGCGTAGCTCAACTGGTAGAGCATCAGCCTTCCAAGCTGAATGTTGACGGTTCGAATCCGTTCGCCCGCTGTCTTGCTTGCCGTCGCACGGAGTCGCGCCACATCGCGTTTCCCGTTCGCCGGCATGGGTTTACGCTGATCTCCGGATCGCACTGTGTCGCGATCTCCGTCCCGCGACGCTGCACGACAAGCTCCAATGCCCGGACGAGACGATCCACGCAAGACGTAATCGCAAGTTCGCGGCCGCTCGTGAAGCGCTTCGACGGCGCCGACGGGGCAGGCGGATGTCGTGCGCATTGGAATCATGGAGTGGTCGATCCGGCGCTGGCTGCCCAAGGATCGCCTGCTCGTGGCGCTTTTGCTGGGCGCGGTGCTCGTCCCGCATTACGATACTCTTCTGATCCAATGGCCGGCGCAGAAGGGTGAACAGGCCAACAGGCGGCTTGAAAAAGTAGCGGCCGCCCCCAGCGGCCGACCAGGAGCGCCGGGAACGGCGGGCGATCGGGGTAGGGTCGGGCACTTCAACGAACCGCCGGCCCCGAGCACTTTGGCAACGGCTCACTTTCTCGCGAGGGACGGGGAGCGCGTGG
>JACZRH010000122.1 GCA_022574815.1 Planctomycetota bacterium | reverse complement strand
AGTATTTTTGCTCTCTCTTGCCTTCTGCATGCTTGCCACGGGAATTTTCGGCACGATGTCGGGCGTTCTCTACTTCTCACTTGCCTACTTCATCGCGCTGTTTGCAAAGTCGGCAGCTTGGCCGTCGATGGCCAACCTCATCGGCGTTTGGTACCCGAAAAAGTGGCATGGCCGCATCTGGGGTATCCTCTCTTCTAGTTCCAGGTTCAGTTCCTTGTTTACGACATTGGTGCTAGGCAGCCTGTTGCTGGCGGTTTCCTGGCGGGGGGTCATTGCCACTTCAGCAGTGATTACCGGCGGCGTTCTTTTGCTGTTGTTTTTTGTCCTAAAACAATCCCCTGCCGATGTGGGCCTAGAGGTCGTCGCTTCAAGCGACGGAGATAACCAGAAAAGACCGCATCCTCTCGATGATGCCACCTTGGCTGAAGCACTGCTCAGTTTTGTCCGTAGTCCACGTGTCTGGTTGATCTGTGTCAGTATCATGTGTCTGACCGTTCTTATGGAGTTTCAAAGCTTTCTTCCGATTTATCTGAAGGAAACGTTTGGTCTGACCCCGGGGGATGCAGCGATCAAATCGTCCGCCTTTCCCATTGGGTGTTTAGTTTCCGTGCTGGCAGGAGGGTTTATCTTCGACCTGCTTAGCAAGAAGAAACGCATTTTCGTGCTGGGCGGCATGATGGTATTGGCCGTATTGTGTGTCGTTTTCTTGCTGGCCCTACCACGATTGGGCCTGCACGGTGCTTTCGGCCTATGGACAGCGCTTTTCGCCATCATGCTTTATGGCCTAGCGATTGCTCCATGCTATTACATTCCGATGAGCGTATTTTCCGTCGCCTTCGGCGGAGCGCGTTGCGGCGTCCTAGTGGGTATTATCGATGCCGCGGGCTATCTGGCAGCTATGACGTTTGATTTCCTGGGTGGAGCGGCGGCAGACGAAGTCAATGGCTGGCATCAGTTCTTGAACATTCTTCTTAGTGTTTCTATTCTTGGAACTGTGACCTTACCGCTGTTTCTTCTTCTTGATTTTCGCTCCGAAAAAGAGCTTCCGTCATCGTGATGAATTATGACCTGTTAGGGAGGCATTGATCGCGCATTGCCTGCGCTGCAGGCCGGGACAGATCCCACTGGTTTGCTACCCGATTCCCGGGGAGCAATTCAGATGCGACACCAAAAGCATATCAGGATCCCACGCCGTCCGGTATGGTACCCTCGGAAGACCGCGATGCAACGTATGTTTTAGCGAAAAACGTGAGCACGTCGGCGCGATGAGCAAGGGCGTGGGACGGTCGGCTTTCGTTCGAGCACTTGTTCCATGCGAACCTCACTTCCGACCGCTTCCTTGGCGCTACGCCCGGCGGAGCACTTTCTTGATCACGCGCTTACCGCGCTCGCCGAGCACGTGCAGCGCCGCGTCACGCGCGTGCATTCGGAACCGCTGCCGACGGTTCAGCGCCGGCAGCCCGGCGTACTCGGGTGCGACCGTGAACATCTCGGCGTCGGGCGTCAGCGTGCCTTCGGGGTACTGCGAATTTCGGCACTTATCCGCATATTCCTCAGCGTAGCGGAGGCCGTCGAAACCATCCGCCGGCATCAGGTCTGCGACATCGACCGGACGGCCGGTCTCGCGCGACCGCGCGCCGGCGATCAGCAGGCGAATCGCCTCGATGTGCCAGCGCGGCCCGAGCGGCACCGGCTTGCCCTCGCATAGATCGACGAACGCACGCGCCAGCCGGGCGTAGTGACAATCGCGATGAAAGCCCACGTTGAGCTTCGCGATCGCGTTTCCGGAGACGCCATTGGCCGCCAGGCACCAGTTCGCCGCGGCTTCGACGCTGATTGCGATTTGGGTCGCGGAATCGGTCTCGACCCAGAGCAGCTCCGAGGCACCGAAGGCACTCCACGAAACGCGGCGGAGCGGGGCGCGCACGACGCTCAGCGCGATGTCGGCGGCGTGGACGCCGTGCTCGAAATACTCGTGGCAGCCGAACACCGCCAACGCCGACGGCGCTCCAGCCTGAACGACGCGGGCGATGCGCTCGACCTCGGGGCAGTAGGGCATGCTCGATCCACAAATCAGCGGGTAGCCGCGGTCGATCAAGGCACCGAGTTCGTCGATCTGCGCGACGGTCCCGCCGGCGGGTTTGTCGAGGAACAGCGGAATCCCTGCTTCGATCAGCGGAGCCGCGCGCATGAGGCGGTTGTCGTAGCGGGCGCCGAGCAGCAGCACGCCGTCCACATTTCCGACCAGCTCGTCCACGTCGCCGCACACTTCGGCGCCGAGAGCGTCGGCGAGACGTTGCGTATGGGCGGCGGGCCAGCAGAGCCCGGAATCGACGACGTGCGTGACCCGCGCCCGCCCGGTAGCTCGGACGTAGTTGCCCAGCACCCAGCCGTGCGAAGTGTCGATGTCAACTATCGCGACCCGCAGCATGGCTAGACGCCCTCCCCGACGGATGTCGCGATGTGCTCGGGCCGCGGCGCCGCTCGTTTCCGCACCGGGTTCTCGATCCAGGTTTCGTCGGCGTTCAGAACCGGGCGGTCCCGGTCCCACACAACGGTCTCGGCTCGCCCCTGGCGCGCCGCCCGCAGCGCGCGGCGTGTCAGCAGCGTCGCTATCAGACCGTCCCACAAGCCGCAGCGCGGTTCGCGTTCGGCGAGCAGATCTTCAATGAAGCACGATATCCGAATCGAAAGCCCCTCTTCCCCGCGCCGCCGCATTTCTTCGACCCGCCGTCCGTCGCGAAAAGTGGCGGCCCTGAGCCGCGCGTGCATTTCGACCGACCGCCCCGCTCCGAACAGCGAGAGCTGATACTTCGACCCGCGCGGCGGCGAGCAAGCGTCGCCCTGGATCCAACTCGCGATCGCGCCGTTGTCGAAGCGGATCGAGGTCACCAGTTGATCGGGCTCATCGCCGTCGGTGTGCGTCACCTGTGCCGACTGCGCGGAAAGCTCCACCGGCCGCCCGCCCGAAAGGAAGCACAGCAGGTCGATCATGTGGCAGCCCTGCGTCAGGTTCCCGCCGCCGACCAGCGGCTGCTGCGCCCAGCAATCGTCGGGCCAGCGGTCGTCCATCATGCAGCCGACCAACACGCTGGGGTGCGGGATTCGTCGTCGCGCCTCGGTCACGATCGGGCTGAAGCGCCAATTGAACACGACGCCCGCCCGAAGCCGTGCCTTCTCAAACGCCAGCGCGATGCGGTGGCATTCGGGCACGGTCAGCGCCAGCGGCTTCTCGATCAACGCGTGCTTGCCGGCTTCGGCCGCGGCGAGTGCGAGCGAAGTGTGCGAATCGTGGTGCGTGGCGATGACGACCGCGTCAAGGTCGCCGCGACCGAAGAAAGACTCCGCGTCCGTGCAAACGGTCGGCACGTCGAAGCGCGCAGCGAGCCGGCGGGCCGGCTCCGGGCTGCGGTTGCAGACGGCGACCAGCCGCGCGTGCGGGTGACGCGCGATCACCTCGGCGTGCGCGGCCCCCATGTTGCCGCAGCCGATGATTCCGAATCGAACGAGACTACGCGAGCGCATGCACGGCCCTCTGGGTACACGGTTCCGGTTCGGCCAATTGCTCGCTGATTCGGTCGAGCGTTCGCATGGTTTCGAGGATGTTGCCGGCGTCGATGCGGCTGGGGGTCCCCTCGCGGACCGCCGCGACGAAATCGTGAATCTGTTCGCCGAACCCGTCCGAAGCCCCCAGGATGGTCGTGTCGGTGTCGATCGCGAATCCGCGCCGGACCTCGGACAGCGTGATGGTCGCGTCGGTTCCGATGATGACGGTGTCGATCCCGTCCGGCCAGCAGTTCAGCGATTGCGATAGGCTGCAAATAGCGCCGCTCTCGAGCGCCAGCAGCACGGCGAGCTCGTCGATGTCGTTCCACTTGGGATTGTTGCGCGTGGCCAGCGCCTCAACCCGTGCGACCTGGCCGTCGAGCATGTACAGCACCGCGTCGACTTCGTGACACGCGTTCCCCTGAATGATCCACCCGCCCGCTTGCTTGCGGTCGTAGGCCCAGGCCCGCCCGGCGTCCTTCTGGCGCATCATGCGCCGCCGAATCACCTGCCGCACCTCGCCGATGCGGCCGGCAGCGATCGCCTCGCGGGCGCGCGCGACATTCGGCCAAAACCGCATGACCTGCCCGACGAGCAGCCGCAAGCCGTAACGCCGGGCCGCTTCGGTCATCTCGCAAGCGTCGGCGTGATTCAACGCGGTGGGCTTTTCGACCAGGACGTGCTTGCCGGCCTGAAGCGCCGCCAGCGTCTGCGGCTTGTGCAGGTTGTGGGGCGTCGCGATCAGGACCGCTTCGACGTCGCGGTCCGCGAGCACGTTTTCCAGACTCTCGGCCAGGCGCACGCCATGGTGTTTGCGCACGAGGTCCGCCGCCCGCGCGCGATCGGGGTCGAACACGCAGCGCAACCGGGCGCCGCCGTGCCGCGCGATGGCGTGGGCGTGAATCTCCCCCATCGCGCCGCAACCGATCAGGCCGATGGAGACAGGCTTTCGTGACCAGAGCATTTTCGTTCGGTTCTCCGTTGCGAGTCGTTTCGCACGGCCCATTCGACGGGCAGGTGCGCCGCGCCGCGCACGTAGCGGTCGGCCTCGATGTACAGCGGCCACTGGTTTCGCTGCCAGTCGTACACTTCCAGGCGGTCCGCCCCCATGATCTGCACCGTCAGCCGATACCCGCCGGGCGCCAGATTGAGCTCGGGGAAGCGCATCTCGATCCAGAAGGGTTCGGTGCGCGGGCCGAGGTCGAATCCGCAGTCCTGATTGTTGGCCGCCGCTGCCACGTATCCGCGGTTGCAGTTGAAGCCGACGTCGAGCACCGGGTTTTCGATCGGTTCGTGCGGGATGACCCGCACGCGCAGCGTCATGGTTTCGCCGAGCCGCAGTGTTTCGGCCGGCTGCCCCGCGCCGTTCAGGATTTGCACCTCGTCGATCTCGGCTCGCTGGTTTCCGCTGCGCGACGGCGGCATCCAGTCGACGCGGCGGTGGTAGGCGGCGTAGACCTCGCCCATGCTGCCGAGCGCGACGCAGCGGCCGTGGTCGAGCAGCATGGCCCGCTCGCAGGAGCGCCGCACCAGTTCCTCGTTGTGACTGACGAACAGCAGGATCGTGCCGCGCTCGCGCAGCGTGGACATGAAGGCCATGCAGCGCGCCTGAAACTCCATGTCGCCGACCGACAGCACCTCGTCGACCAGCAGAATGTCGGGGTCGAGATGGGCCGCGACGGCGAACCCCAGGCGGACGAACATGCCGCTCGAGTAATACTTGACCGGCGTGTCGAGAAAATCGCCGATCTCGGCGAACGCCAGAATCCGGTCGAACTTCGCTTCGATCTCGCGGCGGCCCATGCCCAGGATCTGCCCGTTGACGTAGATGTTCTCGCGCCCGGTCAGTTGCGGGTGAAACCCGGCCCCGAGTTGAATCAGCGCGCCGACCCGCCCGCGGATCGACACCCGCCCGCGGTCCGGCTCGATGATTCCCGAAAGCACCTTCAGCAGCGTGCTCTTGCCGGCACCGTTGTGGCCAATGACGCCGAGCGATTCGCCGGCGGCGAGCGAGAAATCGATCCCGTCCAGCGCCCGGAACTCGTCGCGGCGCAGGTCGCCCGTTTTCAACGGCAAACCGATCGCGCCGCGGGCCACGTCGACCACGCCGTAAAGCGCCGAGCGTTTCAGCGAGCGGCAGAACTTCTTGCCCATGCCGCGGACTTCGATGGCTGCCGATGCGCGCACCGCTAGTCCGCTCCGTGTTGTTTCCGCGTTATCGCGCTTTGTCCCCGGGCCGATCTCACAGTCGCTCCGCGATTTTGGGTTCGAGCAAATGAAACAGCCGCCAGCCGACCAGCAGCGTCAAGATCGAGAACACGACGGACGCCGCCAGCTCGCAGCCCATGACCCAACGGCCCTCCAGCGTCAGCGATCGAATGTTCGCGATCAGCGGGCTGAGCGGGTTCAGGATGCTCACCAGACACCACGGCCAGCTCGTCGGCACGGGATAGATCACCGGCGTCGCGAACAGCCAGAGGGTCGTGAGCATGGGCAGCATGTTGGAAACGTCGCGCAGCGCCGCGTTGGCCAGCCCCAGCAGGAATCCCAGGCCCGCCGCCGTCAGCAGCACGACCACCAACAGCAGTGGCACGAAGACGACTGGCCAGCCGGGCACGACGCCGTACCAGACGAACAGCCCGCTCAGCACGACGAGTCCCATCAGAAACTCGAACAGGGCCTGTCCGAGCGACGCGAACACGAAAGCTTCCCCGGGGACTTTGATCTGCGAGAGGACCGAGATGTTCGCGACAATGCTCTGCGTTCCCAGCGTTAGAGACTTCGCGAACAATTGCCAGCTCAGCAGCCCGACGTAGACAAACAGCGGATATGGCACCGGCGTCGGGCCGATCGGCAGGACCCGCGCGCGATTCAATAGCGTGAACAGCAGCATCATCGTCAGGGGCAGCAGCAAAGCCCAGGCGATACCCAGCACGGATTGCTTGTAGCGCGCGGAAACGTCGCGCACGCACAACTGCCAGACGAGCCCGCGGTGGCGTCGCAGCTCCGCGAACATCTCCGCCCAAACGCGCAGACCGAGCTGTTGCTGGCGATTCGGAAAGTACTCGACTTGGGTTGTCGAAGGGCTCATCGCGTATTCGGACTTCGTTCCGTGGACCGGGCGCAAGAACCGCAACCGAGTTGCGACGCTATTCTTATCGGTAAGCTCATAGGGCTCGATAACCGGCGCTCAAAACGCCCCGCGCAACACCTGCCCGCGCGCGTTTCGGACACGTTTTATCCCCCCCCGTGCCTAACCGATAACAGCTTCGACGACGTGTACCGCCGCGCCGCGGTTGCGTCCGCGCGAGCCGGCGATGCCGGGCTTTCGCGAGCAAATCATTATCAGGCCTGAAGACGAGGGCCACGATGGCAGCGCACACGACGACCGAGTCCCAGCCCGTGGTCTCCGCGCGCGGCGCGAGGCCGGGTCGCTTCGCTCAGGAGCTCCCGCCGCGCGCGGCCGTCGCCGAACGGTTGCGCCTAGACCGTCCGGAGCCGCGGCGGCGGCACGTCAAGGTGATCATTCAGATTCCGTGCTTCAACGAGCAGGACACGCTGCCGGCCACGTTGGCGGACTTGCCGCGGGCGATCGAAGGGGTCGACGACGTCGAGCTGCTGGTGATCAGCGACGGCAGCACCGACAACACGGTCGCGATCGCCAAGCAGCTCGGCGCCGATCACATTCTCGACATCAAGACCAACCGCGGGCTCGCCGACGCCTTCAGCCGCGGGCTGCAACTGGCGCTCTCGCTGGGGGCCGACATCATCGTCAACACGGACGGCGACAACCAGTACGACGCCGCCGACATTCCGCGACTGGTCCGGCCGATTCTCGAAGGCCGGGCCGACATGGTGATCGGCGACCGGGGGGTCGGCCGCGTGGCGCATTTTTCCTGGCTGAAGCGCCGTCTCCAGCAGCTCGGTTCGCGGATGGTCTCGGCCCTGGCGCGGGTGCCGATTCCCGACGCAACGAGCGGGTTTCGCGCCTACAGCCGCGACGCGGCCCTGAACATGGTCATCACCGGGACGTACACGTACACGCTCGAAAGCATCATGCTGATCGCCCACAGCGGGATGGCCATTCGGTCCGTGCCGATCCGCAGCCGGCCGGTCGAGCGCAAGTCGCGACTGTTTCGCAGCATCCCCGAGTATCTCTGGCGGGCGGGGCTGAGCATCTTTCGCGGCTTCCTGTTCTACAACCCGGCCCTGGTCTTCGTCGTGATGGGAGTCGTCGGGCTGACCGTCGGCGGATCACTCCTGGCGGCCGCAGCGCTGCTTCCGAACGTTCCCGGTGCGTTCGTGCTCGGCATCCTCATCTGCGGCGGCGGCGTGACCGCCCTGCTCATGAGCATCCTGGCCGACATCATCAACAGCCAACGCCGCTACAACCGCGAGATCCTGCTCGTCCTGCGCCGGCACGCGCTGTTCGGCGGCTCGGAGGCCCACACCTCAGCCTACATCCGCAACACTCCGGCCTCCGCCGCCGCAACTCCCGGAAAGGATTGAACGTGTGCGGCATCGCGGGACGAATCAACCACAAGACCGGCCGCGCCGCGGACGCGGATGATCTCGACGCGATGTGCGCCCGCATGGGGCATCGCGGCCCGGACGAGCGCGGCACGTACCTCGACGGTCCGCTCGCGCTGGGGATGCAGCGCTTGAGCATCATCGATCCCGACGGGGGCGCCCAGCCGATCTTCAACGAGAGCGGAGACGTCGTGGTCGTATTCAACGGGGAAATCTACAACTACAAGGAGCTGCGCCGCGATCTGCTCGCCCGCCGACACCGTTTCCGAACGCGCGGCGACACCGAAGTGATCGTCCACCTGTACGAAGAGCACGGCCCGGCGCTCGCCGAGAAGCTCGCGGGCATGTTCGCGATCGCGATTTACGATCGAAACAAGGGGCGCCTGCTGCTCATTCGCGACCGTGTCGGCAAGAAGCCGCTCTTCACCTGTGAGACGCGTGAGGGGCTGCTGTTCGCGTCGGAGTTGAAATGCCTGCTCGATCAGCCCGACTTCAGCCCACGCCTGCACGAGCCGGCGCTGCACGAGTTCCTGTGCCTCGGATACGTGCCGGGGCCGACGACGATCCTCTCGGGTGTCCGCCAGGTTCCGCCGGGCGGCTGGCTGGAGATCGACGAGCGCGGCGTTCGCGCCGGCCGATACTGGTCGCTGAACGTTTCGGAGGACGAGCCGGCCGATGAAGCCCAAGCCGCCGAACGCGTAGGCGACCTGTTCCGCACGGCGGTTTCGCGCCGCCTGGTCGCCGACGTGCCGATCGGGATCTACCTGAGCGGCGGATGCGACAGCATCGCCGTTCTGGCGACCGCGGCCGAGGTCGGCGGTGGGCTGCATACGGCCTACACCGCCGAGTTCTGCGAGCGGACCTACGACGAAACGAGCCTGGCCGCCCGCGCGGCGCGCGAGTTCTCCGTGCCGCACGAGGTGGTCGAGTGCCGGCCGCAAGACTTGGCCGAGAACTTCGAGCCGCTGGTCTACCACGCCGACAACCTCCTGGCCAATCCCGCCATGATCCCGACCTTTCTGCTCGCGCGACGGGCGAAGGGGCGGCTCAAAGTGATCCTCGGCGGCGGCGGAGGTGACGAGCTCTTCTTCGGCTACCCGACCTACGACGCCGACATCCTCGCCGGCTACCTGAACCGCTTGCCGAACGGGTGTCTGAACGCCGCCGCCGCGCTGACGCGCCGCTTCGTCCCGGTCTCATTCGAGAAGCTCAGCTTTTCGTACAAGGTCAGCAAGCTGCTCGAAGGTGCCCGCTACGATCGCGACAAGGCCCATCACTGGTGGCGGACGGTCTTCACTGACGAAGGCCGCCGCCGCCTGTTCGCGCCGCGCGACGACTTTCCCGACACCTACCGCGCCTACCGCGATTCGCTGCGGGCCCGGTCCGAGCGCTCGCCGCTATCCCGCGCCAACGCGGCCGACTTCGAGGTCTGGTGGCGCGACATGGGCCTGTACCTGGCCGACACGGTCAACATGGCCCACGGCATCGAGGCCCGCCTGCCGTTCATGGACCACGAGTTGATCGAATACGTTTACCGCCTGCCGGTGCGGCTCAGGTACCGGCGTGGGCAAGTCAAGCGGCTCTTCAAGCTGGCGATGCGCGGGGTCCTCCCGGAGTGGGTCCTGCGCGAGAAAAAAGCCGGCTTTCACGTTCCGCTGGCGCCGTGGTTCAAGACCGAGTTGCAAGGCTTTCTGCGCGATGCACTCCATCGCGACCGCGTCGAGTCCATCGGCTACTTCGATCCGAGCGAGATCGACCGGCTGCTCGACGAGCACGTCCGGCAGAAGGCCGACAATAGTTACATGCTCTGGAACCTCGCCTGCTTCGTGAAATGGCACGAGCTGTTCCTGCAAGGAGGCCACCGCCGCTACGCGAGCCCGCGGCGAGAGGAGATGTGCGTATGATCGATCTGCCCGTACTCGCCACGTCGGCTGCCGCGGCCCCGCCGAAGCCGAAGAAGTCGCTGACCGCGCGCACGCGGCGCGTCGCACTGATCGATCTATTCGTGGACGGCCACGCCGCCAACCGCGAACAGACCGGCTCGTTCGGCTCGCTGATGACCGCGGGGGGATTGTTCGGCAAGCTGCTGATGGCGGTCAAGCGCCGCAAGCTCTACCTGCCGATCAGCTACTTCGGCTACCTCGCGGCGCAGCTCCGCGGGCACGGCTGCGAAGTCAACCTCTACAACGGGATGCCGCGCGACGAGGACCTGGTCCTGATCGCCTCCAGCATGTTCGCCTCCCAGCGTGAGGTCGAGCTGGCCCGGATGATCAAGGCGACGAACCCGCAAGCCCGCGTCGGCGTCGTCGGAGCGTTCGCCAAAGCACGCCCCGACGTCTTCGCAGACGCGGCCGACTTCGTCATCGCCGGCGAGCCGGAAGGCGTCGCCGACCGCCTCGCGGCCCGCGACTGTCTGGACGGCGTCATTGAAAGCGGCGTCGTGGCGGACCTCGAATCGCTGCCCTTTCCCGACTGGACCGGCTTTCCGGTCGAGAAATACAGCTATTTCCCCGCGCTGCCGCGCAAGCCGTTCCTGACGGTGCTCTCCAGCCGCGGCTGCCCGTTCTATTGCCCGTACTGCCCGTACCTGGTGCTTCAGGAGAAGAAGTGGCGCAAGCGCGGCGCCGCGCACGTGGTCGACGAGATCGAATACCTGGTGCGGCGTTTCGGCATCCGCTCGTTCCTGTTTCGCGACCCGCTCTTCAGCGCCTCCAAGAAACGCGTGATCGCGATCTGCGAGGAGATGCTCGGCCGCAATCTGAAGGTCGAGTGGTGCTGCGAGACGCGGCTCGACGTGATGGACGAGGAGCAGATCGACATCATGGTCCGGGCCGGGATGCGAGCCATGAACTGCGGCATCGAAAGCGACAACGACGAGCACGTCGCCGAGCTCAACCGCCGCGTCATCGCAAAAGACCGCATCGCCCGGCTGCTGAAGTACATGGACGAGCGCGGCGTGAAGGTGCAGGCCTTCTACATCATCGGCCTCGTGCAAGATACGGCGAAGTCGATCCGGTCCTGCATCGATTACGCCATCAAGCTCAACACGTTTTCGGCCCAGTTTTGCGTGATGACGCCTTTTCCGGGCACGAAGTTCTACGACGAGATCAAGGACCGCATCACGACCGACGATTGGTCGCGCTACACGGAATACGAACCGGTGATCCGGCTTGACGGCGTGGACGACGCGACGCTGCTAAAGCTGCGCAACCAGGCCTATCGCCGCTACTACCTGCGGCCGTCCTGGGCGCTCAAGCACGGTTGGAAATTATGCAAGAGATAGCAGTGACGGGCGGCACCGGGTTCTTCGGCGCGCATCTGTGCCGGGCGCTCTTGCGCGCCGGTTACGGCGTGCGCTGCCTGACGCGCTCGGGAGAAGCGCCGGCCGGGGCTCGGCGGGTCGCCGGCGATCTCGACGATGCCGACGCGTTGCACGAGCTCCTGTGCGGCGCCTCGATCGCGATTCACCTCGCGGCCGCCACGCGCGGCGGCAGCCCGGCCCGCTTTTCGGAGGTCAATCTGGCCGGAACCCACCGCGTGATTGACGCCGCCGTGAAAGCACGCTGCGTGCGGTTCCTGTACGTCAGCACGGACCTGGCCGCGTTGGCGTGCGACCCATACGGGCAGAGCAAACGCGACGCCGAGGACCTCGTCGCCGACAGCGACCTGACCTGGACGATCCTGCGTTTTCCGGCGTTATACGGCCCGTCCCTGATGACGCGGAATTGCGCGGTCGAATCGCTCGCCGAGAAGGTACGCAGCGGGCGCGTCTTCGTTCCCGGCAACGGACGCCAGCGTTTGAGCTTTCTGCACACCGAGGACGCCTGCGAGGCGGTGCTGCGTACGCTGACGTGCGACGAGACGCAAAGGAAGTGCTTGTTCGTCGGCCCGCAGGCCGTCGAGCTGGATGAAGCCGTACGCGCTTTGGCCGGCGGTGCGGGCGTGCGCTGTCGTATCGTTCACGTGCCCTGGTCAGTCGCGCGGGCGACGGTGCGCACGGCGCTGGGAGCCTTTCGGGCCCTGCCGCTGAATGTCAGCATGTTCCTGACCATCGATCAGGACAAAGTGCTCGACGGCACGCCGTTCGAGCGCTTGGTCGGCTGGCGACCCACGCCGACCGTGGACGGGCTGCACCGTTTCGCGGCCACGCTCGAAGCCGAGGCCCGAACCTATCGGCGGGGGGCGTGAACATGCCGCTGGATGCGAGCGTGACGCCGACCGCGAGCCGGCGCGAGAACGGACGTCTGGTACGGGGAGCCGGTCACGAACGCGCTGTAGCGTGGCTGCGATCGATGCGCGGCGATGCTCCCGGCGCGTACCAATTCAGCGCGGACTCGCCGCCGAGCATGATGGGCTCAGTGTGCGCGGCGCTCGCGGGCGAGGTGTTGGGTCGCGGCCTGCTGCACGAAGGCCGGCAAGCCTGGATCGACTACATCCGGTCTTTTCAACGCGACGACGGGTGGTTCGAAGATCCGCTGCTTGCTCCTCAGACGGGGTCGCCGCACAGCCCGCAATACCTGCGCAGCCATCAGACCTTTCTAGCGACCATGGCCCTCGACGCCCTGGGCGCCGCGCCGCGCCGCCCGTTGCACTTCATCGACGCCTGGCGCGATGACGACACGGTGTATCAGCTCATCGATCGTCTGCCGTGGGAAGACCCCTGGGCGGCCAGCAACTGGGTCGAGCACATCGGCTACTTTCTGTTGAACAACGCGCGGCTGCGGCCGGCCGACGTGCCCATTCCGCGCAGCCGTTGGCCGGCGGGCTTTCGCGGCCTGATGACCTGGCTGACCGATCGCGTCGATCCGAACACCGGCTTCTGGGGCGACCCGCCGTTCGCCGAGCCGCGCCGCTCGCACTTCCTGATGGCGGGTGCGTTTCACCACTACCTGTTTTTCTACGCGACCGGCACACCCATCCCCGCGATGGAGCACGTCATCGACACCACGCTGGGCCTTCAGCAGCCGGACGGACTGTTCCGGCCGGGCGAGCCCGGCGGGGGCAAGTTCCGCGGCTATAAATACTTATTCACGGATTTTCTGCCTGCCTTGGAGAGAGCGGGCTTCAGTAAAGCCGATGTGGAACAGCTCATCGCGATCAATCC
>JACZRH010000375.1 GCA_022574815.1 Planctomycetota bacterium | reverse complement strand
GCGTCATCGAGGTCAGAAGCGAACTGTGCGAAAGCCGCCAGTTCACGGTATTGGGCCAATGCCAGTCGCACACCACCTCCCAACTTCTTGATCACCTTGGTCTGCGCCGCGCCGCCCACCCGCGCTCCGATGCCGAGCTGAAATGCGGATCAGGCGTTGTGCAGTATGAGGTCGCCATGCTAAGCACGATGCCCGTCCTGAAAGTGCAAGGCCGCGGTTCAAACCCACCGAAAGCACCAATCGAAAATGCGATCTTGCATTCATTTCTAATTGCTGCCCGAAACTTGATTCCTTTCCTGTACTTTCCTAGAGAGCGATCGAACGACTTGCGTGCAGAGGATTTCTTTGACGACGGCGCGACGTGGCATCAGAAACGCCCGGCGTCACCCTACGACGTTCGAGAGCTTTTTACGCTGATCAGCCAGCGGCTTGCGCACCTGACGTGGGATCGGTTCAACGAGAAGAAACTTGCGTGGGATTGGTTGTCCATCGCGTTTCCAATTGCCGAAGCGCTGGAGGCATTCGTATCGCACGCGCCATCAGCGACGATCGACCAGCGCCTCAAAAAGGAAAGCCGCCATCTCATGACCTTGTTGCGGCGTTTACGTGAAAAAAAGGGCGGATCGAACGCGCCGCTGGGGCCGCCTTACAGGCTGCTTGACTCGCTCTGACTTTGCATGCCGCTCAAACCGACGCCGACCCGCCGGGGCGCTCTCGAAGGAATATGAATGCCGATGGCAGACCAGAAGATGACCGTCGAGGTCTTTCGCTATGATCCGGCCGCCGCTGGCGGCGGCGGCGGCGGCGGCGATACCCGCTTTGACAGCTACGAGGTGCCCTACCAGAGCGAGTGGGTCGTGCTCGACGCGCTCAACTGGATCAAGGACGAGCTCGACGGCTCGCTGACTTATCGCTGGAGCTGCCGCATGGGCGTTTGCGGCAGTTGCGGGATGATGGTCAACGGCCTGCCCAAACTGACCTGCGCCATCAAGGAATATTAACTCTCGTCGCAATCCATGTCGGCCCGAGGCGGCCCAGACTATGGCCGGCACTGCCCGCACGGGGCGAGGCCGCGATCGAGGGCCGCGCGACTGGAGGCCAGCGTGACGATCCGTTCCGGCTTGGCCTTCGCGCGCTCCGCGCACGCCGGCAAGTGAAAGTGCCCGTACTTCGGATCCGCCCAATACTCGCGTTCTTCATTTGACGGGCGCAGCTTCCAGATGCCGCGCCGCGCTCGGCGGGCCTCGGACTGGGCCTTCAGCAATAGCTCGGCGTAGCGCCGCGTATCGGGAGTGATACGCGCGTACGCGAGTCCTTCGCGCACCAGGATTTCGTTGACCAACTTCCCCTCCACAAAGGCATACCCCACCAGGCGACCCTTCTTGTCGCGCTCCTGCTTGTCGAACCGCAACCGAATGCGCCGGCCAGCGACCAGCTCCGCGTTGCGCTGCCGGGACCGGTCCGCCAGCGGCTCATCCTTGTACGGAGCGCGGATGCCGGCGTAGACCAGCTCGTCGTCGGGATCGACCTCCGCCGCGTCGCCGCGGTAGACCCGCTCGACCGTGACCCATTTGCGCTCGTCGGCGGGCGCGGGCTCGGCGGCGGAGCGCACGGCGCGCGTGAGGACGAACACCGCAATCAGCGAGAGTGCGACGCCTCCACCGACAAGGGAGAGCAGCTTCTGTTTGTGCGTCCACGAGCCGGGCATCAGCGGCCCGCATCGTCGAGCATGTTCCAGATTTTCTTGACGATCGGGTTGTCCATCGGATCGAAGGGCTTGGCCAGGTCGTTGTGGGTCAGGATGCCCGGATCCTGGACCCATTGGGCGTGCCCGTCGGTGTAGACCACGTTCACGCCGTTCTTGTGCGCGGTGCGGACCACCTGGGGCAAGTGTATGAGGTCGGCCGCGTAGGCCACGTGCCGGCGGAACTGCGAGAGGCTCTTGCCGGTCAGGTGGTAGCGCCGCCCGTAGCCGGCCCTCGTATCCATGTTTCGCCGCGCCGGCCAGGGGTTGACGTCCGTGCTCAACCTATGGAACGGGTCGGTCTGAAGCGGGCAGTAGAGCTGCTCGACGCCTTCCATGATCCCATTGGGCTTGGCGAGCGGGCCGAAGCAGTGCTCGAAGTCGCGACCGTCGTAGATCAGGTAGTTGTACTGCCAGGAGCCTTCGTCGGGGTCGTTGTTGAGCCGGGGGAAACGCTGCTGGTCGTCGACGTACAGCGTCGACGCGACGAAGATCGCTTTGAGCCGGCTGAGACACTGTGTGCTGCGGGCCTGCGTGCGGGCCTTGTTGAACGCGGGCAGTATGATCGAGATCAGCAACGCGATGATCGCGACCACGACCAGGAGTTCGATCAACGTAAATGCTCTGCGATGCGATCGGGTGGTTTTCATGTCCGGTCCTCTAAACAACCTTGCGGCCCGGGGCGGCGCGGTGTGGCGAACGGCGCGGCGGCAGCGAACGCGGTCGCCTCCCGACAGTCTTTATTAACAGTGATTCCGCGAGCTTCCACGATGCGGGCGCGTGCTTCCGCGTTTCGCAGCGCAGCGCGTGGACGGCCCCGAGCCGAAACGCCGCCGACGCGCCGTAGAACGCCAGTGCGTCCCGGTCCACCTCTCCCATCGCGCGCTCGTAGCGCGGCAGGAACGTCCCGACCAACGCCGCGTAATCCGGCCTGGATTTCGACGACCGCAGGCGGTCGAGATAGG
>JACZRH010000374.1 GCA_022574815.1 Planctomycetota bacterium | reverse complement strand
CAAGGGATCGAATCGCCGCGCTTGGCCATGATCGTTTCGGCCCGCGCGTGCAGAGCGTAATCGCCCATCGCGGCGCGGCACGCGGCAAGAAATGTCGACTTACCGTTCTTGCCGCCGCCGTGCAACAGAAACAGGCACCGCTCCGACGTGTCGCCTGTCAAGCTATGCCCAACAGCCCGGCGCAAGAATCCGATCAAGTCTTCATCCCCGCCCATAACGTCGCCGAGAAACCGAAGCCACAACGGCGCTTCGGCGTTCGGATCGTAGGCGACGGGGCAGACGCGCGTAATCAGGTCATCCCGTCGATGCTCACGGAGCGTCCCTGTCTTCAGGTCGACCGTTCCGTTGCCGACGTTCAGGAGCATCCGGTCGCAGTCGAGAGCGTCGGCCGTGATAGCGACGGACTCTTGTGATTGCGCAATGCGGATCATATCGCGAAGCCGCTTCCACGATTCCGACGAACGCGCGAACGCGGCGAGCGTTTGGCGGGGCTTGGCAAGTTCCAGGTTCGCAGTCCGCGCGTACATATCGCGCACGGTTTCGACGGCGCAGCGCTCGACAGCCCCGGTTATGTCGCGATCCCAGTGCGTGCCGATCCAATGCAGCCAGCCGTGAGACCGAGTGTGGTGCAGGTCGCGGCCGTGTCGCTCGATCAGGCGTTCGGCATTGCCGGTGTCGGTGAGCGGAAAGTCGTGCGGCTCGGTCTTGTCCGCAATTGCGGTCACGACCACGTTAGCCGCCAACCGCTCAATCTCCGTCCGCACCTGGTCGGGATGCTTTCCTTCGGCGAATTGTTCGATGTCCTGCCCGTCCTCGAGCCCGCGTAGCTCGACAATGCGTGGATCCGCCGGCGGGTCGAGCGCAAGCAAGATCTCTACGACGCGGTGCGCGTAACTGATTCCGGCCTTGCCCGCATCCGGGATGACGTTCACCCTTCGGCCGGCAAGTGCGCGCCACTCGGTTCGATCAGGCGCTTTCGCGCCGCCCGCGGACGTGGTCGCGTTCAAGCCGAGCTGGTCGCGCGCGAGGTCGACGCACCCCTCACCCTCGAGCACATACACATCGCCTTCGCCGATCTCCGGCCAGCGGTAGGGCCAGGCCAGGCCATCGGGCCGGCGGACCTGCCAACCGTGCGCATCGTGGAACGTCGGCCGGAACGTCTTACCCTTCGGTGTGTCGAATCTGATAATGCGGAAGCTTTCGCGCTCACCGCTGGCGTCGAGGTAGACCCAATGCTGCGCAACCTCGACGCGGCACCCGCCGACGCGTTCGATACCGCGGCGTGTGGCCTCGACAGCCTCATCGAATGTTGGATAGACCCGCCCGTTCGGCTTGGGGGTGCCGGCACGGGCCCGCGTTTTCCGTTTGCCGTCCCCGGGCTGCTCAGCTCCGGTCAGCAGGTCGGCCGCTTGCGGAAACGCGACGCCGCGTGCCTTCATGGTGACGTCGAACACGTCGCCGCTCGCGGCGCAGGCGAAACACTTGAAGCGCCACGCTCCGCCCTTTTCGCGAATTGATCCGCTGGCGTGTTCGTCCTCGTGGAACGGGCACCGCAGCGTCCCGCTGTCCCCGACGTGCTCGGCGCCGGCATCCGTCAAGGCGCGAACCAACGCGCCGCGGTCCTGCCTGAGCGCGTCAAGCTGAGCTCGGTCGTGTTGCGGCGCTGATGTTGCCGTGCTCATCGGCCCCCCTCGTCGGCCGCGAGCTGTCGCTCGAAATCGACTCGTTTTGGGAAGCCGAGACGACTCCAGAATTCAAGATCCGCGACCCTCCACAGCTTGCGACGTAGTCCGCCAGGTGAGTACGCTCGCGGCGTCTTGCCGGCCGCGGCGAGCTGCTCGAAGGCTCGGCGCGACAGCCCGACCAGCGCCGCAGCACTCTGCGCGCTTACTGCGATCGGGCGTGGCGTCGATGCCGCGGGCGGATCAATCACGAGCAGCCCTCGCGGTCGCAATCTCGGTCGTCATTGAGCCCGCTCCTCGTCGATCCGTCTCAGCTCGCTAGCGATGCGCTCAACAGCCGCCTCAGAGAAGACGCGCGCATTGCCGGCGCGGCCTTCCGGCCGGATACGACGCGCGTCGATGATGTACTCCACGCGGTGAAGGGGCTTGTTCAGGCGACGTGCGATCTCGCCAACGGTAGGCAGGATTGTGACGTCTGCGGACATGCGGACGATCCAAGTGCCAGCCCGCCGGTCGGCATTCCGCACGCCGTTAGCCAGAGCGGGCCTACATCGTTCAAGTCTTCCCGCGCTTTGATCGCGAAGCAAACCCCGGATATCCCCGGAAATCCGGGGTTGTGGGGGTCAAAAATCCGGGGTTTGTCCGTCGGGAAATCCGGGGTTTGGGGGAAGCGACCTACTGCTCAGCAGCTCGGTTTATGAGCGTAGAACGCCGGTAACGATGCTGCGCGGTTGGTGTGTTCCGTCGCCATTCCCGCCCGTGCTGGTCGATCCCGGCGAGCCCATCGTCAGTCTTCGTGCCAGCATGACGATAGCGGAGGAGCGAAGTGGAGCTGATAGCCTCGATCCCCGCCGCCTCGCGCCGCGTGCCATTCTCTCCGCTATCTCACGCGCCAAGAGTGAGTTGCAGGGCGCGACGGAGTTCGCGGCGCTCGTCGCCGATTATTTCCAGGAGGTGACATCTCGCGTCTTCGTCCGCTATCAGGACCTGCTTGAGCAGAACGAAGCGTTGGACTTCGACGATATCC
>JACZRH010000121.1 GCA_022574815.1 Planctomycetota bacterium | reverse complement strand
CCGTGCCGTTGGAGGCCGACCGCGCATGAGAATCCTCTTCACCGGCGCGAGCTCGTTCACCGGCTTCTGGTTCGTCAGAGAACTGGCGGCGGCCGGCCACGAGATCGTCATGATCTTTCAACGCGAGCTCGAACAGTATGAAGGTCTGCGGCGTTCGCGCATCGATCGGTTGCTGGAGCTCAGCCGGCCGGTCTTCAATTGCCGCTTCGGCGACGAGCGCTTCATGGAGATCATCGAGCGAGAGTCCGACTGGGACCTGCTGTGCCATCACGCGGCGGAGGCTTCGGACTATAAGAGCCCCGATTTCGACGTCGCCGCCGCCGTTCGAAGCAATACGCTCAACCTGCGTGGTGTTCTCGCGGCGCTGATTGCGAACGGTTGCCGAAAGGTGCTTCTGACCGGCAGCGTTTTCGAAAACGGCGAGGGAGCGGGTTCCGACGAGCTGCGAGCGTTCTCGCCATATGGCCTGTCGAAGGCCTTTACGGCGCAAATGTTCGCCTATCACACCCAGCTTCAGGGCGCGCGGCTGGGGAAACTCGTAATCCCCAACCCGTTCGGGCCGTATGAAGAGCCGCGTTTTTTGAGCTATCTCATGCGCTCGT
Organism: Planctomycetota bacterium; assembly: GCA_022574815.1. Lineage (GTDB taxonomy): Bacteria > Planctomycetota > Phycisphaerae > UBA1845 > Fen-1342 > JACZRH01. Next base: position 12,661 of record JACZRH010000121.1, on the reverse strand, counting down.
GGCTCGAAGGCCGGACGCCCGCGGTGAACACGCCCGAATATGTGCGCGACAATATCCACGTCTCCCTGTTGTCCAGGGCGTACGTCGATTTCGCGGCGGCGCTGCCGGCCACGCCCGGCTTTCAGAGGATCAACCCGAGCGGCTATGTTGAAAGCCAGGGGACCTTCGCGCTGCGCGTCGCGGAGCAGATGCGCGACCGGCTCGGCTTGCCTTGCGACGTGCTGCTGAAGCCGCAGACCGATTTCGCCGAACCGCGCATTCGCATCAATACCGATCCGCTCGACGCCGCGCAATTGGCTTGGGATGAGAAGCGGGCCTGGGATGAGCTGGCCGAGTACTATGAGCGCTCCGCTACGGCGGAACTGACGCCAAGCCACGCCGCGAACGTGGCGCCTGTACGTGACTGAATGCGTGATCGAGCCCCGCGAGAGTTGCGCTTGGCCGTGGGCCCGGGTGCAGTGCGGCGCCTAGCCGAGCGCTGGGTTCCTTACGGGTTGAAGTTTGAAGCCGGTGAGGAACACGCTGTGCCGGATCGAATCCACCAGCATCATCGGTGGGTCGGAATCGGGTTTTCGCTGAATCAGGCGGCGCAGTCGCCAGAGCGCAAAGCCGGTAATCCAGGCCGTGTCAGCCATGAGCGTGCGCCAGGGCCCATGATTCTTGAGCCAGAATCGTCTCCGGGCCTGGAACCAGTACGCGGGCCGGCGCTGTTGTCGCTCGTCGGATACCGCGACGCCCGTGCTCCGTCCCGTGAGGTGGACAACTCGGCTGTCGGGTACCAGCCAGGTGAGCCACCCAGCACGGCGTGCCCGAAGGCACAAGTCGATGTCATCGAAGTATGTGTACAGGTCCTCGTCCAACAGCCCGACCTGCTCGAAAACCTCCCGGCGGACCAGCAGGGCCGCGCCCGAGGTCCAGTCGCTCGGCGTTGGCACCACCGGCAGCGGGCCGGTCGTCTGCCACCGGCGCAGCAGTCGCGAGACGATGCCCAGCCGCAGCCCATGGTCCAGCTCGCTCGCGATGCTGAAGAATCGGAACGCGGTCGAGCGCGGTACACCCTCGAGACTCTCGAGACGGCTGCCGGCGATTCCGGCCTGCGGATGGTTGTCCATGAAGTCGACTAGTGCCCGCAGCGCGCCCGGCCGAACGATCGTGTCAGCGTTCAGCAGCAGGAAGTATGGCGGCGCGTCGGCTCGGGCCAGCGCCTCCCGCAGGATGACGTTGTTGCCGCCGGTGAAGCCGCGGTTGGGGTGGATCGCGGTCAGCGTGACCCAGTCGAACCAGCCGTTCTGCTCGATCGCTGCGCGGAACTGCTGCACCGCTTCCGGTCCGGTGCCGTTCTCGCATAGGGCGACGTGTGTGCCGGGCTGCGCGGCGATTTCGGGCGCTAGGGAGACCAGGCAGTCGACCGTCAGGTCGGTGACCTTGTAGTTGACGATGACGACCAGCAGCTTCAAGACGGCACTCTCGTCGGATCAGTTGGGCCGGCCGCCGACACCGGATTGTGCGGCGGACCGCGCCGCCGAGTCAACTGCGACAGTCGGCCTTGCTGAGGCCTGTGGCGACGCCCGCGAAATCACGCCCAAGCTCGCCGCCATACCGACGGTGCCGCGGACACCGGTGCGGCGGCGCCTGCTGACAACGCTGGAGGCCGGCCTGCAATGGAGCGGGGCCGGTGCGCTGTACGTGTGGGCGCGACGGGTGCAGGGTGCGACGATTCTCATGTACCACACGGTCGCGGAGGCTGCAAATGCAGCGTGGATCGACCCGTGCAATCACGTGCCGCCGGAGCTGTTCGAAAGGCAGATGCGGCTGCTGGCCCGCCGCCGGCGGGTCATCTCGATGACGGCCCTGATCGAAGCGCTGCAGGCCGGGCGTCCGTTGGCGGCCGGAACGGTGGTGTTAACCTTCGATGATGGCTATCTCGACAATCTGACGGTCGCCGCACCGATCCTCCAGCGGTACGGGCTGCCGGCGACACTGTATCTGGCGACCGGCTACGTCACACGGGCGGCACCGCAGTGGATCGATCAGCTTTACGCGATGATGCGGGCTCGCACGCGCCCCCCACTGAGCCTCTATGACGGTCCCGCCGACGGGTTTGACCTGCGGGACCCGCGGCGCTGCGCGGACGCATACCGGGCGGCGGCCGGGCGCCTGCTTGTCGCCGGGGCGAACGAGCGCGAGCGGTTGCTGGCCGATATTAAGGACCAACTCCGCCCGGCGACACACCCGCCGCGCCTGACGATGAGCTGGGACGAAGTGCGCGAACTGCGGCGGCGGTGCCCCGAGTTCGAAGTCGGCGTGCACACGCGGGAGCACCTGGACCTGGCAACGCATGGGCCGGAAACGGCCCGGCGCGAGCTGGAGGCGTCCATCGACGACGTGCAGCGCGAGCTGGGTGAGCGGCCGGTTCACTTCTCGTTCCCGTACAGCCGCTCGACGGCCGAAACGCGGCGTCTCGTGGCGGAGGTCGGGCTGCGATCAGCGGTCGCCACCGGCGCGGGCGGGCTCGTGCGGGCCGGGGCCGACTCGTTTGCGCTGCCGCGCGTGGAGCCGCCCGCCCCGGCTGCGCTGCTGCGGTTTGTAACGAGCGGGGCTTGGCCCGATCTGCCGCGGGCGCTGATCGGTCGCGCCTGAGGCGTGGAATCATGAGAGTGCACAGGGAATGAAGGTGACCGTCATCGCCGGTGGTGAACTCACGCCGGAGCTGGTCGACCGTTGGCGCCGGATCCAGGAGTCCACAACTGAGTTGGCGAGCCCCTACTTCTGCCCCGATTTCACGCAGGCAGTCGCGGCGGTCCGGCGGGACGTGTTCGTCGGGGTGATGGAGAATTCCGGCGTGGCCGTCGGGTTCTTCCCGTTTCAGCGCGGCCGGATGGGCGTGGGCAAACCGGTCGGCGGGGCGGTATCGGACTTCCATGGCGTGATTGCGCTGCCCGAGGTGAGTTGGGATGTGCCGCGGCTGCTGCGTGCGTGCGGGCTCGCAACGTTCGAGTTCACGCATCTCCTGGAGTGCCAGCAACCGTTTCGGCCGTACCACGCCGCAGCGGCCGAGTCGCACTACATGGATCTCTCGGAGGGGTTTGACGGCTACGCGGCTCGTTTGCGGGAGGTGGGCTCGCACCTGCTCAAAGACGTCCGGGCAAAACGCCGCAAGCTGCAGCAGCTCGGCGAGCTGCGCGTAGTGCCGCACACCGGCGACACGGGTGTGCTGCGAGCGCTCCTGGCGTGGAAGTCCAGCCAATACCAGCGCTCGGGGCTGGTGAACGTGTTCAGTTTCGACTGGGCGGTTGCGCTGCTGGAGCGGATCCACGCCACGCAGCACGAGCACTTCGCGGGCATGCTGTCCGCCCTGTACGTGAACGACGAGCTGGTGGCGGCTCACATGGGCATGCGGTCGCGCCGCGTGTGGAACTGGTGGTTTCCGCGGCACGACGAGCGGTTCGCGAAAATGTCGCCGGGGATTCTGCTGCGGGTGTGCGCGGCCGAATCCGCGGAAGGGCTTGGCATCCGCCGGATCGACTTGGGCCTGGGGAATGAGTCGACGTACAAGCCGCGGCTCGCCACCGGCAGTATTCCCCTCGCCGAGGGTCGAGTCGAGCTGAGGTCGCTTGCGACGGCGGCGCGGCGGCTGCGGCGGGACGCGGAAGCTTGGGTCCGGCGCAGCCCGCTGCTAACGATTGCGCGGGTGCCGGGTCGGCTGCTGACACGCATGGAGCGCCGCCGGCGTTTCCGTTGATGAGATTCTGAGACACCGTATGGCGGTGGAGGCATCACAGTTTGCCACGCGGCGGGCGGTCGGCTTTCTGGCCCGGCTGCGCTCCGTGCGGGCCAGGAATGGGTGGCTTGGCGTCGCCCGACGCGTGATGGTCAAGGCGGCCGGCCCGCTGCTGGCCGGCTGGCGGCGCATCGTCCAGCACCGCAACCACGTTTTCATGCAGGAGGGGCCAGCGCAGACGGGCAGTGCGCCGCCGAATCTGACGGTCGTGCGGTGCGATCGCCTGGAGGACCTGGCGCCGGAACTGCTTGCTACAATGCGCAGCCGCTTCAGTCCGAGCTCGCTCGAGGTGGACCGCTGGGAACTTGGGCATGGCGCGGTGCTCTGGGTAGGACTGATCGACGGCCGGCTGGCCGGGGTCAGCATGAGCCGCCGCGGAGACCAATTCAAGTGCTGGTTCGTGCCATTGCGGCGGCACGACGTCGTGATCTTCCGCAACCGGACGCTGCCGGACTTCCGCGGGCGCGGGCTGTGCCCGGCGCTGATGCAGCACGTCATGTTCCACGAGCTCGCCGGCGACGGCCGGGCTTACGTCGACTGTCGTGTCTACAACAAGCCCTCGATCCGCAGCATCGAGAAGGCCGGCTTCCGCCGGATCGCGACCATGAAACCGCTCCGGCGGAAGGATGCGCTCGGCGAGTGAACTGCCCTGTGAGGAGAGCCTGATGCCCGTTCCCGCCGATACGCCCGTCTTCGTTCTGTGCGACGGTCCCGGTACCCGCCTGCGCGAGGAGGCCGAGCAACGTCCCGGCACCGATGAGTGTCCCCAAGTCAACTCTCAACGCAGTGTCCTACCATGACGCCGAGTGACCCAATCAATCGCGATTTGCCATGTGTTAGCGTGGTCGTTATTGGTCGAAACGAGGGTGAGCGACTCGTTCGCTGCCTGGAGTCGGTGCATCAGGCCGACTATCCGCGCGAAAGATTGGAGCTGATCTATGTCGATTCTGATTCGACGGACGGTAGTTGCGCGGCGGCTGGCCGATTGGGTGCGCAGGTCATCGCCCTCGCACCCGAAAGGCCCACGGCCGGCGCTGCTCGCAATGCCGGTTTTCGCGCGGCCACCCATGACCTGGTTCAATTCCTCGACGGGGACACAGTGCTGGATCCCGAGTGGCTTCACTTCGCCGTGCCGGCAATTCAAGCACCCGAGGTCGCGTGCGTGTTCGGCCGCGTCGAGGAGATCGCGCCCAAGGCGAACATCTACACGTTCTGGGCGCATCACGACTGGTTCGTGCTGCCGGGCCCTAGCGACACGTGCGGCGGCATCGCGCTGTTTCGCAAATGTGTGCTGATGCAGGCCGGTGGCTTCGACGAATCGCTGATCGCAGGTGAGGAGCGCGAACTCTGCTGCCGCATGATGGACGGCCAAGAGATGACCATTCTCTGCCTTGATCGCAAGATGGTGCTGCACGATATCGACATGAGGCGCTTTCGCCAGTACTGGCTGCGCTGCTGCCGCACGGGACACGCCTACGCAGAGTTGTCGAACCGGCGTCCCGGCCTTGGCGGAATGCACAGTCCCGGGCGGAGTAGCCTCTATCACGTGGCAGCGCTGGTGATCGCGCTGGGTCTATCCATCGTGCTGTGGTCGCCGTGGCCGATCGCGACTTGGGCCGGGCTGATCGTCACGGCAATCCTGCGGGCCGCTCTGCGCTGTCGAAAGCGAGTCGGGTCGCTGCGTGGCGGGTTGCTCTACTCGCTGCACCTCTATTTGGCCAAGCTGCCGATCGCGCTGGGGCAGTTCGACTATTGGAGTCGGTGTTGGTTCAGCCGCCTCCCGCGAAAACTGATCGAGTACAAGGACGACCCGCAAAGCGTGTCGCGCACCTGACAATGACAAGCCGGATGATCGCTGTTCGACGAAGAGCGATGTGCATGGGTTTCATTCCGTGCGGTAGTTTGTAAACCGAGATGATGCGAATCGCGTATCTTACGACACAGTATCCGACGGTCAGCCATACGTTTATCCGCCGCGAGCTCACAGAGCTGGAAAACCGTGGTCACCACATCGTCCGGTTGTCGATTCGCGCAGCGCCGCCTGATCTTTGCGATCCACTTGACTTGGACGAAGCGGCTCAAGTCATGGCTTGCCTTGACCAGCGTGTGGGCAAGTTGCTACGCGCCTGCCTCCAAGTGGCGCTTTCGACGCCTGGGCGTTTTGTCTCCGCGCTGAGATTTACGGTCAACTTGTCGCGCCGAAGCGAGCGCGGACTAATTCGACATTTGGCCTATCTGGTCGAGGCCGCTTACTTACTACGCATCATTCGGCGGGAGCGGATCGAGCATGTACATGTTCACTTCGGATCGAACGCCGCCACCGTGGCGCGGTTGATACGCCGTCTGGGCGGGCCGCCGTACAGCATGGCGATTCACGGCCCCGGTGACTTTGATGCACCGCTCGGGTTCGATCTGCGCGGAAAGATCAAAGAAGCGGACTTTGTCACTGCGATCAGTCACTACTGTCGGGCGCAGCTATACCGTTGGGCGGACCCGGCCGATTGGGGGAAGATCCACATCGTCCGCTGCACGATCGGAAACATGCACTCGCGTGGTCCGGTTTCCGTTCCGCGCGACAGCCGTACACTGGTGTCCGTTGGGCGGATAAGCGCCCAGAAAGGCCAGTCGCTGCTTCTCGATGCCGTGCGCCGTTTGCGCGACGAGGGCTTGGACATGCGGTTGGCGGTCGTCGGTGATGGCGAGCTAAGACCTTGGCTTGAGAATCGGATCAGAGAACTCGATCTGCAAGGTATCGTGGACATTACTGGCTATGTCGGCGGCAACGAGGTGCGCCGCCGGCTCGAGGCCTCCCGAGCGCTTGTGCTTCCCAGTTTCGCCGAGGGACTGCCGGTCGTCATCATGGAGGCGCTGGCCGCCGGGCGCCCGGTGATCGCCAGCTCGATCGCGGGTATTCCCGAGCTCGTGCAGCACGGCGTCAGCGGCTGGCTGGTCCCCGCCGGCGACGTCGACGCTCTTGTGAACGCGATGCGAACCGTCTTGACTCTTGCGCCGAGCGAACTGAGCAGTATGGGGCTAAAGGGCCGTGAGGCGGTCCTGCGCGAACACGGCGTGGAGAAGCAGGTCGACGTTCTCGAAGCGCTGCTGGCAAGCGGGCGCCAGCGGAGCGACTCCTCCGACGAAAGCGATGGTCAATAGCCATGTGCGGCATCACCGGAATTGGAAGACAGCACGGCTCGGCAGCGTCGGCGAGCTGGCGCGGTCCGGCCGCACCGGATGGTTGTTTCCTTCCGGTCATGTCGATGCGATGGTTTATTGCCTTCGAGCGGCGTTGTCGGCCGCGCCGTCGGAACTGGCCGCAATGGGAGAAGCTGGACGCAGTTTGGTTGCCGCCCAGCATGATGTCACCTGCAAAGCGGCCGAACTCGGCCGCTGGTTTGAGGCGGCAACGCACCGGATTTGGACTCCCGTATCGAACTACGAAGTAAGCGCCGCACAAATGCGTGAGCAGCGCCCAAGGCATTCTATTCCAGCTCTTCCGAATGGGGAAGCGCGCCAAGCCGATGCGAGGCGAGCCAGCGTCATGAACATTCTTGGAATCTCCGCCTTTTACCACGACAGTGCCGCGTGCCTCGTGCGCGACGGGGAATTGATCGCCGCGGCGCAAGAGGAGCGTTTTTCACGCAAGAAACATGATTATCGCTTCCCTCGGCAGGCCATCGAGTATTGTCTGGCCGAAGGCGGCATAAAACCCGCGGACTTGGATCACGTGGCGTTCTACGACAAGCCGCTGCTCAAGTTCGAGCGCCTGCTGGAGACCTATCTCGCGTACGCGCCCATCGGGTTCAAATCCTTCCTGAAGGGCCTGCCGTTGTGGCTGCGGCAGAAGCTGCACTTGCCGCGGGAGATGGACCGGGGTTTGCAGGGGCAATACAAGGGCCGCTTCGTCTTCACGGAGCACCACGAGTCGCACGCCGCCAGTGCTTTCTTCCCCTCCCCGTTTGAAGAGGCGGCGATCCTGACTTTGGACGGCGTCGGCGAGTGGGCCACGGCCGCGTGGGGGGCGGGGCGCGGCAACAAGATCGAGCTGTCCCACGAATTGCGGTTCCCGCACTCTCTGGGGCTGCTCTATTCGGCTTTCACCTACTTCACCGGGTTTCGCGTCAATTCGGGCGAGTACAAGCTGATGGGGCTGGCGCCCTACGGCGATCCGGTCTACAAGGACGTGATTCTCGACAAGCTGATTGATCTGAAAGAGGACGGTTCGTTTCACATGGACATGTCCTACTTCAACTATTGCCAGGGTCTGACGATGACCGGACCCAAGTTCGACGCGCTATTCGGCGGCCCGCCGCGCCGCGCGGAAGGGCCCATGACGCAGCGCGAGATGGACATTGCCGCGTCGATCCAGGACGTGACCGAAGAGATCATGCTGCGCGCGGCGCGGCACGTGCGCGCCCAGACGGGCCTGGACAATCTGGTGCTCGCCGGCGGTGTCGCGCTGAACTGTGTCGGAAACGGCCGCATCCTCCGCGAAGCCGGATACGACCAGGTCTGGATCCAACCGGCGGCGGGCGACGCGGGCGGGGCGCTGGGGGCGGCCCTGTTCGTATGGCATCAACTACTGGACAAGCCGCGAACGGTGAACGGCGTCAACGACTTGCAGCGGGGGTCTTTGCTCGGGCCGCGTTTCAGCAATGATCAGATCAAGACGTATCTCGACGGAGTGGGGGCGCGCTATCACTTCTTTGAAAGGGAGGACGAACTGGTCGAGACCGTGGCCGACGACATCGCGTCCGAGAAGGTGATCGGTCATATGCATGGGCGGATGGAATTCGGGCCGCGCGCGCTCGGTTCTCGCTCGATCCTCGGCGACGCACGTTCGTCGAAGATGCAGTCGGTCATGAATCTCAAGATCAAGTTCCGCGAGTCGTTCCGGCCGTTCGCTCCCTGCGTCCTGCGCGAGGACGTGGATGAGTGGTTCGAAATGCGACCGAACGAGGACAGCCCCTACATGCTGCTGGTCGCCGACGTACGCGAAGCGAAGCGCCTGCCGCTCGACAGGCAGCTCAAGAGCCTGACCGGCGTCGATCGACTTCTGAAAGTGGTCCGCTCGACGGTCCCGGCCATCACGCACGTCGACTATTCGGCGCGCGTGCAAACCGTGGATCCGGAGCGGCACGGCCGGGTACACGCGTTGATCAAGTGTTTCAAGAAGAAGACCGGCTGCCCGGTGGTCGTCAACACGAGTTTCAACATTCGCGGCGAGCCGATCGTCTGCACGCCGGAGCACGCATATCGCTGCTTCATGGCCACGAACATGGACGTGCTGGTCCTGGAGGATTTCGTGCTCTACAAGGAGGAGCAGCCCGAGGCGGAGCAGCACGAGATCAACGAGTACATGTCCCAATTCAATTTGGATTAAACGCCCATGGCCTTGATCGAAGTCAACTGGAAGCCGGAGCGAAGCCAACTTCGCGGCTTCGGCTTCATTTGCCTGGTCGCCTTCGGGGTATTGGGCATTCAGTGCTTTGTTTGGCACCATTTGGCGATCAAGTCGCTTGAACCCGGTTTCGCACGCGGCTTGGCCTACGGGCTCTGGGCGGCGGCCGCGGTGTGCGGCATATTGGCTCTTGCAGCCCCGGCGCTGCTGCGCCCGCTCTATGTGGCGCTGACGGCGGTTTCGTTGCCGATCGGATTCGTGCTGTCGCACGTGATTATGGCCGTATTTTTCTATCTGATCTTCACGCCGCTCGGATTGCTGTTTCGGGTCATGGGGCGCGACCCGCTTTGCCGAACGATCGAGCCGGACGCGAAATCCTATTGGGTCCGCCGCGAGCCGGTGACGGACGTGAAACGGTATTTTCGACAGTTCTGAGCAGGAGGGCCGACTGATGTCGGACGATTGGCAACGGCACGACGAGTTCGAGCGGGGTGCCGAGGCCGACCGAACGGGTCTGGTCGCCGAGTTCTGGGAATTCCTGAAGTACAACAAGAAGTGGTGGCTGCTGCCGATCCTGATCGTGATGCTCGTGGTCGGAGCCTTGGTGATGCTGGGCGGCTCGGCCGCGGCGCCGTTTATCTACACTCTGTTTTGAGTACACGTGATGGCGGCCCGGATCGGGAGTCGCCGATTGGGTGCCTTGCCCCGAGCGCGTCATCGCAACCACAGCGGTCTGTTCCACGCGCGATACGGCGCGTTGGTATTGCGGATTGGCTGAATGCAGTCCGTTTGATCCCAATATTGCGCACGATCGATTGAGACCCTGACCGTGCGGGATACTAATGGTCGATGCGCGTTCTATTGGATGAGGTAGAAGGTGAGCGGGCAGACGTCAAGTGTGCTGGGCAGTGTTCCCGTGATGCCCAGCGATCCCAGGACCGTTGGTCGTTGGGTTGCCGAGTACATTCGCGGAACGGACAACCCTGATCTCCGGGAGTATGGAGGAGCGCTACTGCGACAACTGGACGTCGGTTCTGCCGACCGCTTCCTTTGGTTCATACAACATGTCCTGCGACTCGGCGCAATGTACGGTGCGCGCGTTCTCGACGTGGGCTGCGGCTTTGGCTGGCAGGCGCTGGCGATTTCAATGCTAGGAGGCAACCATGTTATCGCGAACGATATTCGAGAAAGCATGACACTTCCATTGCAGGAACGAGTCGAGGCTGTTCGACGACTGGGCGCTAGCGTACTTGTCGAATCGCTAACAGGGGACATTTGTACGATCGACATGCCCGCTGCGTCATTTGATGCGATCTTCTGTAACCAGACGCTTGAGCACGTGCATAACTTGGACTCTATGTTTCGAGTTTGCGTTCATGTGTTGAAACCGAAGGGGCGATGCGTGATTGTCAACGATAACAATGTTCTCAATGCCAAAGGGCTCAGGGCCATTCAGAAGATGTGGAAAGAGCGAGATCGTTCCCAAGCGTACATCGATACGCTCAAGCAGCAGCGGCCAATCGAGAACTGCAACATCAAGCCGTACGCGGTTATGCGCGAGGAGATCGTCCGGAACAGCAATCCACTTCTCTCAGATAACGACGTCACGATCATTGTGGATGCGACGGCGGGCTTGCTCGCGCCGGAGATCCGGTCTGTCGCCCAATCGTATGGCGTTGGAATCGAACTGCCGACGCCTCCCGAGTTCGCATGGTGCCGAAATCCGGTCACGGGTGAGTACTGTGAGCGCCAATTCGACCCATTTGTCGTGAAACAGCTTATGGAATCATGCGGATTTCGGACACAGTTGTTCCATGCGTTTCGAAGGTGTCCGCTAAATCTACTGAACCGTATCGCTCTTCGTCCGCTTAATCGTTGGCTCTTCAATGTTCGAAGCATATTCGTCCTCGTAGGGCGCAAAGAGACCTGAATTCGAAGTGCAGTGCCTAGCAAGAGTGTGCCGCGCGAATGTCAGCGGTATCCGATTTGAAAACCGCCTATCTCACAAGCAAGTACCCCGCCGTCTCGTACACGTTCATTCTGCGCGAAATCGCCGCGCTGCGAAACCGCCGACACCGCAAGCGGCGCCTGCCTAATCCTCGACGGCGAGATCTACAGTTTTCGCGATCTGCGAGCAGAACTGAGAGCAGCGGGACAGACGTTCGCGTCGACCGGCGACACCGAAGTGGTCCTGAAGGGATACGACGTCTGGGCCCTCGAGGTTCTCTCACGCCTGCCCGGCATGTTCGCCCTAGCGCTGTTCGACCCGCGCGAGGCCACACTGCTGGTGGCCCGCGACCGAGCGGGCATCAAGCCGCTGTACTATGCGCGCCGGCCGCATGTTACGCGACCGCGCCACGACTTCCGCTGCGCGTTGGTCGGAGACGGCCCTCTGCGAACGGAGGCGGAGGCACGGGCTCGGCGGTTGGACTTGGCCCAGTCGCTGACGTTTACCGGATCGGTTGAACCCGAGCGCGTCGCTCAGTTCTATCGCCGGGCCGACGTCGTCGTGTTGGCCAGCTTCTCCGAGGGCGTGCCGGTGGTCTTGTTGGAGGCAATGGCGCGCGGGCTCCCGGTGGTCGCCACCAGCGTGGGCGGCGTGCCAGAGCTGGTGAAAGACGGATACAACGGTTTGGTCGTGCCACCCGGCGATGCGGATGCCTTCTGTGCATGGCTGTCAATATGTCCGCGACAATCATGACATTGTGGACCCTGCTCGTCGACTGATGAAACTCTTCGCACGGGCGCCTGGCCAGGGCCCGGATATCGAGCCGACCGCCGTCATCGGCCCAACCGCAGCTGCGCCCCCGCTCGCAGCGCGAGATCATTGGTATTGATCGCCTTGCCTTATTGATAGTCGAGACGAACAAGTGCTCCAAACGCTCAACCACAGTGCGGAGATGGCTACTACTATATCGTTCCGCGGCCTATGATGGAGCGAAGATTGACTGAAAGCGCCGTCTCTCGGGAGCACATGACCGTTTCCCAGGAACCAAAAAAAAAGGCGTCAGCTCCTCGACCGTTGTCACTGCGCAAAAAGCTGTTGTTCTCCCTTGCGCTCTCGATCACGCTCATCGGCGCGCTTGAAATGGCGGGCGACCAGGCACACGCCTGGATTGAAACCGGCCATGGCTTTTTCCGCGGCGGAGGGACGGTGCACCACTTTGACCGCGAACCCCTTGCCGCGAAGGTCGCCTTCCAGTCCGGAACCGAAGACGGGGTCGTCATCCTCCAGATAGTCAGCCGCCGCCGCGGCGCCAACGGCCAGTGGACCCGTAGCGGAGTCCGGCGCGACGCGCGCCCTCGCAGCCCCACCGACGTTGCCCAGCATGTCGGCCGACGAAATTCCGGTCGAAGAACCCGCTGGAGAGCAGGGCGCGGCCGCCGCCGTGGCGCTGCCGCCCACCGAGTCGGCCTCGTCGGTGGCGGAAGTTGCTGAGAGCGAGCGGGTGGCGGTGGCCCGCGCGACGGGCACCTCG
>JACZRH010000120.1 GCA_022574815.1 Planctomycetota bacterium | reverse complement strand
TACGGGCGCAGATGGCCGAGGGCGTTCTGGCGGGTTACCCAGTGGTCGATCTGAAGGTGGAGCTCATCGACGGCAAGACCCATCCGGTCGACAGCAAGGACATCGCGTTTCAGATCGCCGGCCGGCAGGTCTTCAAGAAGGCCTTCATGCAGTGCAAGCCGATGCTGCTCGAGCCGCTCGTCAATATCGACGTCACGGCGCCCAACGACTTCGTCGGCGAGATCACCCGCGACCTGGCCGGCAAGCGCGGCCATATCCAGGGCCAGGACATGCTCCCCGGCAACCAGGTCTCCATTCGGGCCACCGTCCCGCTGGCCGAGGTCTCCACCTACAGCTCACAGCTCAAGAGCGTCACCGGCGGCCAGGGCAGTTACGTCATGGAATTCAGCCACTACGACCAGGTCCCGCCCAACGTCCAGCAGCAGATCGTCGCGGCCCACAAGCCCGGCGCGGAAGAGGACTAACTGGGGAGCATCGGCGTCCCGCCGGTGTGAAACAGCGCGGCCACGGCGAGAGCCTCGGGTCGATGACCCGACCTACTTGACTGCTGGGCATCATTGGAGCCGTGACATCGCCGCAGGTACGACGTGACCGGCGTGTCCGATCTCGGGTTGATCTTCGTCGTACAAATACACATGCCCAAACACTCCCAAGGGCAACACGATTGAGCTGGTGAGCTGCGCCAGCCGAACGTAATGTGGCTTTCCAACACGCTCCGGCCCTGCGAAAAGATGAACGTAACCAACCACGACCTGTGACGCCTCGTGAGCCGCGAGCACGTGGCACCACTGGCTTGGCGTGATCGCTTTCCCTGTTGGCAGTTCGCCGAACGGAACCGCAAACTTGGGGCCGGGAGTGTCCAAGAAGTCCGATGCATCCCCGCCTTCGAGGATGAAGCGTCGGATGGCGGCGAACTCCGGTTCGTCACCCCGAACACCACGGCAAGAATGAACCAGGTAGTAGTGGAAGGCGATTTTTGCGATGGCTCGGAAGTAGTGGTCACTATACGTGAACGTGATCCGTCCTTGAGCCTTATGGACCCCCGGTTCCGTTGAATGAAGTTCGATCAGCCGTTTGTTGGGCCAAGCCGCCTGAGCCAAGGCAACGGATTGCCCCCGGGTGGCCTGATCGCAGTCCAACCACGCGCGTTCGAAGTCCTTGCTGACGGCACTTTCGACGCGGTCTCGCAGCTGTTTAGCGTGCATGCCAGGAAACAGTGGGAAGTGATGGTCGTTTCCGTCCTCACCGCGCACTACGAACTGGTCGACGGGCTCGACATCTCGTGGACGGTCACGCAGAGGTTTGACGATTTGCGAATGATCGCCGCAGTTTATCGTGTGCCGGGGCGGTGGCATCCCGCGAGCGCCGCCGCCCGGAGATCGACCGCGTTTTCTACGGCGCGGTGACGCAGGTGCGACGATCTGACGGAAGAACGCTTCGGGGCCACATTGAAGGAATTGCTGCTCAGACTGACCGATTCGGTTGTTGCACACCGGGCAGATTCGACGAAAGCGTACGTCGTCTCGGAACTCACCCAGTTGGGCGGAGATGATGTGATCCCCTTCGCCCCTGGCGGGATCGAACGATTTCGAGCAATAGATGCAGGTTTCGACCGCGTCGGCCATGATGCGATTGTACGAGGCACGCGATGTCCGGCCTAGCCGTGTAGGTCGGGTCATCGACCCGACATTCAGCCGCGTAGGGTGCGTCCCGGCGCAACTTCTTTCTCTCGAATCGCCGAAGTCAGGCGGTCCGGCGGGTTCGCCGTCTCATCGGCACGTCCAATCACCGTGCGGGCCCCCTGGCGCACCCATTTGGCCAAGGCATGTGGGGTGGCTCGTCCCGGACGCCCTTAGACGCTTCACAACCTACGAATAAAAACCGAGTCCCGTAGGGTGGGCACTGCCCACCAAGTCGCGTAGTGGTGCGTCCCGGACGCACCCTACAAAGCTGCACAGCCCATGAGTACGAACCGAACCCCGAACAATCCAACCCAACCCTTGATCGCGCGATCTAGACCTCCTAGAATCTCCTGCCGCCGCGTCTCGCCGACCGGTCGCTCTTTGAAAACCGAACGACCGCCGCCAAGCACTCCGCCCATCCCGTGCGCGTATCCCCTTCGTCGTTCCGCCGCTCGCGGCAAGATAGCGAAGATTGCCAATTAGAGCACGCGCAAATTGGCAATGTTGGCAACCTTCCCCCCACTGCCCCGCAAGCCCGTTATTATCCGCACCACGTTGCCACGATCACCACTCCCGTAGGCTGGGCTCTGCCCACCAAGTCCCGTAGGGTGGGCACTGCCCACCGTCGCCGCGGCGGCCCCTTGCTCGGCCGCCGCGGCTTTTGGTTCTTCCACCCCGCGCGGCTATACTGGTCCTGTCCCAAGAGGACCGGTGCGAGCCTGGGGGCGCGCAGCAGACGTCGCGCGCAACGGCCCACGATCGCCGCATGATGCCGGTGCGACCGACTGCGACGCGCGGGAAGGAGTGCGTCATGGATCATCCGTCGAAGCCGGGCAGACCCGCGGCCGCAACGATCGCATTGGTCTCGTTCTTCGGAAGCTCATGGGCCATCGCCCAACCGTGCCCGCGCTGGGATCCGGGCGCCATGGGAAATCCCGGCCTCGACAACGCCGTCAGAGCACTTGGAGCATTCGACGACGGCAACGGCAGCGCGCTTTATGCCGGCGGCGGGTTTCGCAGCGCCGGTAACAACCCGATCAGCTTCCTCGCCAAGTGGGACGGACAGGACTGGTCGGACGTCGGCGGCGGCGCGAACGCGACCGTCAACGGCCTCGGCGTGTTCGACGACGGCGCCGGCACCGCCCTGTACGTTACCGGCAACTTCACATCCGTCGGCCCCTTATCCGCCAGCCGCATCGCCCGCTGGGACGGCCAGCAATGGACCTCCCTCGCCGGCGGCATGGATGGAACCGTCAACACGATGGTCGTATTCGACGACGGTGTCGGCGGTGGCCCCGCTCTGTACGCCGGCGGGACTTTCACGCGTGCCGGCGGCGTCCCCGGCATCCTGCGGGTCGCGCGATGGGACGGGCAGCAATGGTTCCCCCTCGCGGAGGGCATGGACGGCGGCGGGAATCCCCGCGTGAACGCCCTCGCGGTTTATGACAGCACCGGCGGACAAGCCGCCAGTAGCACGCGGGCGCCGGCACGCTGCTCTCAGCGGAGCGATCCCGACCTGTCCCGCGTGCGCGGGTTCCCGGTTTGAGTTGCAAATGGTTGCCGAGCCGGTCACACTCCCCGAAAAGCCCTGGCGGACAAGCCGCCAGCGGAACAGATGCGCGCCGAAGGAAAAAGGAGAAAGGCAATGAATTCGAAGATGGTCTTGGGCTCGCTGCTGGTATTTTGTCTGGCGGAAACTCCAGCGTCGAAAGCCGATTTCTTTGAAATTACCATGACCGTTCGAGGTACAGTGAACGGTAAACCGGTGCTCGCAGAAGGAATCGGGTGGGGTGATTCGGCGACGGGCTTCACGCCGTTCGTTTGGGGCGTGGGCGCCCTTCCGCAGCGCGACAGCGTCTACGCGTCGATCTTTACACAGGCGAACCTACTCTTGGCGGCAGTTTCCAGGGAGGAACGCGGAGCACTCAACCTCTTGACCCTCGCCGACGGCAACTTTCTCGTTGCCATGGAATCGAGTTATCCGGGCGGAGGAAACATCACCTCAAATCTCGCGGTTACTACTCAGGGAACCATGATTCTGGGGACTTCCGAGTTATCCGGGAATGTCGATCTGCCACATCTGGTCGGCGTTCACAACGGCACCGCGACCTGGAATCCGGGGCCGCGTGACAATCAATTCGTGGAGGAGTTTACGCAGCTCCTGGAACGGCGGGACGGCGGAGCTCCGATACGCGTGACAAACACGGCTACGTATACTCTTCCGGCCGGCAGGTCACTACCGAACCGGCAGCGGCGCAATGTGTTTCTAAGGGTGATGGAAACGAAACCCAATCGTTGGCGCCCCACAGCTGTCAGACTCCAATACGAGAGTGTTGTCGTTCCCGAGCCGGGGACGTCCGTACTGTTGGTGCCGGGCATCCTGACGATGCTCCGCAGGCGCCACTAGCCGTGTGGGTCGGGTCGGCGACCCGACGTTCGGATAATGGCGGGCGGCCGCCCGCGGGTTTGACGTCCGCCGCGCTGCTCAAAAGCAGTCCCGTAGGGTGGGCACTGCCCACCAAATCCGGTAGTCCCGTAGGGTGGGCGCCGCCCACCAAGATCATCAACCTCCAGCGAAATGGTGGGCGATGCCCACCCTACACCTCGGACGCGCACCAAACGCGCGACCATCGCCGCGGCATTTGGTTCTTCCGCCCCGCGCGGCTATACTGGTCCTGTCCCAGGAGGACGAGAGAAGTCTGGGGGCGCGAAGCAGGCGTCGCGCGCAACGGCCCACGATCGCCGCATGATGCCGCTGCGACCGACTGCCACGCGCGGGAAGGAGTGCGTCATGGATCATCCGTCGAAGCCGGGCAGACCCGCGGCCGCGACGATCGCGTTGGTATCGTTCTTCGGAAGCTCATGGGTCATCGCCCAACCGTGTCCGCGCTGGGACCCGGGCGCCATGGGAGATCCCGGCCTCGACAACGCCGTCCGAGCACTTGGAGCGTTCGACGACGGCAACGGCAGCGCGCTTTATGCCGGCGGCGGGTTTCGCAGCGCCGGCAACAACCCGATCAGCTTCCTCGCCAAGTGGGACGGCCAGGACTGGTCGGACGTCGGCGGCGGCGCGAACTCGACCGTTAACGGCCTCGGCGTGTTCGACGACGGCGCCGGGACCGCCCTGTACGTCACCGGCAACTTCACATCCGTTGGTCGCTTATCCGCCAGCCGCATCGCCCGCTGGGACGGCGGCGCCTGGTCCTCCCTCGGCAGTGGCTTAGACCGTAGCGGCCGGGCGTTTCTCGAGTTCGACGACGGCAGCGGCCGGGCCCTCTACGTCGCGGGATTCTTCTTCATCGCCGGCGGCGTCCCCGGCACCGGCGGCATCGCCCGCTGGGACGGCCAACAATGGACCTCCGTCGGCGGCGGCATGGATGGAACCGTCAACACGATGGTCGTATTCGACGACGGTGCCGGCGGCGGCCCCGCTCTGTACGCCGGCGGGACTTTCACGCGAGCCGGCGGCGTCCCCGGCATCCTGCGGGTCGCCCGATGGGACGGGCAGCAATGGTTCCCCCTCGCGGAGGGCATGGACGGCGGCGGGAATCCCCGCGTGAACGCCCTCGCGGTTTATGACAGCGGCAGCGGACCCGCGCTATACGCAGCCGGAAACTTCACCCTCGCCGGCAACGCCGCGGTCAGCAACATGGCCCGCTGGGACGGCAGCTCCTGGAGCGACGTGGCCGGCGGGACCGACGACACCATCACCGCTTTGCAAGTGTTTGACGACGGCGGCGGCGACGAGCTGTTCGTCGGCGGCACTTTTCTGACCGCCGGCGTGGTCGAGGTCGGCCAGATCGCCAAGTGGAACGGTTCGACCTGGGCCGGCGTGGGTGAGTTCGGACTCGCCGGCGGCGTGATCACCTCCGCCAGCGCCCTGACCGTGCTCGACGACGGCGGCGGGCCGGCACTGTACGTCGCCGGCGGCTTCGATTCGGCCGGCGGCATCAACGCCAACAACATCACCCGCTGGGTCCCGTGCCCCTCGTTCCCGCCCGGCGACATGAATTGCGACGGCCGACTCGACGGCGGCGACATCGACCCGTTTTTCCTCGCGCTCGGCGACCCGGCCGCGTACACGGCCCAATTCCCCAACTGCAACATCCTCAACGGCGACATGAACCGCGACGGCCGACTCGACGGCGGCGACATCGATCCCTTCTTCGCCTGCCTCGGCGGCGGGCCGTGTCCATAGCCATGCATCGGAAAATTCACCTCGCGGGTGCCGGTGCGCCATTTCGTTCCGAAAGACGGGGTGAGGGGACTGACGTAAGTTCAAGGAAGTCTGTCCCCCACGCTTCGCTGCGCTAAAGTGTGGGGCACCCGCGCGACGGGGTCTCGTCGTCATCGCCGCGGCCAAGGTTGCAACGGGGTGCAGACCTTCGGCCGCGCCTGAGGCGCCGAACGGGCACATCACAAATAAAGCGGCCCGTCGCATCCGAGCGACGGGCCGCTGAAAAAGACGAAACAGCGAGCAGCATGGACTGTTTTTCGAGCCCCCGCGCCTCATGCGCGGACGGGCCTGCGATTACTTCCAGCTGTAGTTCGTGAACGGCCGGCCGGTGACGTTGTTCGTCGCGGCGATCAGCCAGCAGTTGGCCTTGCCGCGCGTCACGGCCTTGATCCCCGTCCCGAACTTCTGCGTCAGCCAACGCTGCGCCGCCGTCGGGTTCGACGAGGACCAGTTGCTGCCGAAGTACTTGCAGAAGTCGTTGTTTTTGAACTTGTAGACGCGGGTGCCGTTGTTGACGAATTTGATCCACTTGTTGACGGTGGTCGGCGAAAAGGCGGTCACCTTTCCGGCGCCGGTGAGCTGCGAGTTGATGTTGCGGAAGGAGCCGATCCGCGCCTGAATCTCCTTGCCGGTGTTGCTGAACCGCGCGGGAGAGAACGAGTGGGGATTCCAGCTTCCGGTGCTCGAGCCGGCCGAACCGGCCGAACCGGTCGAACCGCTCGTGCCGGACCTGCTGCCGTAGTTGGTCTTGCGCTTCTGCGTTTTGTAAGTCGTCTTGGTTGTGGGCATTCGATTCTCCGCTTTGCTCGTTGTTCGTCACAGGTTCCACATTGAAACCCCGTGCTTCTCACACCTATCGGAACTTGAGCGCATCGGGTTAAATAAGCGCGTGAACTTTTTTGGCAAATACGCTCAAGATTCCGCGACACGATCCTGCGCGACGCGGCTCGCGCTGCTGCTCGCGGCGGCGCTCGGCGCCTGTGACCAGGCACCGCCGACACCCACCGTCGTCGTCTATACTTCAGTCGATCAGACCTTCGCGCGCCGCGTCTTGCACCGTTTTCAAGAACAAACCGGCATCCGCGTCGATGCGCTCTACGACGCCGAGGCCGGCAAAACGACCGGCTTCCTGCGCCGCCTCAAACGCGAGGCCGTCCAGCCGCGCTGCGACGTGTGGTGGTCGAGCGAAGTCTTCGGCACGATCGAGCTGGCCCGCCAGGACATTTTCACGGCTTACCGCAGCCCCGCCGCCGACGATATCCCCGAAGGTTGGAAAGATGACGAACTCCGCTGGACCGGTGTGGCGGCGCGGGCCCGCGTGCTGGCGTTCGATACGCGAAAATGGAAAAAGGCCGACCTGCCGCAGACTTGGCGCGAGCTCGCAACGTCCGAGCACCTTTCGGGGCTCGCGATCGCCAATCCACGCTTCGGGACGACGCGCGGACACCTCGCCGCGATGTTTGCTTACTGGCCCGAGCCGGCCGGCCGCGAATTCCTCGAGCGGCTTCGAACAGAGCGGGCGACGGTAGCCGATGGAAACGCGCACGCCGTGCGGCTGGTCGCGTCGGGCGCGGTCGATTTCTGCCTGACCGACACGGATGACGTCTGGGTGGCGCAGCGCCGCGGCGATCCGATCGGCCTCGTATACCCGCGGCTCGAACCGAACGGGCCGGTCGTCTGGATCCCTTGCTCGGTGGCCCTGGTCCGCGGCGGGCCGCACGCGGAGAACGGGCGAAAACTCGTCGATTACCTGCTCAGCGCCGCGGTCGAGCGGGCTCTCGCGGAGAGCGATTCGCGCAATGTCCCGCTTCGCAGAAAACTGCGCGAGGAACTGACCCCCAACTCGCCCGCACCCGAGCCGATCGACTTCGAGCGCGTCGCCGACGCGCTGCCGGCGGCCATGAAAGCTGCGCGGGATATACTTTTGCGGTAGAATTATACTGGTCAGCGAACGAGACTCTGGCGACAATCCCGTGCGGAGACCCGTTTTCTTTGACGGAGGTGCCCGAGATGACCAGGTGTACCTTGCGACCGAACGCGGCAGCCCGCCGCGCGGCCGCGACCTGCTGCGGCCGCGCCGCTGTCGTGGCCTGCCTGCTGATGGCCTGCGGTATTTCCGCCGGCGCGGGGGAGCTGCGCGGGAACGCCATCGCCGTCGTGATTCCCATCCGGGGCGAGATCAACGACATCCTGGCTGACAGCATCGAGCGCCGGCTCGAAGAAGCCCGCGCGGCCGGCGCCAAGACCATCATTTTCGAAATGGACACGCCCGGCGGCATGGTCACCAGCGCGCTGGACATTTGCCGAATGATCAAGAGCCTGCCCGACGACATTCACACGGTCGCCTGGGTCAACCCCAACGCGTATAGCGCCGGCGCGATGATCTCCGTCGCCTGCAACCAGATCCTGATGAGCCGCTCCTCGGCCATCGGCGACTGCGCCCCGATCCTGATCAGCCCCGGCGGCGGCCTGCAAGAGATCGGCGAGACCAATCGGGCCAAGATCGAGAGCCCGGTGCTCCAGGAGTTTCGCGATTCGGCCGCGATCAACGGCCACGACGCGCTGCTCTGCCGGGCCATGGTTACCGTCGGTGAGGAGGTCTGGTGGGTCGAAGACGCCGAGTCCGGGCAGCGCAAGTTCGTCACGACCGACGAGAAGGACGAACTGCTCGGCACGAGCGAGAAGAATCTCTTCGACGATCCTGACGAAGATCGCGACGCAAGCGAGAGCAAGGAAGAAACGCCGCAAACAGGCTGGCGGCTCGTTAAATCCTACGACGACCCGATCTCCGGAAACGCGGTCCCGGTCCGCCAGCCGATCGACCGTAAGGACGGCCTGCTGACGCTCTCGCAGAGCGAAGCCGTCGCGTTCGGCCTGGCCCGGGCGATCGCCACCGACGTGAAGGCCGTCGCGAGCCACCTGCAAATCGACTCCCTGCCCGTTCACATCGACATCAGCGGTTGGGAAAAGTTCGTCATGTGGCTCAACAGCCCGCTGGTGCGCGGCATCCTGTTCGTCATCGTCCTGCTCGGCGGCTACATCGAGTTTCAGAATCCCGGCCTGATCATCCCGGGCGCCACGGCGGCCGTGGCACTGTGCATTTTTCTCGGCGCGCCCTACGCCGCCGGTCTGGCCGACATTTGGACGATCGTGCTGCTCGTGATCGGGCTCGGATTGCTCGCGTTGGAAATTTTCGTCCTGCCGGGCTTCGGCATCGCAGGTATCTGCGGGCTGCTTCTGATTCTCGTAGCCTTCGTCGGCACGTTCGTCCCCGCCGAGCCGAATATGCCCGCTTTTTCGTGGCCCGAGATGGAGGGCACCTGGACGGCACTCAAGAAGGGTGTGATCGTGCTGACTAGCAGCATGGTCATCGCCGTGATGGGCATTATGCTTTTGGCGCGCTACCTGCACGAGTTGCCCGGCGCGCGGCACCTGATCCTCTCGACTCCGGACGGCGCAGCGCTGGCGCTCAGCGACCCGTATCCGGACATCGCACTCCCCGGCGACGTCGGCACCGTGGTCGCGCCGCTACGGCCCGGCGGGCAGGCACGCTTCGGCACGCGGGTCGTGGAAGTGCGAAGTCAGGGCGGCTTCGTCGAAACGGACCGCGCGGTCCAGGTCCTGAGCCGCGAAGGGCCGAACATTATTGTGCGGCCGCTACCCGAGGACGCCTAAGATCCGCGCGACATCGCGCAAGGAGACCACAGCATGTTGGCGGCTATGAGCGAATACGTTTGGATCGGGGCCGGAGTGCTCGCGGCACTTCTGCTGATCGTGGCTTTCTTCGTGATCCTGAACTTCGGCCGCCTGTGGCTCCAGGCCAAGTTCTCCCAGACGCCGCTCTCGTTCTTCGACCTGCTCGGCATGGCGTTTCGCAAGGTCAACAGCAGCCTGATCGTCAACTCGAAAATCCAGGCCCACAAAGCCGGGCTGACGGACATCACCACCGAGGATCTCGAAGCGCACTACCTGGCCCGCGGGCGGGTGCCCAACGTCATCGTCGCGCTGATCTCCGCCCAGCGCGCGAACATCCCGCTCGATTTCCGCACCGCCTGCGCCATCGACCTCGCCGGGCGCGACATCGTCGACGCCGTCAACACCAGCGTGAATCCAAAGGTGATCGACTGCCCCGCCGGCGGCGGGGCCGAACGCCTCGACGCCGTCTCCAAGGACGGCATTCGCCTGTTGGCCAAGGCCCGCGTGACGGTGCGCACCAACATTCAACAATTGGTCGGCGGGGCCACCGAAGACACCGTCGTCGCCCGCGTGGGTCAGGCGATCGTCAGCGCCATCGGCTCCAGCGCCGACTACAAGACCGTGTTGGAGAATCCCGACAAGATCGCAAAGCGGGCGCTCGATTCGGGTTTGGGCGCCGGGACGGCCTTCAGCATCCTCTCCATCGATATCGCCGACATCAGCGTCGCCGGCGTCTCAACCGAAGCCAACGTCGGCGCCAAGCTCCAGGCCGAGCAGGCCGAGGCCGACAAACGCCGCTTCCAGGCCGAAGCCGAAAAACGCCGTGCGATGGCCACGGCTCGCGAACAGGAAATGGTGGCCCTCGTTCAGGAAAACCGCGCCAAGGTCGTGCTCGCCGAGGCCGAAATCCCCAAAGCCATGGCCGAAGCCTTCCGCAACGGCAACTTCGGCATCATGGACTACTACCGCATGAAGAATATCCAGGCCGATACCGGCATGCGCGACAGCATCGCCAAGCCCGGCGAACGTAATCGCGGCGCCCCGCCGACCGACGGCTGAGCGTCCGCCGCGAAGTAGCGTCGGCCCTCCGTGGCCGACGCAGAACGCCCTATGGCCCGGCCTTCGCCAAAAACGCCGGGTCGCCAAGCGCCCGTTGCGGCGGACCGAATGGGATCGTCGGCCGGCAGGAATAAGCGACTATGCTCCTAGCGCTGGACATCTTTAGCGACTGGCGGGCGCTGGTGGGCGCGGCGCTACCGCTCCTCTATTTCCTGGGATATCTCGCCAGCGCATTCAAGAAGGGCCTGGAGAAGGGGCAGAAGAAAGGCCGCGCCGACGTTTCCGCGCCGGCGACCGCGCGCGCCCGCGATGCCTGGCCCGACCGGCCGGAACCACTCGTGCCGCAACCGCCGCCGCGCACCCCCCTCGAAGCCGCCCCACCGCCCGTACCCGCGCAGCCGCCGGTCGCTCGCGCGGTTCGGTCCATTCCGCCCGCCCCCATTCCGGTGCGCCCCGGACCTGCACTGCAGCCTCGGCACCCGTCGCCGGCCGATGCGCCGCCGCGGCCCCCGGCCCGCCCGCCGCGACCGCAATTCGTGGAACGAGACCCGCGCCCGTCACCCTTGCGACCTCGGATGCGCAAGCCGCCGATCGAGGCTGGGCCGGACGTCTTGCCAGAGGATTCCTTGGGATTGATTCATCGATCGATCCACGTGGACCTTAGCGCCCAACCCGATACGGAACCGGCCGCGCGACGCCCGCGGCGGAGCGCGTCGGCCGAAGAGTTGCTCCGCGTGTTCGCCGACCGCGACCGCGTGAAACAGGCCTTCCTGCTTTCCGAAATCCTCGCCCCGCCCGTCTCGTTGCGCGAGCGGCACCTCAACTAGACCACGGTTCGACTCAAATCCCGGCGTGAACGGCATGCCAAGCGTGGTTGCCCCAAACGAGCCCGGATCACAAGGTGCCGCCTTTGGCCGGATTTAAGTGGGCCTGCTTGCGATCCCCGTCGATATTCGATAGCGTACGCTACTGTGCTTCTTAGTAGGCGGCAGGCGGCCTGTCGCGAGAAGCGTGAGCTTCCCAACACTCCCCGTTCCTTCATCGGCTGTCCAGGGTCCGCACCAGCCGCGGCCACGGCAGGCGTGTGCAGCGCAGGACAAACGAACTATGGTAGACCCCAACCTGATTCATGAGTGCGACGTTTCGGACGAAGACCTCGACAAGGAGTTCGCGGCCGCCTTCGGCGACGACTACGGCGAGGACTCGATGGCCCAGGCCGTCGAAACGTCGATCGGTGAGTTCAAGGCCAATTCCATACTCAAGGCCCGCGTCATGAATATCGTGGGCAACGAGGCCATTCTCGATGTCGGCCTCAAGAGCGAAGGTATCGTCGCGCTCAACGAATGGGACGATCCGACGCAGGTCAGCGTCGGGGACGAGATCGAGGTCCTGCTCGAGGAAGTCGAAGACGACACCGGCCTGATCCAACTCTCCAAACGCCGCGCCGACCGCATTCTCAACTGGCGCCGCATTGTCGAGACCTGCCACGAAGAAGACACGGTCAAGGGTCGCGTGCTGCGCAAGATCAAGGGCGGCCTGCTGGTCGATATCGGCGTCCCGGTCTTCCTGCCCGCCTCGCAGGTCGACATCCGCCGGCCCGCCGACATCGGCGAGTACATCAACCGGGAGATCGAGGCCAAAATCCTCAAGATCGACAAGGAACGCCGCAATATCGTCATCTCGCGCCGCAAGCTGATCGAAGAGGAAAGGGCCCGCGCGAAAGAGAGCCTGATGGCCGAGATCGAGGTCGGCCAGCTTCGCAAGGGGATCGTCAAGAACATCGCCGATTTCGGCGCGTTCGTGGACCTGGGCGGCATCGACGGGCTGCTGCACATCACCGACATGTCCTGGGACCGCATCGGCCATCCCAGCCAGATGGTCAAGATCGACGAGGAGCTCGAGGTCAAGATCCTCAACATCGACCGCGACCGCGACAAGATCGCACTGGGGCTCAAACAGAAAGAAGCCAACCCCTGGGAACAAGCGGTGGAGCGCTACCCGATCGGCGATCGCGTGCAGGGCGAAGTCGTCAACATCATGAACTACGGCGCCTTCGTGAAGCTCGAGCCCGGCATCGAGGGGCTGGTCCACATCTCCGAGATGAGCTGGACCAAGCGGATCAACCACCCCTCCGAGGTCGTCACCCCCGGCGACATGATCGATATCGTTGTGCTCGATATCAACACCGCCAAGCAGGAAATCTCGCTCGGCATGAAGCAGACCGAGGTCAACCCCTGGACCACCGTCGCCGAGAAGTACCCGCCCGGAACGGTGGTCGACGGGACCGTGCGCAATCTCACCAACTACGGCGCCTTCGTCGAAATCGAAGAGGGAATCGACGGGCTGTTGCACATCAGTGACATGAGCTGGACCAAGAAGGTCAGCCACCCGTCCGAGCTGATCAAAAAGGGCGACGAGATTCGCTGCGTCGTCTTGACGGTCGATCAGGAGAAGATGCGCGTGGCGCTGGGCCTCAAGCAGATGTCTGAAGACCCCTGGCTGCGGGCCGTCCCCGCGCGCTACCAGCCCGGCATGGTCGTACGCGGAAAAGCCACCAAGATCACGAACTTCGGCGTCTTCGTCGAGCTCGAGCAGG
>JACZRH010000119.1 GCA_022574815.1 Planctomycetota bacterium | reverse complement strand
TGTACATGGGCAGGTGCGAGACGTCTTGGCCGAGAAAGGAGATGGTTCCCGAATCGGGCGTGATCATCCCGACCGTGATGCGAAAACTCGTAGTCTTGCCGGCGCCGTTGGACCCGAGCAGACCGACGATCTCGCCGTCATCGACGCGAAATCCGATCCGATCGACGACCGTTCGGCTGCCGTACGATTTCACGAGATCGCAGGCCTCAAGCAGCATTTTTCATGCCCCACGCCTTGTAAAAAAATCTGTGGACAACCTGTTGACACGCGGCGTGCGCACACGTCGAGGTCGCTTCGGGCGGAAAGTACGGTCGGTCGGTGCGGTGTTTGGCGACGACCGGTCCCGGGGCAGTCCGAAACCGCGCACGGTCTTTGTTTACAAGGAGTTGCGGTTCATCTGTGCGTTCTGTCAATAACCGCAAAATGACCCTTATCGAGCGATAACTCACGCGAACATGAATCGAGATATTCATAGGTCCAATCGCTCAAAAAAAAATGTTGACAACTTCGCTCGAATCGCGCTGCAACCGCTCCGCCGCTGCCCGACTAACGAATGAAGCGGACCCGACCCAAATCGGGAATCCGCCAGCGGCCGGCTGCGTCGAGCGGGACCAAGCCGGGAAGATACACGAAGAACGCGCGTCCGACAATCTGGTCGGCGCGCACGGTGCCGATGCGATACGGCTCGCTCTGCAAATGGGGGCCGCGCCTGTCCCAAAAACGTCCATCCAGGCTACGCGGGCTGTTGTCGCCGAGCGTGAAGTACTCGCCGTCGTAGAGCTTGAAGGGATGGTTCGTGTGAGCACGGCGCGCGGTGCCGCAGGCGTTGCGGTTCGTGTAATAGACGTCGCGGTCGATATGCAAGTGGCGCAGGTCGAACGCAACCGATGAAGCCGAGATCCCGATCGCGGCCGGCGCGGGCGACCGCAAGCCGCGCAGTGCCGCGAGGTCGGGCGAATAGGCGTCGTCGCTGCTGGTGAAAACGCGGCGTCCGTCGATAGCGAGCCACACGCGGTAGTCGACGTGCGCGAACTCGAAAGCGATCGGCCGGCCGCGACGAATCGATCGTAGGCGGGTCTCGCGGCGAAAGACCTCCCGCGCTTCGCCGGATTCGTCGGCCTGCTCGATGACGAACGTGACTTTCCCATCCGCAAAAACCTCGGCCGTAAACGCGTGGCCGGACCGAAGTCGGCCGGGCTCGCCGAGTTCGAAAACGCCGCGCTCGGGCGTTTTCCCGCCCGCGACGTGGCGATGCGCGCCGCGCAAGAGAGTCAAACGGCAGCCGCCCGTGCCGCTGCGGAAGGTAATTTCGCCCGTGAGGCGCAGGTCGCGCACCACGGTCCGTGAGGATGCGCGATTGAAGGCCGAGAAGTCCCGGGCGTATTCGGATTCGTGCGGGTCGAAGCGAATGGCACGTCGCACGTCATCGTTCGCGTCGTAGCGCAGCACGCGCGCCGCGAGCCCCGACCAGCCGGCGCCGGGGGCCGCCGCCGGACCCCCTTTGCTCTCAGCGCCCGGCCGCCGCCGAAACGAACGCAGCGGCACGTGATCCTGGTCGAACACGACCGACCACAAGACCTGCTGGGCGGCGGCCGGCTTGCGCGCGATGCGATCGTTGATGTAAATGTCGCCGTCGATGATCTCGATGGTCTCGTTCGGCAAACCGATGAGGCGTTTGATGTAGTTGCGCTGTGGGTCGCTGGGATCGCGAAAGACGATCACGTCCCAACGCCGCGGCCCGAACCACCCGCCGATTGCGAAGGGCCATTTGTGTACGAGAATGCGGTCGCCGGCCCGGGGCGCGGACGTCTCGGGCCGCAGGTCGATGCGCTCGTGGCAATTGGGGCAGACGGCTTGCCGCGGGAGGACGAAGGTCGGGTCGGCCTCGCGCGGCGGATCCTGCGGACCGTAATCGAATTCCCAGCCACAGTTGTTGCAGAGCTGGGTGGCGTGCGCGCCGAGCAGAGCGGGCGCCATCGACCCGGTGGGGATGATGAAGGGCTCGATAAAGAACGCGCGGAAGACGAACGCCAGGATGAGCGCCGTGAGCACGACTTCGGTCGTTTCCACGATCTGGGCGCCGTGCGAAGGTCGTGCGGCCCGCGGGGCTTCGTTCCGATCCGCCGCGCTCTCCGTGCCGGATTCGACCGCGGCTGCGTCGTCGCCGGGCTCGTGCGTCGCCACATCCGGCAAGGCTTCGTCGGGTGCGGGGTTCGTGTTGGATTCAATCACCGGTCACGATCCGCAAGAACCCGTCGCAGCAGCCGCGCGACTCGACCAACCTGACCGCCCGAGCAATACCGTCAATGGATCCATCGCACACGGCCCAGGTCGGGTAGAAGGTTCGGGCCGCCGTTCCAGAGCGGCAGGAAGCCGGGCCAATACACGAAGAACGCCGGGCCGATCATCTGGTCCGCCGGGACCGTGCCGAGCTGATAGCGCCCCTCGCGCAGCGGCTCCTGCAAGTGCGGTCCGACCTGCGACCAGCGGCGACCGTCTTGGCTGGCCGGGCTGTTGTCCCCCAGGACGAAGTACTCTTTGGCGCCCAACTTCAGCGGCTGCTGAACGGCGTGACAGTTCTCAAATAGGACTCGCCCGTCCGGTGTCGTCAACAGTTGGCCGTCCAGATCCCTCGCCGGGCGCTGAATCGGCTCCAGACGACCGGCTCGTGTGACATGGTTCGCATGATAATCGTGCGTCGTGTAGTACTGGTCGCGCTCGATCAGAACGTGTTCCAGCGTTGCATCGACATTCGCGGCCGTAATCGTCAACGCCGGAAATCGCTTGAATCGATACAGGCGTTCCACGGATCGGCCATGCCTGTAGTTCGGTGTGCGCCGCGCGGCGGCTAGGTCGCTCATCATCCACGGCGCCAGATTCCGCGTCTCGCAATCCGCTTCCAGGACCGTTCGGCCGTCGATCTCGACCGCGACGCGATGATCGACGAGAGCGAGTGAGACGCGGATCGGTCCGTTCGCGTCCAACAGAATCTCCGTGAGCGGCTGCTTCCACTTTTCGCGCAACGGCTCGAACCCGGCCTCGAAACGGCTCAGGTCCGCCGATCTCGCCGCGCTCGAATCGGGATCGTCCTCCGCCCTCGAACTGGCGCGGGTCGCTTTCGCGCCCAACTCCTCCAACCATTGCCGTCGATCCGCCGCTCGTTCGGCGAGCTCCTCGCGCGCCAGCGTGACCTCGCCGCTTCGATGAAACCGCGCGCTGAAGCGCTCAAAGTAGCGCGTTACGCTCAGTTCGACGTATCCACGCTCGTTCGCCCGGCCCTCTGTCGCTTCGAATCGAACGTCGCAGGAAAGACGCACGTCGGTGACGATATCCACGCTGGAATCGTCCAGGCTCGGCACGTTGGGGCGACGAGACGGATTGGGATGCTGGCCGTTGTAGCCGTACACCGCCGTCACTTCGCCGGGGTCGAGCGTCTCCTCCGGTTTGGTGACGAAGCGCAGCGCGTCGCGTCGCCGATCGCTGCCGGCGAATCGGAAGATGCGCGTGCCCAATCCTCGCCAACCCGTGTCGGGGTCGATCGCCGACCAGCGCGGCGAGTAAGCGCCGCGGCGTCCAGGCTTCTTCGGGGCGAAGTCTTGAGCGTAGTAGGGGAACCAGAGCGAACGCTGCGCGTGCTTCGGCTTCGTCGCGGGCCGGTCATTGATGTAAATGTCGCCGTCGATGATCTGGACCTTCTCGCCCGGCAGGCCGATCAGGCGTTTGATGTAATTGACCTCCGGCTGGCTGGGGTTGCGGAACACCACGACGTTCCAGCGTTTCAAGGCCAGCCAGTCGCCGGCCTCTCCGAACCAGCGGGCGACCTCGACCGGCCAGCCGTGAACGACAATGCGATCGCCCCAGGTGGGCCGCACCGCGACACGGTGCGAACCGTCACCGCCGCCGCCCGCGGCGCCGACCGCTTGTCGCCAGCGGCAGTGCGGGCACTGGATCGTGACCGGATTCCAGACGCGCTCGGTGCGGCCGAAGCCGGCCTGGTACTCATAACCGCAGTTCGGGCAGGTATAGGTGGCGTGCGCCCCGCGCAACGTCTCGGCCATGGAGCCGGTGGGGATGATGAACAGCGGGAGGAAAAAGCTCTTGAAAACCAGCAGGTGGATGAAGAAACCCACGAACGACGCGATCTGCTCGAGCGGCGGCTCTTTCGTCGGGGATGGGGTCGGCGCGGCGCGGTTCCTTGCCGCAGCGGTCAGGCGGGGCGTCTTTATCTTCGTTTTCAAACCGATTCCGTACCCGTCCGCGTTTGTGGCGAATCAGCCGCGGTAGCCTATCGATGCCGCCCAGCGCGGTCAAACACGTCGCGACCTCGGCCGGATCGCGGCGCGGCCACGGCAGGGCATGTTTGCCCAGGCGAACGACCTCCTTCGCGTTCAACGTTGAAGTCGCCGCCGACACCAATAGGTTCTTAAAGTCGCGCGGGGAGCGCGGAGCACGGAGCACGGAACTCTCGCCGCCGATCCGGGTTAGGGATTCAGCGCGGCGGCGCGTCGTATGTAGCCGAAGCGGACACCCGATCCGCCCTGCCCGGTCCATACGATCCGCCCGTCGGTCAGTTCGTAGTAGACCTTGCGGGCGTCGAGGTTCTCGCGCTGGCGCGGGTAGCGACGCACGCTCACGCTTCCGTCGGTATGAGCCACACTGGCGCGGCCCTTGTGGCGATTGGTGAGCAGGTCGAGATTGGTCCAGGCGCTGTCGGTGACGTACGCGAGATACTCGTTGGTGTCCTCCTCGACGATCATCCACGGGGTCGATTGGGCCGAGGTCTTGTCCCAGTCGCGCCACCAGAGCCAGCGGCGTTCGAGCGTGGCGGGCCAGCGCGTGTTTTTCAGCAGGGACAGTGGTGCTCCCGTCAAGAGGTAAGGAGCCGTGTAGCTGTAGTGCGGTTTGACCCGCTGCATGCCGCTAAAGGCCCGTTTCTCGATGCTGTCGTCGGGGCACTTGTAGACGGCGACGTTGCGGTTGAGATACTTGAAGATCGTCCCGCTGGAGGGCATGTGCTCGCGCCGGCCGGTACCGGCCAGCGATCCCAGCCAGCAAAGCGGTTTGCTGCTACGATACGAGCGTCCGTCGCCGATAAAATCGAACGTGCTGCCGGGCAGCGATCCGTTCCATTCGCCGGCGTAACCCAGGTGGCCGAGGCCGAGCTGCCGCAGGTTGCTCATGCAGACGGCGGTGCGGGCCTGCCTCTTGGCCGCGCTCAAAGCGGGCAGAAGGATCGAAATCAGGATCGCGATGATCGCGACGACCACCAGCAGTTCGATCAACGTAAAGGCTCTTCGCATGGTCCGGCTCGATTCGAAGTGCTCGCGTCGTTTCGCCGTCCACGATCCGGCCGGCGGGCGGCGCCGTTTGTACTCAACCGCAAACTACCCGCTCGCCGTTGACGGAGCAACACAAATTCGTGTCCAATGAGCAAGGGCCGCGAGGAGAACGAGCTTGAATCATTGGCTGGTCAAGACCGAGCCGAACGACTATTCCGCCCGCGATCTGGAGCGCGACGGCTCCACCGAGTGGGACGGCGTCCGAAACAACGCCGCCCTGAAACACCTGCGCGCCATGGCGCCCGACGACACGGTGCTCATCTATCACACCGGCAAGGAAAAAGCCGCCGTCGCCGTGGCGAAAGTCGTTTCCGAGCCGAGGCCCGACGACGGCGATCAATCGGGAAAGCTCGCCGTGGTGGACATCCGCTTCGCCCGCTGGCTGGAGCAGCCCGTTCGGCTTTCCGACGTGAAGGCGGATCCGTTCTTCGCGGACTTTGCTTTGGTCCGTATGAGTCGGCTTTCGGTCATGCCCGTATCTCACAAGCAGTGGCAACGCCTGCTCGAGATGGCGGGCGATTCGACCGCAGGCCGCTGATGCCGGCGGCGCGGCTCGTTCTTCGCGGCCTGCTCGACCCGCGCGAAAGCGCGGCGGCGCTTGCCCGGCCTATCGCCGACGCCGTCAACATTCCCTTCGCGCAACTGCCCGAGCGCACACACGAGCTACCGCCGAAGAATCGCCTGGTGCGCGTGGCCGCCGTATCGGCAAGCGCCGGCGAGGCGGTCGCCTGGTTGCGCTCGGTGCGGCGTCGAGCCGAGGCGGTGCCGGACTTTGAATTCGGCACCGGCCGCACATCGGACACCGCGGAGCGCGATTCGGACGATATCGGCCGGCTGTGGTCGCCCAACGCGTTCCTCGCCGATCGGATTGGGGAGCTCACGCCCGGCAGCGCGCTCGACCTGGCCTGCGGCACGGGCCGCGACGCCGTCTTCCTCGCATCGTGCGGCTGGGACGTTACCGGCGTGGATGTGTTGGCCGACGCGCTAGAGCGGGCTCGCGACCTCGCGCGGCGTTGCGCCCCGGCGATTCGCCCGATCCGATGGGTTCAAACGGACCTGGAAGCGGAAGACGAGTCGCCGGCGTCTCCGTTGCCCGTCGATCGGAAAGGGGTTCCGCTCCGCTACGACCTGATTGTCGGATTCCGCTATCTTCACCGCCCGCTCTTTCGCCGACTTCGCGACTGGCTCACTCCCGGCGGCAGCGTGATCTACGAAACTTTCACCACGCAGCACCGTGAGCGATTCGGCAAGCCCTCACGCGACAGCTACCTGCTCGAACCCGGCGAGCTGCCGAAGCTGCTGGCGGACTTTCAGATCCGCCATTCTTCCGAGGGGCTGCGCGACGACGCGTATACGGCCCGCGTCTGGGCGACGCGCGCCTGACCGCCCGCGCGGCTATTCATCGTCGTCCATGTCGTCGCAAACGAGGTTGCTTCCGCCGAAAGGCGACTTGGGCACATCGGAGAAACACCGGTGCTCCGCTCGGGCTTGCGGCCGATGTCTGTCGGCCCCAGCGCCGGCTCTTGCCTCGCGTTCGGTGCGATGGACCTCGGCCTGCACTCGGGCCAGTTGACTTGCCTGTTCCCAAAGCGGGTCGTGGCGGTTGTGCAAATCCACGGTGCGGAATGCCTCGAGCCTGCCGTCCCAGACGGTGACTTCTGCGACGCTCCGGTGCGCAGATTCATCCCGTCGGCGGGAGCCGCCGCGCGCCAGGAGACGCGTTATCTCCAGGAATCGACGAATTCCCTTGGGCGTGCGTGTTCCGGCGCGGTCCCTCGGATTCATGAGTTTGACGCTCATTTCGTTACTCCCGTTGTTTTCTCCCGGTCGGCCCATTGCCGCCGTCAGCAAAGGAAGCGAGAATTTTGGTACTGCTGCTGACGAAGCGAATCAATTTCTCGCTTCTCTTGGTGGAGGACTCCGCCATGACGAACAAGCACGACACGACTGCTCTCATACGCGCCGCCGCCGCCGGCGAACCTGGAGCCGTCGAGCAGCTTCTTGCGGCTCTCTACCCTGAGCTGCGCGAGATTGCCCACAAGCTCTTTGGCAAGCAGGTCCGCCCCGGCCAGATCGGCAACACGCTTCAACCGACCGCACTCGTACATGAGGCCTATCTGCGCCTGTTCATTCCCGAAGGTGTCCCGGCGACCCTCCACGACCGTGAACACGTTTTGAACCTGTTCGCCCGCTGCATGCGCCACGTGCTGCTCGACTACGTCAAGCAGCGCAAGGCTGCAAAACGCGGCGGGGGCGTCACGCACGTGCCGCTCGATGGGCAATTACTGGCTCATCACGGACCCGCGAAGCGTTCCACCCGCCGGTTGAAGATTCGCTTCGACACAATGATCGAGGCTCTCGAACGCTTGGCGGCCGATTTCCCCGGCGGCGCCAAGGCCGCGATCGCCACGCTGCATTTGCTCGACCACTGGAGCCTCGAAACCATCGCCGTCGAAACCGGCCTGCCGCTCAAAGACGTGAAGCGCGACTGGACCTTCGCCCGCGCTTTCCTGTGTAAGCGACTCGCGGAGAAACAGCCGTGACGCCCGAGTTGACCCACGAGCAGCGTCGCCGCATCGAAGAGCTGTTTCACCAGGCGGTCGCCTTGGCCGGCGAGCAGAGGGCCGCGTTGCTCGATCGGGCCTGCACCGATGACCCGGTTGTCCGCCACGAGGTCGAGCAGCTCCTGCACCATCACGACACTCGCACAAACACCGCGCCACCCGGAGATGTTACGCCGACCACCGGCGGGGCCCTGCGCGATGCGGTCGCCGTGCTCGACGACATGAGCGGTGAGCATGTCGGGCCGTACAAGCTGCTCCAACGGATCGGGACCGGCGGCTTCGGCGACGTCTACATGGCCGACCAGGAAGAGCCCATCCGTCGCCGCGTCGCGCTGAAGATCATCAAGCTCGGGATGGACACCGGGCAGGTGATCGCCCGCTTCGAGGCCGAGCGGCAGGCGCTGACGATGATGGACCATCCCAACATCGCCAAGGTGCTCGACGCCGGGGCGACCGACGCCGGGCGGCCCTACTTCGTGATGGAGCTGGTCAAGGGCGAGCCGATCACGGCCTACTGCGACCGCGAGAAGCTGAGCATCGCCGACCGGCTGGAGCTGTTCACGCAACTCTGCCACGCGGTGCAGCACGCCCACAGCAAGGGAGTGATCCACCGCGACATCAAGCCGAGCAACGTGCTGGTGAGCATGGTGGACGGCCGGCACCTGGCCAAGGTGATCGACTTCGGCATCGCCAAGGCCACCAACCATCGGCTGACCGAGAAGACGCTCTTCACCGAGTTCAATCAGATGATCGGCACGCCGGAGTACATGAGCCCGGAACAGGCGGGCGGTTCGCCGGACATCGATACGCGGACCGACATCTACAGTCTCGGGGTGCTGCTCTACGAACTATTGGCCGGTGCGCCGCCGTTCGATCCGGAGCAATTTCGATCCGCGGCGTATGCGGAAGTGCAGCGGATCATCCGCGAGGTCGAGCCGCCCAAGCCAAGTACGCGGCTGAGCCGTTCGACCGACACGCTACCGTCGATCGCAGCGACGCGGAGCACGGAACCGAAGAAACTGGGCCTGCTGCTCCGTGGCGAACTGGACTGGATCGTGATGAAGTGCTTGGAGAAGGATCGGGGCCGGCGCTATGAGACGGCCAACGGCTTAGCCGAGGACATCCAGCGGCACTTGGCCGGCGAGTCGGTGATCGCCGCGCCGCCCAGTGCAGGATATAGAATCCGCAAATTCATCCGCCACCATAGGGTCGGCGTGACAGCGGCGACGATAGTGATCGTTGTCCTGCTGCTGGGCTCGGCCTCCACGAGTTGGGGCATCGTCTGGGCGCTGGCCGAGCGCGATAAGACACGCATCGCCGAAACCCGGGCGCAGGCGTTGGCCGACCAGTTGCAGGTGCTTTTCGCAACGTTGGAACCGCCCCGCACAGGGGATTTCGAGCCACCTACTGACATTCCGGCACGGGTCCAAGAGACCGAGGCGGCCCTAAAGGTGCGCTTTGCCAATCAGCCAGACAATGAGGCGATCATCCGTTCCAGCTTGGCAGTCGTGTATGCACGCCAGGGACTGCCGAAAGAGGCCGCGTCGCAGGCCTTCGCGGCATACGAGCTGCGACGACACATGCTGGGCGCCGAGCACGCGGAGACTCGGAGAGCCCAGCGGCTGGCGGCCAAATTGTTGAATAACCTGAGTGTGCGGCAGCGCGAAACCGGCGACTATGAAGAAGCTGAGCGGACGATCCGGAAGGTCATCGTGCTGGACGAGCAAGTTTACGGCCCGCGCGGTCCACGCACCCAGGTGTCGCGCGCCAATCTCGCGGCCGCGCTGGTGAAGCTCAAGCGCTTCAAGGAGGCCGAGTCGATCGCGCTGGCAATCCACGAGGAAGGTTGGACCGGACATCCGGAGTTCCTGCGTTACTGGATGATTGAACTGTACGATGGCTGGGGCAAGCCCAAGAAAGTTGCCGAATGGCGCAAGCGCGCGGCTGAAAACGCAAAGTGGATTGCAGCTTACGACGCGGCGCACCAGCGTGATCGGGCAGGTGACGCCGTCGGCGCGGAGGACCACTGGCGAGAGGCAATCGCGTCTATGCGAAAGACTCAGGACAAGGAAACGAACCATCTCGGCAACGCGTTGAACGGCTTGGCCATCGCGCTTCGCGACCAAGGAAAGTTCGAGGAGGCCGCGGAGGCTTTCGACGAGTGCCTGGAGGTGCGGCAACGGGAATTGCCCCCCGGACACTGGCACATCGGCTACACGAGAAGCCAGCTTGGAGAACTCCTGGGCCAAATGAAACGCTTCGCCGAAGCCGAACCGTTGGTGATCGCCGGCTACGAGTCCATGGCGTCTGACCCGAACAATGAGTTTCCTTTCCGGACCGGCGAGGCACTATTGCGCATCATCGCCCTCTACGCTGAATGGCACGCCGCCGAGCCGGACGCCGGCTACGACGCCAAGGCCGCCGAGTGGCGCGCCAAGCTACCGGCGCCCTAACGGGCCGCTTCGCTCATCAAGTTGGGCAGGAGCTGGCCGGGCAGGGTGCGTAACCCTCGCTGGCGCTTCGGGCTCGGATTGAGAAACTACGCGAGGCCGAGCCGCTACGGAGGGGTACGAAGGGATACAGGACCACTCGACGAGCGTAAGCGCGAAGCCCTGGAGCGCATCGTCAAGCTCTAGGTCGCGCCACTCGAAATGCAAGTAAGGACGCGTGCGCAACTTCTTATTGTTCTAGTGAGTTACGAGATTCGCGTTCTCCATAGTCTTGGGCCGGAATGCGCTGTCATGCACTCTGCCACTTACGATGCTCATGATCGGATCGCCGGGACGGGGCATCCCGGCGATCCGGAGATTGCGTGCTTCAAGCGTGGCGAGCGCTAGTCATCGGCGGGGCCCGTGTCTTTCGTGAGGCGCGCGGGCGGAACAATCGGGGCGGGGCCCGGCGGGGGGCAGACGCCCTGGCCCAAGCCCAGGAAGAACACGTCGATGTCGCCGCCGTTGACGGACCCGTCCTGGTTGATGTCCGCCACGCAGAGCAAGTCACAATTGGGGAACTGGGCCGCCCAAGCGATCGGGTCTCCGAGCGCGAGGAAGAACGAGTCGATGTCGCCGCCATTGAAGAGCGTGTCACAGTTCGTATCGCCGCAGAGTTGCCCGGTGCAGCCGCCGCCGCCGCCGGGGACGATCGCGATGCCCAACTGCCCGTTGTTGCCGGTCTGCGATTCGACATCGATCGGGTTCATCGCGAAGGGACCGGTCAGGTTTCCGGCGGTGTCGAACGAAGCGAACGAGTCGGGCGCGCCCTGAAGGATGTTGATGAGCGTGCCGGTGCTATCGTTCATGCTCAGCCCGCCGTTTCGCGGCCAGGGGTCGGCCCCGCCCGGCGGGACGCCGTAGTCCGAAAAGAACCGACTGCCCGGAACGATGCGCCCCATGTTGCCGGGCGTGGTGATGTCGATCATGAAGACTTCCGGCTGAATGATGGTGGGGCGCGTGCCGTGGTGGCCCCAGAGGTTTCCGGAGCTGTCGTCGTAGGCCAGGCCGTACAGCGACCACCCGTCGATATTCGGGAAGGATTGCAGGACCGCGCCGGTGGTGGCATCGAGCTGTAAGAGCGCGGACGCAAAGTCCGCGGTCCAGAAGGTATTGCTGGAGGAGTCGAAGGCCAAAGCCCGGATGGTCGTTAAGGGCGTGGTGTTGGCGAACAAGAGGATCCCGTTCGACCCGTCGTCGTCATGCCGCGCGACGCCGCCTTCCCAGCCGAAGTAAATGTGCCCGGCCCCGTCCGAGGCCCCGTCGCGGTAGCCCCACGCGCTGGAGTCCGATTCGGGGATTTGCAGCGGCTCGGCAAAGGTCCACTGCCCGTTGGCGTCGAATTCGAAAAGCACGTGCGGCGGGCCGCCGAATCCCCTTGACGAAACCCAGTAGGTCTGCGCCCAAGCCGGGACGCATGCGCCCAGCGCGATCAGAAAACAAACGGTCTTGTTCACGAGCGGCCTCCTTCCGAGGGTTGGGACGTGTCCTCCGTACGGCCGCACGCGGCGCCGCGCCGGCCGGTTCCCGGTGTCTTGGTCAAGGTTCGGGCGGCGACCCTTCGGGTTGCTCGTCCAGCAGCCGCTCCGGACCGGCCCGAGCACCGGTGACTGGTTCATTGCAACGTTTGGGCGTGCCGGCGTCAAGAAAAATGCTGCACACGTCCCGGAGCATCGCCGCGGGTCGCGGCCACGCGCTGCGGCCGGGCTATCACACGCGGCACGAACGCCGCGTGACGAAACCCGATCTCGGAGCAGCTACCCAGGTTTTGCAGGACCGAAACGGTTGGAGCAGCCGCCATGTAAAGCGGGCAGCTCGTGATCGGGCGGTCCGCCGATGTGGTGATAAACGCCCCAATGCGCTCGTCACTCGCTGCTGCCGATGTCCTGGCTGACTACGAACAGCGTCAGCATGTTCTCGCGCTGGTCGTGCTGGGCGACGACGGCGATGAAGCGCTGGATGCGGGCGGAGGCGTCGGCGATCAGCAGGTGCTCGGCGGTGGTCGCTTCGGCCAAGTCCACGCGGATGCGGTCCGCCATGCGCAGCAACTCGGTGTGCTCACTGCGGATGCGTTCGACCTCGTTCGTCAGGGTCGGGCGTTGCTCGGTAATGAACTTGAGGTAGCCGCCGGACTCCTGAGCCTTGAAATTTCGCTGCAAGTGGGCCGTCAGCCGCGCGAAAGCGGCCCGCAGCCCATCCAGCCACTTGTCGTGGTTGGATTCGGGCATGATCGCGATGTGCTCGCGAATGACCTTGGTCAGCGTCCTGGTGGCCTGATGTTCGGCCTGCATCCAGGCTGCCAACTCGTCGTCGGACATGGACTCCGTTCCCATGGCTCGCTCCTGTGCATGATGCGCCATTATTGGGCGTTCACCCAGACCGGCGCAATTATACGGCATTCTCGCGAGCAGTACACGCGGGCCGAGGGGCGCGGGTCGGTGGCTCTCGTCGAGGATCGAGGTGGGTCGTAGGGTTCGGGGTGGGGCGGGTTCGGGCTTGGGCGTGCGCAGGTTGACGGGAAGGTCAGATAAGATCGGGTTTGCGGGTGGCGAGTGGGAAGGTGCGCAAGGTGCGCAAATGCGCGCGAAGTGTTTTTGCGCACCTTGACCGGCGGGGCGGCCGTTGGGCGGCTTTGGCTGGTGGCGGGGTCGGGGTTGAGGGCGGCGGGGCATGGGGCGGTCTCCGTATTCTAGAGATTGTAGTACGGAGGGATCGAGGGGTCAAGGGATTGAGGGATCGAGGGATCAAGGGATCGAGGGATCAAGGGATGAAGGGATTGAGGGATTGAGGGACCAAGGCGGCAGGGTTCGGGGTTCAGGAAGCGGGACCGGTTTGCAGGCGGTGATTCACGGCTGCGAGACGTGGGCCGGGTCAGCGACCCGACATTCCACGGCCCCTGGCGGCCGACCTTCCCCGAGCGTGTCGGGTCGATGACCCGACCTACAAGGCTGGGGCTCGTCGCCGCACCCGGCCGTCGGAATCG
>JACZRH010000118.1 GCA_022574815.1 Planctomycetota bacterium | reverse complement strand
GGCGGCCAGCAGGCTCAGGTCAGGCCGCGGATGCTCGGTGGGAAGGTCGAGCCAGTCGAGAAGAGTGGGAACGAAGTCCAAGTTCGTGCTGGGACCGGCGATGCGGCGTCCCCGGGGAACTCGCTTCCCCGGGAGTATGACAAAGGGGATGCGCAGGTTGAAGTCGTGGACGCTGGCCTTCTGCTTGCGCCAGTCGGGCCCGTGCCCCACCTCGAGATCATCGTCCAGCCCGCGCCCATGGTCCGAGGTGACGAAGAACAGAAGATCCCCGTGATAGCGCTCCCGGAAGAATTCGTAGAGCTCGACCACCTTTCCATCGACGAATCGAATCGCGTTCTCATAGTGGGGCGCAAAAGGGGCGGCCTTCCAGGGTCCGTGCACATCGATGTAGTGGACGTAGGTGAACTCGGGTTTCGTGTACGGGCGGGAGGCGAAGTGGTCGCGGACCGCGAGATTCACCGAGTTCGCGTACATCGTGGTCGGCTTGGCAAAGACCGGCACCTTGAACTGTCGGTTCCCCTGGCTTCGGATGAAGCGGCCATCGAAAGTCTCGAAGCCCCGATGAAAGTCGTTCCAGTCCAGCAGAAAGGGATTCGTGACGAACGCCGCGGTGGCGAATCCGGCCGCTCGAAGGCGCTTTTGCAACAGGGGGACTTCCGGGTCGAAATGCTTGAGCCGGCCCTCGGTCGGGTGGCCGTCGGCTCCGTGCTGCTGGGGATAGAGGCCCGAGAGCAGGCTGATGACCGACGGGTAGGTCCAGGGCGCGACCGCCCGCATCTCTTCCAACACGACTCCGTGTCTGGCCAACGCGTTCACCTGCTCGAGATAGCGGTCGGCGGAGTCCTTTCGGAGCTGATCGATCAGCACACAGACCACGCTGGGGCGCGGCGGATCGGCCGAAACGGCTCAATGTCGAAGGGCTGCCCCCGGCATCGATTCGCGCGAAGGAATGGTCCCGCGAGCCGAAATGGGAATCTCTGATCAAGGGAAATACGCTCGACGGCTGGGTGCAGCGCGGCGGCAAGGCGAAATATCACGTCGAGGACGGCGTGATCGTGGGAACAACTGTGCCGGGTACGCCGAATAGTTTTCTATGCAGCGAGCGCGAGTTCGGCGATTTCGAGCTGGAGCTGGAATTCAAGGTCGATCCGCGGCTCAATTCCGGGATTCAGATCCGCAGCAACAGCGTGGCCGGGTATCGCAACGGCGTCGTACACGGATACCAGGTCGAGATCGATCCGGGCGAGCGGGCCTGGTCCGCCGGCATTTATGACGAAAGCCGACGCGGCTGGCTGTTCCCACTGAAAGACAACGAAGCAGCCCGCAACGCGTTCAAACAGAATGAATGGAACCATACCCGCATCGTCGCGATCGGTGATTCGATCAAGACCTGGATCAACGGCGTCGTCGCGGCGGATCTGACCGATTCATTGACGCGCATTGGTTTCATCGGCTTGCAAGTGCATGGCACGAAGGAAACCGAGCCGATGCAGGTCCGCTGGCGCAACATCCGCGTCAAGGATCTGGGAGTTCCTGGCGTCGAGCCGCCGCCGGCCGCGATCGTTCTGCTCGATGAATCCGGTGACCTGTCACACTGGGAGCACGCCGGCAAGCCCGGATCGAGCATCAAATGGAGGTTCAAGGACGGGGCGCTGGAAGTCGAACCGCGCTCGGGCAGCATAGTCACAAAGCGCTTGTTCGGTGATTGCCGGCTGCACGTCGAGTTCAACGTGGACGACAACGGCAAGCAGGGTCAGGCCAACGGCAACAGCGGCGTGTACATCCAGCGGCGATACGAAGTGCAGATTCTCAACTCCGCCGGACAGCAGCCGGCCGACAACATCTGCGGCGGGATCTACAAGGTCAAGCCGGCCGATTTCAACATGGCCCGGCCGGCCGGTCAGTGGCAGACGTATGACATCACTTTCCGCGCCCCGCGCTGGGACGCCGAAGGCAAGAAGGTCGCCGGCGCCCGCATCACCGTCTACCACAACGGCACGCGCATCCACGATGACATTGAGATTTCGGACAAGACCGGCGGCGGTCAGCCGGAGGGAGCGCAAGACGGGGCGCTTCTGTTGCAGGATCACGGCAACCGCATCCGGTTTCGCAACATCTGGATTGTTGCCTTGAAGTAACGAGTCCACGCATCTATACCTTGTGTGAACGCCCGCGGAAGAGCAAATCATGCCGGCAGAGCGATCGGTTACACGACGCAGCTTCTTGAGGCGCGCGAGCGTCTTGGCCGCCGCGCCGTACTTCGTGCCACGCAGCGCCCTGGGAAAAGCCCCTGGGCGCGTGCCTTCGGAGCGTATCAACCTCGCCATCATCGGCCTGAAGAAGATGGGCGGAGCGCACGTGCGCACGCTGCTCAACCACGGCGACGTGCAGATTGTGGCGGTGTGCGACGTGCGCCGCGATCTGCGCGAGGCTACGAAGCTGCGCGTTGAGAGCCATTACGCCGCAAGGCGAACCGACGGCAAGTACCGAGGCTGCGAGGCGTATCACGAATACGAGCGCGTGATGGCGCGCGATGACATCGACGCAGTCCTCATCGCCGTGCCGGACCACTGGCACGCGATCATTGCGATCGCAGCCTGCCGCGCCGGAAAGGACGTGTATTGCGAGAAGCCGCTTTCGCGAACGATCGGCGAGGCGCGGCAGATGGTCGGGGCGGCGCGGCGCTACGCCACGGTCTTTCAGACCGGCAGCCAGCAGCGCTCCAGCGGCAATTTCCGCCGGGCCTGCGAGCTGATCCGAAACGGCTACATCGGCGAGGTCAAGAGTGTTCATGTAGAGGTCGGCCCGGTTTCGCAGCCGGTCTACCTGCCCGAGGAGCCGATTCCCGACGGCTTCGACTATGACCGCTGGCTCGGCCCCGCGCCCTGGGCGCCATACAACAAGCTCCGCGTCGGCTCGCACTACCACGACGGCTGGCGGCGCATCCGTGACTATTCCGGCGGGAAAATGACCGACTGGGGCGCGCACCATTTCGACATCGTGCAGTGGGGCCTCGGCATGGACGACAGCGGCCCGGTCGAGATCATCCCGCCATCGCCGCGGCAATCGCTCGAGCCGCTGCCCAAGATCGTCGACGGGACCGGCGTCTCGCCGCTCGATCCGTCATGGGGGCTCAAGTACCGTTATGCCAACGGGATCGAGGTGGTCAAGGATCACACGAACGGACTGCTGTTCGTCGGGACCGAGGGCAAGGTCGAGGTGAATCGCGGCCATTTGCGGACTTGGCCGGAGAGCCTGCGCACGCAGCGTCTCAGCTCCAACGACTTGCGACTTTATCGCAGCCCCGGCCACCACACGGATTGGTTCGATTGCATCCGGACCAGACGCCGGCCGATCTGCGATGTGGAGATTGGTTGTCGCTCGGCAACGGTCTGTCACCTCGGCAACATCGCACTGTGGCTGGACCGGTCGATTCGCTGGGACCCGGCGAGCGAGCAGATCATCGGCGACGAGACCGCCGCGCGCTGGCTGGATCGGCCCAAGCGCGCACCCTATCGGCTGTAGTGGGCCGCGTCGTGGACCGAGCACGGCCGCGGTCAGCGAGGCTTACATATGCGAAACGACAACGGCTTCTACCGCCATCTCGTAACGCTTTTGTTACTTGCGACTTCTGTTTGTGCCGCGGATGAGAAAAACGGCGCGGCGACGCTCTGGTACGACCGACCGGCCGCCGAATGGGTCGAGGCGCTGCCGGTCGGCAACGGACGCCTGGGCGCGATGATCTTCGGCGGCGTGCTGGAGGAGCGCATCCAGCTCAACGAGGACACGTTGTGGGCCGGGCCGCCCGTGCCGGAGAACCCCGCTTCGCTGGCCGACGAGTTGGCCGCAGCCCGGCGGCTGTTCTTTGAGGGCAAGCCGGCCGAGGGTCAGCGGCTGGTGCAGGAGCGAAT
Source organism: Planctomycetota bacterium (assembly GCA_022574815.1). Lineage (GTDB taxonomy): Bacteria > Planctomycetota > Phycisphaerae > UBA1845 > Fen-1342 > JACZRH01. Next base: position 9,485 of record JACZRH010000118.1, on the reverse strand, counting down.
CATGGCTCCGCGCATCTCGCCGCGCAGCTACCAGACGCTTGGCGACCTGCGTCTGCGCTTTCACCACGGATTGCAAACGTTGGCAGAGCCGCTACGGGTCGGCAACTGGCGGCGCGGCCCAGTCTCGGAAAGCCACTCCGAAGATCGGCTCATGCCGACCTTCGATGATAGCGCTTGGGAACTCGCCGGCGAAAGTGCCGATCTCGCCATTCCCGAGCACAAGACCGTTGTGTTCCGCGCGGCGTTCAACTTGACGGAGCAGCAACTCGCCAGCGGGCTTGACCAACTAGAACTGAGCCCGATCGACGACGCGTCGGTCATCCACCTCAACGTCCGCAAGGTCGGCGAAACACGCGCGTGGAACCGTTCGCACCGCTTCGACGTCGGCGACATTCTGAAGGTTGGGATGAACACGCTCGCGATCGCCGCCCGCAACAACGGCGGTCCGGGCCACCTGGCGGATACCGTACGGCTCGTGGCCGGCGAAACGCCGGAGGTCTATCGCAGGGAGTTGAACCTCGATACGGCAATCGCCGCTACTGAATATGAGATCGACGGCGTGACGTTCAGGCGCGAGGTCTTCGCCAGTCCCGTGGACGACGTGCTCGTCGTGCAGATCACAGCCGAGCGACCCAATGCGCTGTCATTGGATGTCACCCTGGATCGGCCGGCGGACTTCGTGACCATCAGCGACGGGGACAACCGACTTGTCATGTACGGTCAGGCGGGACACCACGGCAAGCATCTCGGCGTCAAGTACCACGCTGTGCTGGATGCTCATGTTTCGGGCGGCGCAGTGCAATCGACGGACGGCACTCTACAAATCCGCGGCGCGAGCGCCGTCACGCTGCTGCTCGCGGCCGCGACGGATTACAACAAAGCCGATCCGAGCCGGCCGCTCGCACGCGATCGGCTCCAGGCGTGCAAGGCCGAACTGGAGTCCGCTGGAAAAAAAGAGATCGACCGGCTTCGCGACGAGAGCATTGCGGAACACCGCCGGCTGTTTCGTCGCGTCGATCTCACGCTCGGTCCGAACGACTTCTCGAAATTGCCCACCGACCAGCGGTTGAAGCGCGTCATCGACGGCGCGACCGACGCGAACCTCGAAGCGTTGTACTTCCAGTTCGGCCGTTATCTGCTGATCTGCTCGTCGCGCCCCGGCACGATGCCCGCCAATCTTCAGGGCCTATGGAGCCATCACCTCGAAGCACCCTGGAACGCGGACTATCACACCAACATCAACATCCAAATGAATTACTGGCCCGCCGAGGTCGCCAACCTCTCCGAATGCCATCGGCCGTTCTTTGATCTGATAGAGGGTCTGCGCGAGAGCGGCCGCAAGTTCGCCCGGCGATTCGGCTGCCGCGGCTTCGCGTTCGGCCACGTGACCGACGCGTGGCGCTGGGCCGCGGTGCAAGGCCGCGCCGTTTGGGGCATGTGGCCGCTGGGCGCGGGCTGGTGCTCGGCGCATTTCATGGAGCACTACAGGTTCACCGGCGACGAGACGTTCCTCCGCGAGCGCGCCTTCCCGATTCTCAAAGAGACCGCCGAGTTCTTCCTCGATTGGCTCGTCGAAGATCCCGAAACGGGTCTGCTCATCTCCGGCCCTACGACCTCGCCCGAAAACTCCTACTACTTCTCCGATCGGCGCCTCAGCCTGTCCATGGGAACGGCGATGGATCAGGAGATCATTTGGGAAACCTTTACCAACACGCTCGAAGCCGCCGAGGTTCTCGGAATTGACGACGCCTTCACGCAACACGTACGCACCAGCCTGAAGCGGCTGAACCCGCCGAAGGTCGGCAGCGACGGTCGCTTGTTGGAGTGGTCGCGCGAATACCGCGAAGCCGAGCCGGGGCACCGCCACATGTCGCATCTGTACGGACTGCACCCCGGCTTCCAATTCTCTGCGGCTCGCACGCCGAAACTGTTCGCCGCCGCGCGAAAGTCACTGAGATATCGCTTGGCCAACGGCGGCGGACATACGGGCTGGTCGCGAGCATGGATAATCAGCTTCGGGGCGCGCTTCCGCGATGGCGAGTTCGCGCATGAGCATTTGCGCCTGCTGCTGGCTAAATCGACGCACCCCAACCTGTTCGACAACCACCCGCCGTTCCAGATCGACGGCAATTTCGGCGGCACGGCCGGCGTCGCGGAAATGTTGCTCCAGAGCCACGCCGGCGAAATCGACCTGCTGCCGGCCTTGCCGAAAGCCTGGCCGGCCGGGCATGTGCGCGGGCTGTGCGCCCGCGGCGGGTTCATCGTCGATATCGCATGGGACGGCGGCGAATTGACGAGCGCTGCCGTCCGATCGAAACTGGGCGGTGCGTGCAAGCTGCGCTACGGCGACAATGTCATCGAGCTTCAGACCCGACGCGGCGAGACCCTGACCGTGACGCCTGCGTCCTTCACGCCGAGGAGCACAAGACCATGACCGATCAACAGCAAACCCGTCGGGATTTTCTGAAGACCTCCGGGGCCGGAGCCGCTGTGTTGGCTCTGCCAGGCCTGTTTCCCAGCGGACCGTCGCTGTCCGGACTACGGTCGCCGAACATAGTCATCATCTACACCGACGACCAGGGATACTCCGATGTCGGCGCGTTCGGCGCGAAGGACTTTGATACGCCGAACTTGGATCGCATGGCCGCCGACGGAATGCGCTTCACCAGTTTCTACGTCGCTCAACCGGTCTGCTCGGCTTCGCGTGCGGCGCTGCTGACCGGCTGCTATCCCAATCGCATCGGCATTACCGGAGCGCTCGGGCCGAACGCCAAGCACGGAATCAACGCGCAGGAATTGACCCTCGCCGAACTCTGCAAGTCGAAGGGCTACGCGACCGCGGTTTTCGGCAAGTGGCATCTCGGGCACCATCCGAAGTTCCTCCCCACGCGGCACGGATTCGACGAATTCCTCGGGATTCCCTATTCCAACGATATGTGGCCGCTGCACCCCAGCATCGTGGATCTGCCGGAGGGCGCGGCGAAGCGAAAGCGCGGCTACCCCGATTTGCCTCTATTCGACGGTGAACGCATCGTGAATCCGAAGATTACCGCCGAGGATCAGAAAGAGTTCACAACGCTATTCACAAAGCGGGCGGTGGACTTCATCGACCGCAATAAGGATCGCCCGTTCTTTCTCTACCTCCCGCACGTCATGCCGCACGTACCGCTGTTTGTCTCCGAGAAATTCGAGGGCAAATCGCGGCAAGGCCGCTACGGCGACGTGATCATGGAGATCGACTGGTCCGTCGGCCGGGTTCTGGACGCGCTCAAACGCAACGGCCTCGAAGATGACACGCTGGTGATCTTCACCTCTGACAACGGCCCGTGGCTCTCCTACGGCAATCACGCCGGCTCGAGTCGTCCGCTGCGCGAGGGCAAGGGCACGACCTGGGAGGGCGGCGTGCGCGAGCCGTGCATCATGCGCTGGCCCGGCCGCATCCCCGCCGGTGCGACCTGCGACGAGCCGCTGATGACCATCGACCTTCTGCCGACGATCGCCAAGCTCATCGGCGCTTCGCTGCCGGCGCGAAAGATCGACGGCCTGGACATCTGGCCGCTGATGGCCGGTGAGCCGGGCGCGAAATCGCCGCACGAAGTGCTCTATTTCTACTACCATCGCAACGACCTGGAAGCCCTGCGCTCCGGCAAATGGAAGCTGATTCTGCCGCACCGCTACCGCAGCCTGACCGGCAAGCCGGGCGCGGACGGAAAACCCGCCGGCTACACGCAGAAAATGGCCGGGCTGGAGTTGTACGACCTGAGCAGCGACATAGGCGAAACGACGAACGTCGCCGCCGAACATCCCGACGTGGTCAAGCGTCTGCAAGCCCTTGCCGAACAAGCTCGCGACGACCTCGGCGATTCACTGACCAAACGAGAGGGGAAAAACCGCCGGCCGCCCGGAAAGCTGTAGTAGAAAGAAATGGAGCCGAGTTCGTCGGTCTCACCGACACTCGGGCCGCCCTGGATGCCGCCGCCGGCCAACTACATCGTGAATCCCCGGGAATTGTGATCACGGCCGTTACACTTGGCATACTCCGCAGTCGGCTGGCGTCCGAACTCTCCGCCCCAGCATTTCCAACCAGGTGGACCCGCTTGGCCCCTGCTGGTTTGATTCGTGCCCTTCTTGTCTCACTTCTTGTCGCGGCCGCTTTTCTGGCCGCGATTCTTTACCGAGCTAGCGAGAGCTATGCGAGAAAAAGACTTGCGCGCCGCGCCAGCCCGCCCTGTGATGCCGAGCTTTTCAGCGGTCGGCTGCTCGATCACGTGGCGCGAAACCGTGACCATCGAGAACAGGCACGATCACGTCGCCGAGTAGTGTCCGCCGGACAGCGCTGGTAGAGTGTGGGGCACCCGTTGGGAGTATGTCAATCAGAGATTGCCGCATCGTTGGAGAACGTGGATGAGACGCCGGCCGTCGCGACGTGCCATCCTGAAGTTAGCGGGGCTTGCCGCCGCGTCCATGGCGCTGCCGCACATGGTGCACGCAGCGGGCGGATCGGCCAAACCGAACATCATCGTGATCCTGGTCGATGATCTCGGTTTCGGCGACCTGTCCAGCTACGGCGCGCCCGACCTGAAGAGCCCGCACATCGACGCCTTGGCGGCGGCCGGCATGCGCTTCGACAATTTCTACGCCAATGGCCCGGTCTGCTCGCCGACGCGGGCAGCGCTTCTGACCGGACGCTACCCCGACCTGGTCGGTGTCCCCGGCGTGATCCGCACGAATGTGAAAGACAACTGGGGCTATCTTTCGCAGAATGCGGTCTTGCTGCCGCAATTGCTCAAGCCGGCCGGGTACCACACGGCCGTCATCGGCAAGTGGCACCTCGGCCTGCGAAAGGAGAACCACCCGATCCGCCGCGGCTTCGACCACTTCCACGGTTTCCTCGGCGACATGATGGATGACTACTACCATCACAAGCGCCACGGCAACCACTACATGCAGCGCGACCTCGACGACGTGCATCCGCAGGGTCACGCGACGGACATCTTCACGCGCTGGGCGGTCGACTACATAGCGGTGCGAGCGAAGACCGGCAAGCCGTTCTTCCTCTATCTGGCCTACAATGCCCCGCACACGCCCATCCAGCCGCCGAAGGACTGGCTCGACAAGGTCAAGAAACGCGAGATCGGCATCGCTGAGAAGAGGGCGAAACTGGTCGCCTTGATCGAGCACATGGACGATGGCATCGGAAAAGTGATCGCCGCGATAAGAGACGCCGGCATCGCCGACAATACGCTGATCATCTTCACATCGGACAATGGCGGCCAACTCGGCGTCGGCGCTCGCAACGGCCCGCTGCGCGGCGGCAAGGGCGGAATGTACGAAGGCGGCCTGCGCGTGCCGGCCTGTGCCGTTTGGCCGGGCCGTATCGAAGCGGGATCGCGATCAGCGCGCCTCGCGATGACGATGGATCTCTTTCCGACGGTCTGCGGTGCGGCCGGTGTAGAAACCAAGATCCAACTCGACGGGCGCAGCATTCTGCCGACCCTGCTCGGGCGGTCACAGGCGCGCAACGACCGTACGCTGATCTGGGTTCGCCGCGAAGGCGGCCGCCGATACGCTGGCCGCGCGTTCTATGCCGTGCGGCGCGGTGATTACAAGCTCGTGCAGAATTCTCCGTTCGAGCCCATGCAACTCTTCAATCTCGCGGAAGATCCCAAGGAAGAGCAGCCTCTGCCAGGCAAGCATGAGATGTACGGTCCGCTCTCGAAGGCCCTTCAAGCGCACCTTCAGCGGAGCGGCGCGGTGCCCTGGCAGAAATGACCGCACGTCAGAGTGAATGAACGAACAAGACCGAGCACCTGGCGGCGCGCACCAGCCGCCCGATCCGCCGCCGGAGGATCTGCAACGGCGAACGCATGTTGGATTCTATGCAGCTTGATATTCCGAGAGCGCACCGATACAAGGCAGCGGTCTGGCGATGGAGCTCAGAGAGTGGCTATCGAGCGTATTAGTGCCGTAACATTGGCGGTCCGCGATATGGCCTGTTCGGTCGCGTTCTACCAAGACCTTGGTTTCAGGCTGGTATATGGCGGCGTGGACGCATCGTTCACGAGCCTTCAAGCAGGCGCGGCCTTCGTCAATCTTACCGCCGTTCCAACGTACGGGCACGCGTGGTGGGGACGGGCCATATTCAGAGTTGATGATGCGGACGCGCAATACCAGGAATTTCTCGCGGCGGGCTTGAGCCCCGAGTCGCCACGGGACGCAGCATGGGGCGAGCGTTTCTTTCACGTCCTGGATCCCGATGGACACGAACTCAGCTTCGCCGAAGTCTTGCCCTCGGGGACCTGAGGCCCCTCGAAAGAGTTGGAACAGGCGGCCGCATCCGACTGGTTAGGCCCGTTCGAGCGGCGGGTGAAACCCGCCCTACTCGCTTCTGACCTCGATCGGGCCGAAATGCGTCGACGTGCGATTTGCCGCGTACCCGTAATAGCTGATCTGATTCCAGGCCTTGCCGATCGGAGCCGAAATCTCTTTTCCATCGATATTCATCACAATTCGGCGTGACTCCAGATCCACGTGGACCGTGATATCAAAGGTCTTGTCCCGGTCGAAGACGACCGCGTGCTTCACGTCGTCGGCAGCGGGACGATCGAACGATCCGTGCAGAATCACGTATTCGCCGCCGGCGATGTAGACGCCGCACTTGATTAGGCTTTGCGGATTCTTGTCGTCGCCGAAGACAATGAAGCCGTTGCGCGTGCCGACCTTGCGCAGCGTCTTGAACGTGCACCGAAATGTTGCCCGTTTCGTGATGGGCCGCGGCGTTTTTTTGAGCGCATAGCCCTGGTGCTTGCCCGTGATGTCGTAACCGCCATCCGACGCAGCGATTTCAGCATCCTGGGCCCACGCGAAATCCGGATGTCTAACCGGCCCGAGCGACTTGCCGCGCGGCGCAAAATGTTCGGCCGATTTCGCGGTCAGCTCCTTGACCAGCTCGGGCGAATCACCGTACTGCCGCTGAAGCCTGGCAATCTCCGACTTGAGCTCCTTGACCGTGCCGGCGTAGGCCGGATTATCATAGACGTTGTTCAGTTCGTCCGGGTCCTTTTGCAGATCGAAAAGTTCCCACGCGTCGATCCCGTCGTGAAAATGCATCAGCTTGTAGCGCTGCGTCCGCACGCCGTAGTGCGGCCGCACCATGTGCCCGCCGCCCTGATACTCGTAGTAGTTGTAGTACATCGACTTGCGCCAGTTCGGCGGCGTCTCGCCTTTCAGCAACGGCCGCAGTGAGCGTCCCTGCATCGCCGCCGGAATGTCGGCGCCGGCCAGGTCGAGAAACGTAGGCGCGAAGTCGAGGTTGAGCGACAAGGCGTCGCTGACCGAACCGGGCTTGATCTCCGGCGGATAGCGAACCAGCAGCGGCATGCGCAGCGAATGCTCGTACATAAAGCGCTTGTCGTACCAGCCGTGATCGCCGAGGAAGAAGCCCTGGTCCGACGTGTAGATCACCATCGTGTTCTTCGCGAGCCCGCTCTTGTCGAGATAATCGAGCAGCCGCCCCACATTGTCGTCGATCGAAGCGACGCAGCGAAGATAGTCCTTGATGTAGCGCTGGTATTTCCACTTCTTGAGCGCAGCGCCGCTCAGGCCTTCGGGCGGCGGCACTTTCAAGTCTTGCGCCGTCAGGTGCCGCTCGACGGTCATTGCCTGCGTGCGCGCGGCGTCGCTGCGCGTCGCGTAGTCGTCGTCGAACGTGGCCGGCAGCGGAATGTCGATGCCCTCGTACATGTCGGCGTGCTTATCGTCCGGGTTCCAGCGGCGATGCGGAGCCTTGTGCTGATACATGAGGAAGAACGGCTTGTCGTCCTGTCGCTGCTCAAGCCACTCGAGGGCCTTGTCGGTGATGATGTCGGTCACGTAGCCGCTCTGCTTGCTGCGCTTGCCCATCTCGATCATGTCGGGATCGTGATAGACGCCCTGCCCCGGCAGAATGTTCCAGTAGTCGAAGCCGGTCGGATCGCTCTTGAGGTGCCACTTGCCGATCATGGCGGTCTGGTAGCCGGCCTTTTGCAGCAGCTTTGGCACGGTGAGCTGGCCGCCGTCGAAGACGGTCGCGTTGTCGATCACGCCGTTGAGGTGGCTGTACTTGCCGGTCAGGATGACGGCTCGGCTGGGGGCGCAGATGCTGTTGGTGCAGAAGGTGTTGCGGAAGAGCATGCCCTCGTTCGCCAGGCGGTCGAGGTTGGGCGTGCGATTGATGCGGCTGCCGTAGGCACTCAGTGCGTGGGCGGCGTGGTCGTCGGCCATGATGAAGATGATGTTGGGCCGGTCGTCGGCGGCGCTGGCCAGCGCGGAGACAAGTGCGATAATGCCCGCTGCCACTCGGCGGGCGACTCTGAACCGACCCGATGGCAACGGGGTCATTGTGATACCCTCGATTTGTTCATGGAACCCGGCATAGCGCGACATCATAGCGCCGTCGGAATCGGCTCGCAAACGCGCAAAACGAGAAGCTGCCTTGGCGGTTATTCCAGCATATTCGTCCTGCACACGACACGTCGCCGTCGCACGCGCGCCGAATCGCCTGCTGCCGGCGTCACCCGGCTTGGACGTTCTCCCCATCCGGCCTGTTGCAGCGGCGCACGATCCACTTGTTGGCCAGGATCAGAACGACCAGCACCACCACGAATTGAATCAGCACGGTTCCGACGTTGTACACGTCGAACGGCTTGAGCCAGTTCTCGGGATTTCCGCTCCATGCGTCGTAGAGCAGCCACGCGAGTAGGATGACGGCCTGAATCGGCACGAGAATGCAGATCACGACGTCCCACCAGCGGCCGACCCGGACGTTCGAGTCGGCATGGTTCAGTTGCTCGATGCGAAACTTTCGAGCTCCGTGCGCGATGATCGCGATCGCGAAGAAGAGGCCGGCCAGCATGAGCGCCACGCCCCAGACCCAGTCCTGGTTCTGAAGAAACTTCATCGATAATGCGGAGGGCACGCCGAGCAGGAAGCCGCCCAATCCGACGCATTGGATGGCCCGTGACCGCGAAACGCCGCCGTCCACCAGTGCGCGGGTGGCCAGCTCGACCATCGCCAGCAGGCTCGTGAAGGCTGCGAAAACCAGTGCCGTGAAGAACAGAGTCATGAAGAACTGCCCGGCGGGCATGCTCTTGAAGAGCTGGGGCATCCAGGTGAAGGTGATTCCCTCGTTGCCTGCGTCGAAAATGGTCTTCTGCAACAGTTGCGGGGAAAAGGTTTCGCCTGCATCCACCGCCGCTTTCAGGCTGCCGAGACCGTCGAGCACGGCGGGATCGGTCGCCGCTTGATCGATGAGCTGAGGAACGATGGAGAAGACCGTGCAGAACACCATGATTCCCGCCAGGAGCGAAATCATGTTGTTGGCAATCGGCAGGATGAATGCGTTGCTCGGCTACACCGTGGCCGAATCGACCGTCGCGGAGTACATGTGCCGGCATCGCAAGCCGCCGTCTCAGACCTGGCGGACCTTCTTGGAAAACCATGTCAGC
>JACZRH010000117.1:6928-13470 GCA_022574815.1 Planctomycetota bacterium | reverse complement strand
CAGATACACGCACACCTGACGCAGGTGGTACTGCGCGCGAGACGTGCCCATGCCGCCGCCCGCGCCGAGAATCGCGACCGGCTTGCCTGCCAGCAACGCGTTGTTGGGCTCGCGCGAGGCCCAATCCAGAATGTTCTTCAGCGCCGGCGCCAGCGAATAGTTGTATTCGGGGCAAGCCAGCACCAGCGCATCGGCGCGCCCGATCTGCTCAAGCACGCGCACCACCGAGGCGGGCTTCTCGGTGATGTCGGCGTTGTAGAACGGAATATCCGTCAGGTCGGCCACGTCCATTTCCACGCCTGCGGGCAGGCGGGTGGATGCCGCGCGCAGCAGGCCCTGGTTGGTGGATTTGCGGCGCAGGCTGCCGGCAATGCCGAGAAAATTCAGCGACATGAAGAACGACTCCGTCAATGTTGGGACTGGCGAGAATAACGGACATTCGCCCGATCAAAAAGAGGCTTCACGCGCTAAGCCTTGCCGGCGCGAAAGCACCCCGCTTCATGATCGTCGACCATGCCGGTGGCCTGCATGAAGGCGTAGCAGATGGTCGGGCCGACAAACTTGAAACCGCGCTTGATCAGCGCCTTGCTCATCGCCTTGGACGCGTCGGTCGCGGCGGGTGCATCGCGGTAGCTGTCCCAGCGGTTGACGATGGTCTTGCCATCGACAAACGACCACAGGAATGCGTCGAGCGAACCCATTTCTTCCTGAAGTTCCAGCACCTTCCGCGCATTGATGACGGCGCCCTCCACCTTGGCGCGATTGCGTACGATGCCCGGATCGGCGAGCAGCTTTTCGATACGCGCCGGCGTGAAGCGCGCCACGCGTGCCGCATCAAACCCCTCGAACACTTCCTGATAGCGCGCCCGCTTGCGAAGAATGGTCTGCCATGACAGCCCGGCCTGCGCACCTTCGAGAATGAGCATCTCGTAAAGGTGGCGATCATCGTGCGAGGGCACGCCCCACTCGGTGTCGTGATACTCGATCATCAGCGGGTCTTCGCCCGCCCAGCAGCAACGCGCCATCTCTTGTCTCCTAGATCCAGCCGGATTTGCGCAGCTTGCGATACAGCCACACGCAAGCGGTGGCCGTGCACGCCAGCACGATGGGATACCCCGCCGGATGCTCCAGCTCCGGCATGCCCTTGAAGTTCATGCCGTAGTTGCTGAACACCACGGTCGGAATTGCCAGAATAGCGCCCCACCCCGCCAGCCGCTTCACGATGTCGTTTTGCGTGACAGACACGAGCGCCACGTTCACGGAGATGGCCGTGGTCAGCATTTCGCGAATCACGTCGAGCGCGCCCACCGCGCGGTGCGCATGGTCGGCAATATCGCGGAAATACGCGCGCAGTTCCTTGGGCACCACGTCTTCATGCAGGCGCACGAGCTGCCCGGCGATGTCTTCCACGGGCAGCGCGGCGTTGCGCAGGCGCAGAAGCTGGCGCTTGAGCATATAGAGGCGCTCGATGGCCGCGCGATCGCCGGGCTTCTCTCGCGTGGCCGCCGGTCGGTCGCAGCTCGCGGGCGTCGCGTCCGTGCTTGGGCTGCGGTGCTTAGTCGTGCGGGCGGAATGCGGATCGTGGTTTTGATGCATAGTGATTCGACCACTGCGGCCGTCGGAGGAGGCCTTGTCAGCGTTTCGCGGGCGGCTCGCCGGTCGAGTCCTCAGAAACCGGGCTGGGCTGCGGCGGCCCCCGGTCCGGCACCATGAACGTGCGCTTGCAATGGGCGCAGCGCAGGACCTTTCCGCGGGCCGAGTCCGGCGCGACGACCGTTTGGCCGCAACTCAGATGAGGACAAATCATGGTTATCGGCATCGACTCGGGCCCTTCGCGCCGTCGACGGATTTCAAACCGTTGTTGTGGTATCGGCGAAATCCCCCGGTGCGATTATGCCATGAGGGCGGGGATCGATGCGAGGCATCCGCGCTTGAATCTCACGGCCGGGATCACGAGCCGAAGCCCACGTGACGGGCCGCATAGTGCAAGGCGGCGGGGTTTATCGGCGACTCGCGGGGGTGGCGCGGCGTTTGGATGGGGCGCGACGAGTCACGGGCCGGCGCGTCGCGGGAATCTCGATCGATTGACGGCCGGAAAGATAGGCGCCGGTGACGGAAGCGGGTTCGGCGGCGATCGCTTCGAGGTCGCCTTGCGCGACCAACCGCCCGCCGCGCACGCCGGGGCCCGGGCCGAAATCGACGATTCTATCGGCCGCCTCCATCGTGTCGCGGTCGTGTTCGACGACCACGACGGTGTTGCCCATGTCGCGCAGCCGACGCAATGATGCCAGCAGACGCCGATGGTCGCGCGGGTGCAGTCCGATGCTGGGTTCGTCCAGCACGTAGAGCACGCCGACCAGCCCGCAACCGATCTGGCTCGCGAGCCGAATGCGCTGCGATTCGCCGCCGGATAGCGTCGGTGCCGGACGGTCGAGCGCGAGATAGTCGAGCCCCACCTCAACCAGGAATTGCAGCCGCGCGAGGATCTCCTTCAACGGTTCGACGGCGATGATCCGCCGCACACCCTCGAATTCGAGATGACGGCAGACTTCCAGCGCACGTCGGATGGGCAATCGACAGAATTCATCGATGTTCAGCGCCACGCGGCCGTCGCTGGGGGCGCTGCTCAGCGTGACCCCCAGCGCCTGCGCGTTGAGCCGCGCCCCGTTGCAGCGCGGACAGCTCGACTGGCGCATGAACTGCTCATAAAAACGGCGGACCATCGGCGAGGTCGCCTTGCGGTGCCGCGTGTTCAACTCGGCGATGACACCCTCGAATGTGCCGCCGTGCTTCCAGGTCCCATGCCGCGAGCGCCAAGTAAAGGTGATGTGTGCGTCTCCGGTGCCGTACAGCAGCGCCTCGCGTGCCGCCCGCGGCAATTCGCTCCACGGCGTCCGCAGATCGATCCCCAGGTGTTCGGCCGCGCCTTCATAGAGGTGCTTGCGCCAACGGCCCGGCTTGTGCCGAAACGCCGTGATGCAAGGCGACAGGAAGTTGCGCGAAGGATCCGGCACGAGCAGGTCCGGGTCGAAATCAAATCGCGTCCCCAGACCGTCGCAATGCGTACACATCCCCATGGGGCTGTTGAAGCTGAACATCTGCGGGTTCGGCGGTTCGAAGCTGACGTCACAAGCGGTGCAGGCGTAACCAGAGGAAAGCAGAATGTCGTCCGCGGCGGCGGCGGCAACCGCGCGGCGCGACTTTCCCTTTCGTTCCCGCGACTGCGTCGGTGGTGCGGGTTCCCCGACGAACGCCACGATCGCCGTCCCTTCGCCCGCAACCAGGGCGGCGTCGAGCGCCTCGGCGGCGCGCGATCGAATTCCGGGACGGATCGTGAGTCGGTCGATCACGACCTCGATATCGTGCCGGCGATAGCGATCGAGCGCCGGCGGGTCGGAGAGGTCGATGACTTCGCCGTCCACACGAGCGCGCACGTAGCCCTGTCGCAGCAGCTCTTCGAACAGGTCACGGTATTCGCCCTTCTGGGCGCGAACCTTCGGTGCCAGAAGCATGAAGCGCGAACCCGCGGGCATCGTGCAGACGCGCGCGAGCATCTGCTCGCGCGTTTGGGCGGAAATCAGGCGGCCGCAGGTGGGGCAGTGCGGCGTTCCGGCCCGGGCGTAGAGCACGCGCAGGTAATCGTGGATTTGGGTGATCGTGCCAACCGTGCTGCGCGGGTTCCAGCCGCTGGTTTTCTGCTGGATCGAGATCGAGGGGGCCAGGCCCAAGATTTGATCGACGTCCGGCTTGGGAAGCTGTCCCATGAACTGGCGCGCGTAGGAGCTGAGCGATTCAATGTAGCGGCGCTGCCCCTCGGCGTAGAGCGTGTCGAAAGCGAGGCTGCTCTTCCCGCTGCCCGAGACGCCGGTGAAGCAGATGAGCTGGTTCTTGGGCAGGGTGAGCGACACGCTGCGCAGGTTGTGCTCGCGGGCGCCCGTGACGCGAATGGTCTCGATGTCGGAATCGGGCATGCTGTCACCTGGAAACCGAATCAAGACCGCAGGGACTTTCGCGGCGAGCGGAAGACCGGCGTGCGGCGAGCCTCCGCCGTGACCGCGCTGGCGAAGACGCTCCCCGGCTTAGGTCGGGGGCAGCTCGAAGATGGATTGGGACTTGATCAGCGTCCTTTCCTGCGGGAACGCGTGAAAGGCGTGAATGTGAAATTCGCCGTCCCGCGCCTCATGATCGATGTACGAAAACGGTGCCAGATCGCCTTCGGCCCACTGGTCGTAGGTGTACAACCAGCCGCGCTTCGACGCGTGTCGCAGCAGGTCGTTGTGGACCGATTTGTAGAGCGGCTCGTCCATCATCTCGACCTGGCTGCTGACCATGTAGCGCAAATCGTCGTCGGAGGTCCGCTCGTGATCGCGCTCGCCCTTGAGCCGAAACCGCGTCAGGACACCGCGAGTCGGCAGGACGTCGCTATCGCGGTAGACCAGCTCGGTGAGAACGAGCGGGCCGGACGAAACGGTCACCAGGTGACTGAGGCCAAGGATCCAGATGTCCGCCCGATAACGGGACTGTTCCACGCGGTAGTCCGCGTGATGGGTGAAGAGTTCCGGGTGCAGGGGCCGATCATACAGGAATAGCGAGAGATCGACTGCTTGTTGTGCCGGGCTGCGTACTTGCATGTTCGTCTGTCGTCCGTCAAAGCCTGTAAGAAACCATAATCCGTTACTGGTGAAGCTATTATACCCGTTTTATCAGAGTTCGCCTACGACAAACTTCCGATACTTTCGAGATTCCCGACCGCTAAGGCTTACTACGGCCGAACGCTTCCTTCGGTTCGGTTCAGGCTCGGTCCGCTTCCGTGCGAGACTTCCGGCACGACTCGCACCCGCAAAGCGCTCTGAGCATCCCATAGTTATAGATGCCGGTGTCGTGCCCGTCGTTCCAGGTGATCCGCAGAGCATAGGTCCCCATGAGCTGCGCGTCACGGGCAGTCGCCATTTTCATCGGGTCCGAATCGGCCGGTATAACGTGCAGCGGGTTCTTGGCTCGTTCTTCCCGGGCGGTGCGGCAGGTGGCACAAGGGCACGCCCGACGCAATTCGGCTAGCGGGAGCACGCCGGCGTGTCCATCGGCCCACTTGATTCGCAGCTCCTTGGATCGGTCGAGGTCGATTTCCAGCGGCTGTTCGGCCGGGTTTGCAGGGTTCATGGAAATGCCACGCGCGATTTAACACTCAGCTTCGCACGCCCGACACGGCCTTGGGCTCCGCCGCACCGCGCCGCGATCGTCCCTTGGCCGGCTTGGTCTCGACCGTCTGGGACGGCGTCGTGCAGAATTTCCCCGACATACGCAGCCGCTCGTAGCGGCGTTTCAGGAGCGTTTCGGTCTTCAATCGCCGCAAGTCGCGCAGGCTGCGACCGATCCAACGCTCGACGTTGGCGGCGGCGGCTTTCGGATCGCGATGGGCGCCGCCGAGCGGCTCCTCGATGATGGAATCGATCAATCCCAGTTCTTTCAGGTGGCGGGGGCCGAGCCGAAGCGCATTGGCGGCCTTGGCCGCGTGCTCGCCGGACTTCCAGAGTATCGCCGCACAGCCTTCCGGGCTGATGACCGAGTAGTAGGCGTGCTCCATGACCGCGACCTGATCGGCCACGCAAATCCCCAGCGCGCCGCCGCTGCCGCCCTCGCCGATGACCACCGCGACGATCGGCGTCGGCAGGAGGGAGATTTCCATCAGATTGACGGCGATGGCGGTCGCGATCCCGCGCTCCTCGGACTCGACGCCGGGATAGGCACCGGGCGTATCGATCAGACAGACGATCGGTACTTGGAACTTGGCGGCCAGCTTCATTTTCTGGAGGGCCTTGCGGTAGCCTTCCGGGTGGGCGCAGCCGAAATTCGCCTCGATCTTCTCGCGCGTGTCACGGCCCTTGTGCTGGCCGATAAGCATCACGCGCTGCCCGGCCATGCGGGCGAACCCGCAGATGATGGCTTTGTCGTCGCCGTACAGCCGATCGCCATGCAGCTCGCAGAAGTCCTGCGTGATCATTTGCAGGTAGTCGCGCAGCAGCGGACGCCGCGGGTGGCGCGCGACCTGGACGTTTTCCCAGGGCGTGAGGTTGCCGTAGGCCTCGCGCAAGGCCTTGTCGAGCTGGTCACGAATGCTCGCGATGATCTCCGCGTAGTCGCGCCCGGACTCGGCCTGGCTCGCTTCGAGCCGCTGGATTTCCTGCTCCATCTTGGCGATGGGCTTTTCGAATTCCAGGACGAACGAGTGGGCGTGACCGGCCGGGCCGGTGGTGCTGGGTTGTGTGCTCATCCGTGATCCTATGTCGAAACCATCGTCGGCGGAGTGACACCGCGCTTGTTCTCCGCCGGTTAAGCGAGAGACTGTACCATCACAGGCCTCGTCGGGGCAAGGAAAATCTGGTGAAACGATTCCTTTTGGGGTGCTCGTTTCAAGGGAGGTCGAACGGCAATTCGACCGTAAGTTGCTTTCCATAAACGAATTATGCGCCGTAGTCGCGCGAACCAGCCTGTTCTCATCGGCTGAAAGTTCGCGCCGCGGCTTCGGCTGCTCCTTCCGATCC
>JACZRH010000117.1:2613-6918 GCA_022574815.1 Planctomycetota bacterium | reverse complement strand
GGAGTGACACCGCGCTTGTTCGCCGCCGGTTAAGCCGGATACTGTATCAGCAAAAGGCATCTGAAAGCAAGCAAAAAGTCGAGGAACCGCTCTGACGGAAACAGTTTCCCCGCCACGGCATCGGGGGGTGAAATCCTGTAACCACCCGTTGCGCAATTGGTTATGTTCGAGTGGTCGCGCGCCGTGTTTGTCGCGACCGGAACCGGTACCGGCGCAATGTCCGCCCGCACCGGCGGGGTCCGACTCAACTCCCGGAAACCCCTGGGTAAGCTCTCGAAATTCACCGGCACCAACACGGACAGGGGCCTGGATCGCACCAAACAAAAAAGCGATCGATGTCCCCGCCGTTCACGGCTCCGTCGCAGTTGATGTCGGCGAGCGACGGGTCGCAATTGGGGAATCGCCGACGATATTCCTCCGGGTCGCCCAGCGCGAGAAGAAACGGGTCGATATCTCCGCCATTCGAAAGACCGTCGCAATTCAAGTCGCGAACGCAGCCGCCGTTGACCAGCGTCGCCTCCGGCAGCGTGCTGCGTCCCCACGGATTCGAGCACGTCAGCCCGTTGTTTTCGTCACCGAATCCCAATTACAGTTCGCACTCCCCGCCGGTGCCGAGAATGCCGAAGTCGTTGATCTCGAGGAATACGTTCCCGTTTCCGTTCACGTCGACCCACCCGATCAACGTGGCGCCGGTGACCGGATCGAAATGGCCATCGAGCCCGTTCGCACTATTGTCGGCGACACCGAAGTTTGCCAGCGGATCCGCGAACAGACCTACGTCGACGAATTCCCCGCCGCGTAACTGTCCGCCAATGACGACTTCCCAGCGCGCCAAGCCGTTCGTGTAGTTGTACAGCCCGGCTTGGAAGACTTCGGCCTGATCAGACGTTCGAATGTCCAGGCCGATGGAGAAATACTTTTGCGGGGAGATCGTCCCCAAAACCTGCGCCCAAATATACAAGCGCTGCGGATGGGCCCACGTATCCAGCACAGGGTTAGCGAGCGTCGGCGACAGGCCGTTGAGCGGTTCCTGCTCCGCGACCCCCTCCGCGGCGAGGAACAAGCGAAAGGCCGACGCTGGCTGCGCGTTGGCTGCGGTCCGCAGAGCCAGAATGCAGGTCAAGGCGACCAAGGCGGTTCGCATCACGAGTCCTCCTCTCACCATCATGCAGAGAGCGCTGTGCCCGGTCTTCCACCTTGCGATCTGTGGCGGGTAAGGCCGACCCACGAGGGTCTTGCACGCGTCAATATACCTCTTGTGGCGCCGTGGGCAAGAAAACCGCTAGAGACGCGGCGCACCCGCCGGCCGCGTATTCGACCCCGTCAGTCATATTTTGCTGATCCGCTACGGGCACCCTCCGCCGCCGAGACACTCGAAGAACACGTCAATATCGGCGCCGTTTACTTGGCCGTCGGCGTTCATGTCGGCGAGTTCACGATTGCAGTCGGGGAAGCGCAGCGCGTAGGCGGCCGGGTCGCCGAGGGCGAGGAAGAACGGGTCGATGTCGGCGCCGTCGAAGCGCCCGTCGCAGTTCAGGTCGCCGCACATGAAGATTGTGGCTTCCGGAATCGGGTTGCCCTTCCGGCCCTCGTCGCCGAAGCCCAGGTAGTTTTCCTGGGTCCCGCCGATCCGGATGATCCCGATGTCGCCCACCTCCAGCCGAATCTCACCGACCCCGTCGACTTCGATCCAGCCCAGCACGGTTGAAGTCGTCAGGGGGTCGAATTGGAGGTCGAGGTTGTTGAAGTTGTAGTTGCGTACGCCGGGGCATCCCACCGGACCGGCGGTAAGTCGCACGTTCATCAGCTCACCGCCCCCGAGCTGCCCGCCGTTCGTGACGGACCAGCGCGGGAGGATGTTCGTGTAGTTCCAGGTACGCGCGGAGACGACTTCGGCGGTGCCTGTCGTGCGCACGTTGTAGCTCACCGTGATGTACCGGACATCAGGCTCGTTCGAGATGACCTGCCCCCAGACGTACAGCCGGACCGGGCCGTTACAGGTCCCGACGACGGGGTTTGTCAATCTCGGCGACAGGCCGTTGAGCGGGTCGTTGCCGTCGACGCCCTCCGTCGCCAGGAACAAGCGGAACGCGTTCTGCCCTTGCGCCGTGGAAATAGCAGCGACGAGCGTCATCCCAGCCAAAACACCAAGAGTCCAATTCATCTTCATCATGAAACCCTCCTTGCTCTTTCAGAGCGAGAAATGTCGAACACCGTCATTCCCAGCGCAGCGAGGAATCTTGCCGGGTGCTGTGCCAGATGCTTCGCTTCGCTCAGCCTGACGCACGATGTTTCGTGCTCCCGGTAGTTTGACACGCCGACTCGGTTCATCATCCACATGAGCGCGACCGCCTACGGGCACCCGCCGGCGCCGAGACACTCAAAGAACACGTCGATGTCGGCACCATTTACTTGCCCATCGCCGTTCATGTCCGCGTGGTCTCGATCACAGTTGGGAAACACCTGTTGATACAGGACGGGATCGGCGAGCGCGAGGAAGAACGGGTCGATGTCTCCTCCGTTGAAGAGATTGTCGCAATTCAGGTCGCCGAGGATTTCCACTTCGACCAGTGTGGCCTCGGGCAAGGGGCTGCGCCCGGGCGGGTTGCGGCAGGTCAATGGCCACCACTCGTCACCGAATCCCAAATACAGCTCACAGTCGCCGGAGCAGCCCGACACGACCACACCTACGTCCCCGAATTCAAGGAAAAGGTCTCCGACGCCGTCAACTTCGATCCACCCGAGCACGGTGGATTGGGTGGCCGGGTCGAACTGGAGATCGAAGCCGCCGGGACCGGCGTTGTCGGCGACTGCGAAGAAGCCGATCGGATTCGCGGCAAGCCTGACGTTGACCAGTTCGCCGCCGCCGATCTGACCGCCGTTGGTTACGGTCCAGCGGTTAAGGATGTTGGAGTAATTCCAAGTGCGCGCATCGATTACGCGGGCCGAGCCGGTCGTGCGAACATTGTAGCCGACCCCGATGAATTTTTGGGGCGTGCATGTCCCCGTCACCTGCCCCCAGACGAAAAGCCGAACGGGTCCGCCGCCCGTTGCGACCACGGGATTGACCAGCGCGGGGGCCAGGCCTTTGAGCGGCGCGTTGCCCTCGACGCCTTCCTCGGAGAGGAACAGTCGAAAGGCGGACTCCGGCTGCGCGATAGCGGCCGGCACCATCAAAACGGCTGCGGCTAAGAGAGCGAGGGTGGTCTTCATGTTGAGTCCTCCGATTCGATGCGAAACGAGAGTTGGCGGCCTCCGATCACGGGTGCGGTCGAGGCGTTCACGGGATCCTGCTGAACCTTACCGCGCGGGCGAAGCGGTGTCAAGAGTTGCTGGCATTTTGCTGGCAAATAACCACCCCTCCGCAACTCGGCTGGATGCCCATCGCACATCCGTGGTATCCTGCACGGACAACTGCGGGGAGCGCGAGACGTTGGACGGAACACTGCGCGGAGCGAACGCCTTGTCGCGGATTCGGCAAGATTCCTCGCTGCGCTCGGAAGGACGAGCTGCGGCGCTCGGAGTGACGAAATGCTGCGCTCGGATTGACATCGTTCGGCAGTCCGCGCTCTGAGTAGTAGCCCGCGTCTTTTTGCGCGTACGAACGGCGAAACGGCAACCATGCGGCGAAACGGCGGAAAGCGAATGTCCGGCAAGACGATCGTCGAAGAGGCGGCCGCGAGCGGACCGAACTTCGGTTCGGAGGCCTCGCGGGTCCTGGGTGAGCTGCGCGCAGCGCTTGCCGCCGTGATCGCGACACTGCCCGGCCGCATCTCGAGCGCCAGCGCCCTACAACGGGCCCTCAACATCGACATGAAGCTCGGGTGGAAGGTCTTCCGCATCATCGACACCGAAGACCCACTGGCACTCGCCCATCTCGTGCCCGGCGCCGGCGCCATGAGGCTGTTTCTCAAGGCGGCGGTCGAGCAAAACGTCAAGAGCAAGCTGATCGACCGGGCCGCTCGGGCCGCCGATGAGTTCGAGCAGCTCGTCGACACGCACGCCGGCGACCGCGCGTCGTTCGAGGCGATGATCAGTAGTTGGTCGGCGGACTCGCGGGCGAAGATGGACCTGAACTACAAGCGGGCCGCCTTTCGCAGCAACAGCTATTTTTACGGGATTCAGGCGACCGCTCAGTTGAGCTGCTGTCTGGTACACCCGAGCGCCGACGAAAGTCTGATCGATGTGGCCCTGCTGCGCGGCTACATGGGCTTGCGCCGCTTGCGCACCAGCGTACCTTGCGTCGTCGCCCACGTGCGTGCCACGGATGCCGAGGGCGCGCCGCGCGCCCTGATCCGCGAACCG
>JACZRH010000117.1:0-2603 GCA_022574815.1 Planctomycetota bacterium | reverse complement strand
CAACCTCCGCCTCTTCTACGCTTGATCTACGCTGTCGACGCATTCCAAATCCTCTAGTCGTGCGCGTGGGTCAGGTGGTCCGCCACCCGTTCCGTCTCGTGATCCGCGAACCGCTGGATCCCGGCGGGGGGACTCCGCACGGTGTGTCGCTCATTCGGAAGTTCTGCAGCGACCCGCTACCCCAATTCCGCACGGTCGAGGCCGAGGGCGGGTTCGTCCACGGAGAGTTAATCGGCGAAGGCGTGGGGAACACCGCCGCCGTCACCTGTTTCACGGGCGACGTGACCCGCAAGGCGGGGGCCCGATACGCCGGCGAGCTCGATCGGGACTTCGGCGTGTGCGTGATGGTTCGCATCCCCTGCACGGCCCTGATTCTCGATCTGCTCGTGCACGAAGGGACCTTCGGGCCGTTCTCGCCCAAGCTGTCGGTCTTCGGCGAGCACCTGGAAGGCGCGCCGTTTCCGTCGCCAACGAAGGAGCGCGACCGCTTGGAGCTTTTGGAATCGGTCCTGTACCTGGGACAGGGGCTTTCGGTCCTGCCGACGCGCGAGGTCCCGCGCTACGTCGAACTGGCCCGCTTCGCCACCGATCGGCTCGGCTGGGACGCCGACCGGTTCGACGTGTATCGCTGCCGGATCGAATACCCGGTGATGCCGTCGACCGTGGTCCTGCGTTTCGACCTGCCGGAGCCGCGCTGAATCTTGCGGTGTGCGGCGTGCTCGGCTCGCCCTCTGTTCGACGAGGCTCGCCGAATGGCGGGCGAAGACGGCTTCCATTTGAAACCTCGAATACGCGACGGTTCGGGCGAGGTGTAGTATCATCGCGCCGGTCGCGACGCACGCGCGCTGCTCCGACTGCTTCGTATTTCTGGCGGCTGGATGCCGGTATTTCGGATCGAGATCGTTCCCCATGAACCCGCCGCCGCGTCGCGGAATAGCGGTGTGGCGGCCGGCTTGCGCGAGGCCGGTCTGCCGGGCGTGGAGTTCGTTCGTGCGAGCCGGCTGTTCTTTCTCGAAGGCGAGTTGACCCGGGCGGTCGCCGCGCGCGCCGCGCGCGAGCTGTTCGCCGATCCCGTGACCGAATCATCCGAGGTGCTCGCCGCCGGCGACGAACTTCCCGAGCCGAGCGCAGGGATCGCCTTGGAAATCCACCTGCGGCCGGGTGTGATGGATCCCGTCGCCGAAAGCGCCCTCGCGGAGCTGCGCGCCGAGGGGATCGACGTCGACGCCGTTCGCACGGCCCGGCGTTATGTCGTCGGCGGATCGATCGACGCGGGCGAGTTGGTGAAAACAATCGGCCGCGTGTTGGCCAACGATTGCATCGAGCAGGTCGTGTTGGGGACCGCCGGCGTTCGCCCGTCGCAGCAGCCGCCGGTGTTCGCCTTTGAGCTGCGCCGGGTCGCGTTGCGCGAGCTGGACGAGGCGAGGCTCGAGCAGTTGTCGCGCGCGGGGCACCTATTCCTTTCGCTCGATGAGATGCGCGCGATCCAGACCCATTTTCGTGGCCGCGATCGCGACCCCACCGACCTCGAGCTCGAGACGCTCGCACAGACCTGGTCCGAGCACTGCGTTCACAAAACCCTGAAGAGCGCCATCGTCTACCGCGGCGCGCCCCTGCGGCTCGAAGCGGACCGCGCCCCGCCCGACGAATCCGAGACCGTCGAGATCCGCTACGAAAACCTCCTGCAAGACACGATCGTACGCGCGACGCAAGAACTCATGGCTGCGGGTCGCGGGCCCGAGTGCCTCTCCGTTTTCGAGGACAACGCCGGCGTCATCGCGTTCGACGACGACTACGGCATCGCGTTCAAGGTCGAGACGCACAACCACCCGTCCGCCATCGAGCCCTACGGCGGCGCGGCGACGGGGACCGGCGGGTGCATCCGCGACATCATCGGCTGCGGGCTCGGGGCCAAGCCTTCGGAAGTTTCACCCATTGGATCTTCGCCGCTGCCATCAGCCAAACGTTTCCGCTGATCGCGGAGCAGTCTGGCGCCCACGTGTTCGCCTTTTATTCGGTCTGTATGGTCGGACAGCTGATTTGGGTCCTCACGAAAATGCCTGAAACAAAAAACATTCCTCTAGAAGAGATCCAGAAACGACTGGGAATCAAGTAGACTGATCGTGTCAAGCAGGCGCAAGCGGAAACGAGAACGGCGCAGAGCCGAGGCGACCGCAAATCTCCTCAATCCCCAGACCGGTTTTGCCTACTCCGACATTTGGCCGGGCGGTCTATCAAACTGGGGGTGAAGCACTACCAGGCCGCTGGTTAAGCGGTAAAATACGTTCACAGCTGAGTCTGCGGGTAGCTCCCCTGACCGGCCGGATGTCGTAGACTGCAATCTCCCCGTGGCTACCGGCTGGTCGGCTCGGCATAGGAGATTGCACTCATGGCCCATCACGACGGACTGAAGCGGCTGGCATTTATCCGATCTCGCCTTCGGAAGCTTCTCTCCAAACAATATTCGGAATATGAGATCCCCGAGGATGAACTTCCAGTAGACCTGCCCAAGGATGTCGATTTTGTCCCCACAGGAGAGTCTCCCCTCCACAAATCCAAGACCTTTCATGACCCCAAAGATCTGAAGAGAATCGAAGACAAAC
>JACZRH010000116.1 GCA_022574815.1 Planctomycetota bacterium | reverse complement strand
GTTCCATCGCTATTCATGAACAATACCCATAATGCGCCTCTGTTCGGGCCGCCGTCATCGTCTTGCCGCGCTGCAACTGTCAGATCGAGTGTGCCGTCGGAGTCAAGATCACCAGGTCCGGCGACTCCCCAACCAAACAAATCAGTATCGTCGAGGACACCGGCAAACCCACCAGCCGAATCAGAGATCTTCTGCTCCGCTTTCACCGTGCCGTCGCAATTCATGAACAGTACCCAGACGGCGCCTCTGTCTGGGCCGCCATCATCATCTCCATTGGCTCCCACAGCGAGGTCAGTCACACCGTCACCATCAAGGTCACCAATGTCGGCGACAGATCTGCCGAATTGATCGCCGTTGTCAAGGGTTCCCGCAAATCCCCCTTGTGTGTCTGAGATCTTCTGTTCGGATTTCACGGTTCCATCGGTGTTCAAGAACAGGATCCAGATGGCGCCCCGGTCTGGCCCGCCATCATCGTCCGTCCAAGCTCCCACAGCGAGGTCAGTCACTCCGTCACTGTCAAGATCGCCTACGTCAGCGACTCCGCTACCGAACTGATCGGAGTTACTAAGGGTTCCGTTGAATCCGCCCTGAGTATCGGAGATCTTCTGCTCTGTCTTTACTGTACCATCGGTGTTGAGAAACACGATCCAGATTGCGCCACGGTCGAGGCCGCCATCATCATCTCCGAAATTGCCTACAGCGAGATCCGGGACGCCGTCGCCGTCAAGGTCACCTATGCCGTCCACTGACACGCCGAAAATGGCATTGGTCGAGAGCTCTCCTCCGAATCCACCCTGTGTGTCGGATATCTTCTGCTCCGCTTTCACCGTTCCGTCGGTGTTCAAGAAAAGGATCCATACCGCGCCCGTGTTGAATCCGCCGTCGTCGTCGCCGAACACTCCGACCGCCAGATCGGTTATGCCGTCCCCATCGACGTCGCCGAGGCTCGCCACTGCGGTGCCGAAGAGATCGGCCGGATCCAGGTTCCCCCCAAAGCCTCCTTCCGTATTGGAAATCTTTTGAAACGCACGGACGATTCCGTCAGACGTCGCTGCCTGCACGACACCCGCCGTAACAACCAGCAGTAGGAGTGCGCTGCCCGGCGCGCTCCACACAATCGATGGGACTCGAGCGGTCATCGTTTGTCTGCGTGCGCTTTTCATTGCGGTTCTCCTTATTCGAAAAGGCACATTGTCACGGGCGCGCAAAGCGTTGCAGAGTCGGCGGTGTCACAAGCCGCCGTCGATGCCGCAGCAGGCAACGCGCGGCGCGTCCAATAGGGCGTCTTGGGGGAGCGCTCTTCCGGGAATTCGCTTCAGTTCACATATCGTCTCCGTACGGCGCGGGCTGGGCGGTCAGATGCGCGTCGCAGTCTAGGGAAGAAAAGGTGTCAGGAAGATGTTCTTCGGGCGGGAAAATTCAATCCTGACACCTTTTCTTCTCCCTGCGCATCATCTGGCTGTGGGCCGGATCAACGGAACTCTCGCCTACTCCGTCGCGGGCGAAATAGAGCTGTCACTAGAGAATAGAAAGAGCCACATGCCGGTCCCCTTATACTTCTCCGATGAATTATGAGACGCTTTTCCGGAGAAGTCAAATCTCAAGTACGGATTGCAGAGGTTTGTGGTTCTAAGGAATTGCTTCGCTGACGGGCAGGAGTTCTGCAATCGCGAAACGTAGCGGCCGTAAGTCGTTACGTGTGAAGGATGTTTGGTTTTGGTTATCAGGGTGTAAGCCTGAGTGTGTGCCCCGATCGTGCCCGCGCACGGCGCGGCGCGAATTTCAGAAAATGAGGTGATGTTATTCGCCGGTGCCGGGGCCGCCGTCGCACAGGCACGTCCAGTCGGCCGCGTAGACTACCGGCAAGATGCCGTTCTGCCCTCTACACGGGATTGACCGGCAAGATGCCGGTCCCACCCGCGGATTTCGTGGGGGGGGCGGACGTGCTTGAAATCGAGTCAGTCCCCCACCCCGTCCTTCGGAACGGGATTGGGCACCGCGCGTTTCTCTCCGTGGGCCGTGTCGCCCGATAGCCTACGCATCTTCGCAAACGGCGTCGACCTCGATTTCGATCAGCATCTTGGGATCGATCAGGGCCTTGACCTCGATCATGGTGGTGGCGGGCGGATGGTCGCCGCAGTACTCGCGATGGGCGCGGCCGAATTCCTGCCAGCGGGCGATGTCCGTTACGAACATGCGCGTGCGCACGATGTTGCTGTTGCCGGCGCCGAGCCGGCTGAGGGCTTGCTCGATGATCTCGAAGCAGCGGCGGGTTTGGGCGTAGGCGTCGCCGGGCGCGAAGACTGACCCGTCGTCGGCGACGGGTGCGGTGCCGGTGACGTAGATGTGCCGGCCGGCGCGGATGGCGCGGCAGTAGCCGACCTCGCTTTCCCATTTCGCGCCGGAGAACGTGCGTTGGAACGGCATCGTTTTCAGGCTCCTGAGTCACCTCGGGCCGATTATACGCGGGGGCCTCCGCCGAACAACACTTACTCGCGCGGGCCGCCCGTGGCGCGCGCCCCTAGACGCACCACTTGGTGTTTGTCGATCTGCCCCGCCAAACGACAGGCCGATCTGCTGAGACGCGACAACCCGCTCGCTCGCGCTCGGGGCTGCGACCGAACTACGTCCCGGTCGCCGCGCTTCCGGCTGTGCCGCGAGCGAACCGCAGGGCCGATTTCGTCCAAGCCGCGGTGCATTAAGCCCATTCGCCGCACGTTGGGCCTGTTGAGCCGGGTAGCCCGGATGGTTGTTGGACGGGCTCGCAATCGGCCCTTTGCTGTGGCACAGCCGTCCTCGGCTGTGCGAATACCGGATGTGAAGCCCCCAACCGTGGACGGCTGGGCCACAGGGATCATCCGGGCTATAGTCTCGGGGCGCGAGCCCGGGCACGCGGTGTGGCACGCGGTCGCCCGTTCTGGCTTGGAATCGTTGTTCGAACTCTTCGTGAGGGCCGTATTGATGAAACAGATGGTTGGCGTATGTGCGTTCGTGCTCGTGATTTCGATGGTTGCTCGCGCGGCCGAGCCGCCGGCCGAGGGGGATAAGTACTGGCCGCAGTGGCGGGGGCCGGCCCTGACCGGCGCTGCTCCGAAGGGCGATCCGCCGACCGAGTGGAGCGAGTCGAAGAATATTCGCTGGAAACACGCGCTGGGCGGCTCCGGGCACGCGGCGCCGATCATTTGGGGCGAGCGCGTCTATGTGCAGGTCGCGATCAAGACGGACAAGAAGGGCGAGCCGGCCGCCGTGAGCGAGCCGTCGCAGCGCGGCGATGGCGCGGGCGCGCAGCGCGAGCGTGGCCGGCGCGAACGCGCCGGGCGCGAGGGCGGACAACGCCGACGCGGGGAGGGTGAGCGCGCCGGGCGCGAGCGTGGACAGCGCCGCCGCGGAGCAGGCGGCCGCGGGCAGCGCCAGGGACGGCGGGGGCGAGGCGGCTTCGGCGGGGGCGGGGCACGGCCGACCAATATCTACAAGTACGACGTGCTAGCCCTTAATCGCAGCGACGGAAGCGTCGCCTGGCGAACGACCGTCATCAAACAGTTGCCGCACGAAGGTGGACACCGCACCGCCTCAATGGCCTCGGGCTCACCCGTCACCGACGGCGAGCACCTGCTGGCCTACTTCGGCTCGCGCGGGTTGTTCTGCCTGGACATGGAAGGAAAGGTCCTCTGGAGCAAGGACTTCGGCGACATGCGCACCCGCATGGGCTTCGGCGAGGGCAGCTCGCCGGCCCTGCACGGCGACACCGTCGTCGTCACCTGGGACCACGAAGGCGACTCGTTCATCATCGCGCTCGACAAGCAAACCGGCGAGCAGCGTTGGAAGGTCGCCAGAGACGAACACACCTCCTGGGCCACGCCGCTGATCGTCGAGCACGACGGCAGGGCTCAGGTCATCGCCAGCGCCTCCAATCGCATCCGCAGCTACGACCTGGCGAGCGGAAAGCTGATCTGGGAGTGCGGCGGCATGACGGCCAACGTGATTCCGACGCCGGTGCCCGGCACGGACCTGATCTACGCGATCAGCGGCTTCCGCGGCAACATGCTCCAGGCGATCCGCTTCGGCGACGCGAAGGGCGACATCACCGACTCGCAGGCCGTCGCGTGGACCTACGACGGCAGGGGCACGCCCTACGTTCCATCGCCGCTGCTGCTGGACGACGCGCTGTACTTCCTGGACAACAACCGCGCGATCCTGTCGTCGTTCGACGCGCGGACCGGCAAGGTGAATTACTCGCAACAGCGGCTGGAAGGCGTGCAGGGGGTCTATGCGTCGCCGGTCGGGGCGGGGGGCCGCGTGTACATCGCGGGCCGCAACGGCGTGACGGCGGTGATCGCGCATGGCCCGGAATTCAAGTTGCTGGCGACGAACACGCTCGACGACACCTTCGACGCTTCGCCGGCGATCGCGGGCAAAGAGCTTTATCTGCGCGGTCATGATTATTTGTATTGCATTGCCGGTGAGTAGTTGCCACCGGGAGCACGAAGTACTGAACATCATGCTGAGCGAAGCGAAGCATCTGGCCCGATATTCAGAAAGATTCCTCGCCGCGCTCGAAATGGCGGTGTCCCACACTACGGACTGAAGTCGGCGACCCGGAGCGCTCCACTACAGGAGTACCGCAAAGAAGGGGCCACTTCTGGATTGGGGGCGGGTCGTCAGGGGCACCCGCCACCCAGGCAGAGAAAGAACACGTCGATGTCGGCGCCGTTTACGCTGCCGTCGCCGTTCATGTCGGCCAGTAAGATGTCGCATCCGGGGAAGGTGGCGGTGTATTCGACGGGGTCGCCGAGGGCCAGGAAGAACGGGTCGATGTCCGCCCCGTTGAAGGAACCGTCGCAGTTCAGGTCGCCGAGAATGTCGGAGCCCGGCTTGGGATGCGCGAAGAGGTACTCTACGACCAGTCGGCTGAAGTCCGCCGATAGGTTGGGCACATGCCCGCCGCCGACGATGGACCACAGTTCGGCGGATCCGGCGGGGTCGCAGTCGGTCGTGTAGCGAATCACGACGGTTTCGGGTCCGGGGATGCCGGCGTCGAGGTCGAGCGGGTCGCCGGATTCGGCGATCAGCGCGCAGCCGTCAAAGGTTGCCCATTGCTCGACCGTCTCGATCGCCGCGGGATAGCAGGCGGCGCCCAGGCATCCGCCGTTGTAGAGAATCGTGAGGTCTGCGGTCCCGTGAATCTGGAGCACATGCACCGGCGCCGCCGGCAAGCAGGCGTTGGGGTCGAGCCAGGTCGCGCCCGCCAGACTCGCGACCGAGGCGATCACATCGGCATGATCGCACGCCATGCGGTAGCACATGAACCCGCCGTTGGAATGCCCGATGAGATGCACCCGCCGGGAGTTGACGCTGACTTGTGCTTTGACCTCGTCGATGAGTGCAAACAGATAGCCGGAATCGTCGACCGGGCTGGCGAAAAAGTTGCAGCAGGCGTCGGTGGCGTTCCAGAAGCGGTTGCCGAGGATGTCGCGCGTCCCGTCGGGGAACGCGAAAAGAAAGCCGAACTCGTCGGCCAGCGGCAGGAAGCGCATGTAAGCTTCCACCTCGGCGCCGTTGCTGCTGTAGCCGTGCAGGAGCAGGACCAGCGGCGTCGGGACGTTGGGGTCATGGGCCGGGGGCGTATGAATGTTAATCGGCCCGCGTCCGACGTCGACGGTGAAATCGGCGGGCGCCCACGACGCGCCGCTGCCGAGTATCCCGGCGAGCAGGAGCCGCACGCGGCGCGACCTCGCGGGGCGACGCAGGATCGCGCCTTTTGGGTTTGGATCGTTCATTCCCGCACTCCCATGCTGTGTTCCGGCGTGCTCTCGTCTCGGAAGCGACGCGGGGCGTTTCTCTGAGGATACCCGAAATTCGGGTGGGATTCGCGTGAAAACGCTTCTATAATGCCGGAAGCAGTCATCCACTCCATGAGCGGTCTGCGCCGGGCGGGTTGCGCGGTGCGTGGCCGACGCTGGAGGGAGTGCGTTCGATGTTCTCAGCCATCAATCGAAGAGTAAAACGGATGGTCCTCCGGCACCAGAAGGCCAAGCCGCTGGTGCAGATCAGCGACACGACGCTGCGTGACGGGCTCCAAACCCCCGGCACCAGCCTCGAGCCCGGACAGAAGGTCATCATCGCCGAGGCCCTCGCCGCCGCGGGCATCCACTCGATCGATTGCGGTTTTCCGGCGGCGGGCGCGCTCGAGATCGAGGGCGTGCGGCGGATCGCGGAGCGGGTGCGCGGACCCATCCTCTCGGTGCATGCCCGCACCAAGGCCGAGGATATCGACCTCGCCGCCGAGGTGATGAGCGGCGTCTCGCCGTTCAAGCGGGCGATCACGCTTTTCATCGGTGTCAGTCCGATTCACCGCAAGCACAAACACCGCATGAACAAGACGGAGGTGATCCGGACGGTCGTCGAGGCGATCGAGCGTGCCCAATCGGCGTTCGAGATCGTGTCGTTCGGCCCGGAAGACGCCTCACGCACCGAGCCGGACTTCTTGCACGAGGTCTACGAAGAGGCGATCCAAGCCGGCGCGATCTCGATCGGGTATACGGACACGGTCGGCATCCTGACGCCGATGATGGTGCATGATGCCTTGCGGCGCATCCAGGATTCGGTCCCGAGCCTGACCGACGCGATGCTCGCCGTTCATTTCCACAACGACCTCGGGCTGGCGACGGCCAACGCACTCGAAGCGGTTCGGGTCGGCGCGAACATCATCCAAGGTACGATCAACGGGATCGGCGAGCGGGCGGGCAACACCGCGATCGAGGAGATCGTGACCGTGCTGACGCTGCACAAGGAGCTGTACGGGCGCGGCGTTCGTGTCGATCCCGGGCGATTGTGCGAGCTGTCGCGGCTCGTCGCCGATATGACAGGGATTCAGCCCGCGCCCAACAAGGCCGTCGTCGGCCGCAACATCTTTCGCACGGAAACGGGCGTACACCAGGATGGGCTGCTCAAGCACCGCGATACTTACATGCCGTTCCCGCCGGAGCTGATCGGTGCGGGCGATTTCGAGCTGCTGCTCGGCCCGAACAGTGGCAAGGGTGCCGTACGGCATCGTCTGGAGGCCGAGGGGCTGGACTCGTCGGATGAGCACGTGCAGATGGTGCTCGCGTATCTGAAGAACGGCAAACACGCCGCCGGCGACCAGCCGGAGATCGATGCCTTTCTCGAGCGCATCGGCCCGTTCGTGACGCCGGACGAGGCGCGTGGCACGAGCGCTGCCGCGCCCGAGCGGGTCAGTTGACGCTGGGCGGCGGGTGATTGCGGGACGCGGCGGGACCGTGTTGCGGGTCGAAAAAGTTCAGGATCAGACTGTAGAAATAGGATCTGGCGTGGGCGACGAAGCCGACGTGGCCGCCGCCGGGGAGCAGGATGCCTGCCACGTTCGGGTTCTCGGTCAGGGCGAACAGCTCCGCGACGGCTTGGGCCGAGGCGAGCGGGTCGTTGGCGGCGTGTATGACCAGGACCGGAACGCGGGCGCTTTCGAGCTTGTCGCCGGCGGGCATTCCGTGCGAAGGTAAGAACCGGAGATACTGCCGGCCGTCGTCCACCGCTCCGGGATAGTTCAGCTCCGAACGCTCGAATTCCAACTCGATCAGCCGGCGAAGATTGCCGGAGACCTCGGGATGCTGTTTGCGAATCATCCGATCGCGGACGCCGGCCTGGAGCACGTGCAAGGCCGGATCGCGCAGCAGCGGCCAGGGCCGCTCGAGCAGCTCCACGAGCTCGGCGAAGCGCAGCACCGGCGAGAACGCCATGATCCCTGCGCGGTAGTGCGGCTGGATCGAGCGTGGCCGCAGGTAGGGCCGCAGGCGCTCGGCCACGATCGGGTCGTCGGGACGGCGGCCGTCCTCCCAGGCCGCCAGCAGCGCGTGATTCGCGCCCCAGCAGAACCCGATCAGCCCGGTCTCGCGCACGTAGGATTTTTCTTGGAGCCATTCGGCGACGGCGAGCAGGTCGCCGGTCTCGAGCACGCCGAAGGTGTAGAACACGTCGGGCTGGCGAGCCTCGGTCTGGCCGAAGCCGCGCAGCTCGAGGGCGAGCACGTGCAGCCCGGAGTCGCGCAAGGCGCGCGCGATTTCGCGGGTGCGCTGCAAGGAGTTGTTGCCGAGCAGCCCGGGTATTAGAACGATGCAGTCGCTGTAGCGCGGCGAGCCGTCGCTCTTGGCGAGTCCGATCCGAGCGGAGAGGTGCAAGCGCTCGTTGATCGGGATCCAGACGTCCTCGAAGCCGGGCCAAGGCGGCGCGGGATCGCCGTTCGACGCGTCCGTGCCGGTGGCCTGCGCGCTGTGCAGCAGTCCGTAGAAGTTGTGCCAGACGGAGTTCAAGCGTTCGGGAGGCCGGCGAAAATAGGCGTACACGTCAATCGGCTGGCCTTCGCGATCCATCATCTCCAAGGTCGTCAGCGAGCGCGCGTCGCGGCCGGGCAGCATGTGCCGCAGTTGGGTGTGGGTCTTGTGGAGCCATTCGCGCGTCGTGGGCGGCCGGGTCGCGCTCCCGGCGGATACGAGCACGAAGTCGCCGGGCCGTATCGGAAACGGGCGCTCGCGAAAACACCCGGTTGCGGCGAGCAGGATCGCGGCCAGCGCTATCGTGCGGCCCAGCGGCGCCGCGCGTGCAGATGAGGCGTTCTGAATCACTATGGCTCGTCGGGTCGGCGCCCGGGGAATCCACTCGCACCGCCCAGCGACGGCGCCCGTAAGTTGTGACAGTCTGACCGGTTTGCGTCCGTCGGGCAAGGACTATTTCGTGCTTTTCGAGAACGGGTTTGCCGCCGGCTGCGTTGGGTAAGAGAGTTTCTCGCCGTCGGGGCCGCAGGCGATAGAATGAATGATTCGGACACGCGGCGGGCGAACTCGCTGGTGCGGATCAAAGATCCCGACGACGCCAGCCAGGATGGCAGCGGCCGGAATCGACGCGTTGCTGGTATCCTAATCGCCCCAAGGATGGACTTTCTTGGAATCTACGATGAACGGCACTCCATCAACGACAAACGGCGACGTCGATCTCTCGATCGAATTCTGCGGCGTCCGTGCGCCGAATCCGTTCTGGCTCGCGAGCGGGCCGCCGACGAATTCGGAGTACCAGGTCCGCCGGGCGTTCGAGGCCGGCTGGGGCGGGGCGGTGTGGAAGACGATCAGCCACGAGCCGATCGTGAACGTCTCGTCGCGCTACGGCGCGGTCGATTACGAGGGCCGCAAGGTGATGGGGCTCAACAACATCGAGCTGATTACCGACCGTACGCTGGAGGACAACCTGCGCGAGATCGCCAACGTCAAGCGCGATTTCCCGAATCACGCGCTGTTCGTCTCGCTGATGGTCGAGTCCAAACGCGAGGCCTGGCACGACATCGTCAAACGCACCGAAGACACCGGCGCCGACGGGCTCGAGCTCAACTTCGGCTGCCCGCACGGGATGAGCGAGCGCGGCATGGGCTCGGCGGTCGGGCAGGTGCCCGAGTACACGCAGATGATCACCGAGTGGGTTAAGGAGGTCGCCCGCACGCCCGTGATGGTCAAGCTCACGCCCAACATCACGGACGTCGGCGCGATCGGCCGGGCGGGGGCGCGGGGCGGGGCCGACGCGATCGCGCTGATCAACACGCTCAACTCGATCATGGGCGTCGACCTCGACACGCTGGCCCCCAAGCCGCACGTCCGCGGGCAGGGTAGTCACGGCGGCTACTGCGGCCCGGCGGTCAAGCCGATCGCGCTGCACATGGTGTCGCAGATCGCGAACGACCCTGAGATCGGGCTGCCGATCAGCGGCATCGGCGGCATCCAGACCTGGCAGGAGGCGACCGAGCACATGCTGCTCGGGGCGGCGAGTATCCAGGTCTGCACGGCGGTGATGCACTTCGGATTCCGCATCGTCGAGGAGCTGATCAGCGGCGTGAGCAACTGGATGCGGGCCAAGGGCTTTGGGGCGTGCGGCGATTTCGTCGGGGCTTCGCGCGAGCGGGTCCGGGACTGGAGCGATCTGGACCTGAATTACAAGGTCGTCGCCGAGATCGACCAACAGACGTGCATCAATTGCGGGCTGTGCTACATCGCGTGCGAGGACGGCTGCCATCAGTCGATCAACATCGAGCGCGTGCCCGAGTCGCAGTTCCGCAAGACGCGGCGCGACATTGCCGACCGCACGTTCGTCAGCGGCACGAAGCGGTACACGTTCGGGGCCGGCGACGGCTACGTCAACCGTTTCACGATCAATCAGGAGACGTGCGTGGGCTGCAACATGTGCGCGCTGATTTGCCCGGTCGAAGGCTGCATCGCGATGGTCGAGATCGACACCGGCAAGCCGCCCATGAGCTGGCGGGAGTATCAGAAGCGCCTGGCGGCGGGCGAGACGGAACTGCTGGAGCCGCCGAAACATGTCTGAGGCGCTCGCGCCAAGAAAACCCGGTCCGGAATTGGAGCGCGCTTCGGGCTCGGTTTGCGGAGTCGCCCGCAATCCGGCAGGGCTGGAATTCGGCCGTTTGAGGGAACCATGAAAACCGACCTGCATTCACGTCTGATGGCCGAAGCGATTGAGGTTTGCAAACGGGGCATCGCCGCCGGCCAGCCGCCGTTCGGCGCAGTGATCGCGACGCGCGACGGGGAGGTCGTTTTCACGAGTCACAATCGGGTCCGCCAATCGGTCGACCCGAGTGCCCACGCGGAGATCAGCGCGATTCGCGGGGCCTGCGAGAAACTACGGACAATCGACCTGAGCGGCCACGTTATGGCGACGACCTGCGAGCCGTGCCCGATGTGCGCGAGTGCGATTCACTGGGCCAAACTTGATACGGTCATCTACGGGGCGGGTATCGAAGACGCCCGCGTCGCGGGTTTCAACGAGTTGATCCTCTCGGTGCGCGAGTTGTATGGCAGCGGAGGCAGAGGCGTGCAGGTCGTCGAGGGCGTTCTGCGAGACGAATGCCGGGAACTGTTTCAGCGCTGGGCGGACGGGCCGAATCCGACGCCGTATTGAGGGAATCAAACTCGAATTCGTGCGCCGCCCTCCGAGCCCGAAGCGCCAGCGAGGGAATCGCGCGGTGTGCGCGGCGAACCCGAAACCCGCGCTAGCGCTTCGGGCTCGGATTCGGCGAGCTACTCGCCGATGTCTTCGTTCCATAGATCCGGATGCGCGGCGATGAATTCGCGCATCAATTGAATGCACTCGTCGTCGTTGACGATGACGAGCTCGACGCCGCGCTGCCGCAGGTACGATTCCGGCCCTTGAAACGTGACGTTTTCGCCAATCACGATTCGCGGAATTTTGTAGAGCAGTGCGGTGCCGCTGCACATGTCGCAAGGCGAAAGCGTCGAGTACAGCACGGAGCGGCGGTAGTCGCCCATCTTCAGCCGACCGGCGTTCTCGAGGCAGTCCGTCTCGGCGTGCAGGACGGCGCTGCCCTTCTGCACGCGGCGGTTGTGCCCGCGGCCGACGATTTCGTCGTCGATGACCAGCACGGAACCGATCGGGATGCCGCCCTCGCTCAAGCCCAGCCGGGCCTCGTCGAGCGCCGCTTTCAGGAAACGGTCCATCCTTGCTCTCCCAACCCACCGCGTCGCTCGGGCGCGTGATCGTGCGGGCGACGCTACACCATGCGCTGTCGCGGCATCTCTGCCGAATCCGTCACACGATGGCATCGCGGCGCGACAGGGGCTTTCCCGGCTCGAACGGCGAGCGTATTGTAACGCTCCTGGCACGATCTCCAATTGAACAACAACTACCAAGGAGCTGTCACGATGATTCTTTCGGCCAATGAAAAAAAACCGGCTCGTGGGCCGTGGCATGCGGTTGCTTTGAGCGTGTTTGGGCTGCTGGCGGTCGCGTCGTCGGGATGCCGGACCGCGCCGTCGACGTTTCTCGAGCGGCCCGATTCGTCCGACCTGCGGGTCGTCTCGTACAACGTGTATTGGGACAAGATCTTTCCCGACGAGGACCAGCAGCAGGCCGAGAAGTTCATCCGCGTCGTCAAGGCGCTCGACCCCGACGTGCTGAATCTCCAGGAAATCCGGCGCGACGCGGCGGATGTAGTCGCGGTAATGAACGCCGCCCTCCCGCTCCCGAACGGTAAGAGTTGGCACGCATTCAAGGGCTACACCAACGTCATCGTCAGCAAGTATCCGCTGAAAATGACGGCCGACCGCACCGATCCCCCCGGCCAGCGCGACTTGGCCATGGCCTTGGTGGACCTGCCCGACGATCGATTCGCCGTCGATCTCTACGTGCTGAACAACCACTTCAAGTGTTGCGGCGACACGGAGAACGACCGGCAGCGACAGCAGCAGTCCGACGCGGTCATCAACTGGCTCCGCGACGCGTGTACGGCCGGCGGCGCGATCGACCTGCCGCGCGGGACGCCGTTCGTGATCGTCGGCGACCTGAACCTGGTCGGCGGCCCGCAGCCGCTCGACACGCTGGTCACGGGGAAGATCATCGACACCGACGCCTACGGCGAGCCGGTCGCGCCGGACTGGGACGAATCGTCTCTGACCGACGCGCACCCGAGGCACAACGCCGCGGGGACGACGGACTACACGTGGCGCAACGACAACGGCCAGTGGGACCCGGGCCGGTTGGATTTCGTCATCTATTCGGACAGCGTGTTGGAGGCGGTCCACCGGTTCGTGCTCAATACGACGACGATGTCGGCGGACTTGCTGGTCGAGACGGGCTTGCAGCCGATGGACGTCACGCTGGACCAGGAAGGAAAGCGGTACGATCACCTGCCGGTGGTCGTTGATTTTCGGGTGGGGGGATTGTCGGATTAGGCTTTGCAGCCGCGGGCTCAGGCGCCCTTGACGTCGCGGCCGCGGGTGCGGAACCAGACGACCGCCATTAACAGGGCACCCATCGCGCTGAACGGCAACATGCAGTAAAACCACACGGTCCATCCGAGCGTGGTCGATTCCTCGGCCCAGTCGAGGATGCGGCCCAGCGCGAATCCGGTCAGTCCCGCCCCGAAGTACTGGAACGAGTCGATCACGCCGAGCGCGAATCCGGCCATCTTGCGCCCGCCCAGATCCATCGGTGCGGCCGTGCCGAGGATCGAGTGGGTCGAATTCGCCGTGAGCGAGATGCCCAGCAGCACGACGCCGGCGAGCAGGGGCGTCGCGAGGCGGGCGTCGCTGAGGACCAAGGCCCCCACGAGGATCACGAGCGTTTCGAGCACGTAAAGCCCGCACGCCACCGGAGCGCGGCGGCCTCCCATCAGCAAGTCCGAGATCACCCCCGAACTGATCGAACCGATGGCCGCCGTAATGGGTAGCAGGCCGGCGGTGACGATGACGATTGTCGAATCGGCGACGTCGAGGCCCCACTGTTCGGCGAAATACACGGCCCACCAGGAGTTGATCGCGGTTCGGACGACGCCGGTGCAGAAATAGGCACTGGCCGTGATCCAGACCATCGGCTTGGCGGCGATGGTCCGGAAGACCACTCCCAACGGGATGCGCTCTTCGTGATCGGCGTCGGCGTGGTCTTCGCCCGCGGCGTGC
>JACZRH010000115.1:8046-13533 GCA_022574815.1 Planctomycetota bacterium | reverse complement strand
AGAATATCGCGCTCGATGCACCGCATCACCTCGGCCGTCGCGATCGGGGCCGGGCTGTAGGCGCCCATGCCGCCGGTGTTGGGTCCGGTGTCGCCGTCGCCCAACGCCTTGTGGTCCTGAGCCGTCTCCAGAACGTAAATCGTTCGACCGTCGACCATGGCGAAGACGGAGAGCTCTTCGCCCTTGATCAACTCTTCGACCACGACCTCGTTCCCGGCGTCGCCGTAGATCCGATCGACCATGATTTTCTCGAGCGCCAGTATGGCGTCGGCCGGATCTCGGCAGACGTAGACCCCCTTGCCGGCCGCGAGACCCGAGGCCTTGACGACGACGCCCGCGTCACGGGATGCGACAAAGTTCTTGGCGTCCTCGAAATGAGTAAACATCCTCCCGTCAGGCATGGGCACGTCGGCCGATCTCATCAGCCGTTTGGCGTACGCCTTGTCGCCCTCGATGCGGGCCGCCGCCGCCGTCGGTCCGAAGATGCGGAGACCCTCGGCCACAAACCGATCGACGATTCCCGCGCAGAGGGGCGCTTCGGGTCCGACGATCGTCAGGTCGATCGACTCGCGCCGCGCGATCGCCAGGACGTGGTCGATGTCGCAGGGGTCGCCGGGGAGGTTGGTTCCGAGCGATTCGGTCCCGGCGTTTCCCGGCAGCGTGAAGAGTCGCGTGAGGCGTCGCGAGCGCGCCAGAGACCGGCACAGCGCGTGTTCGCGGCCGCCCGACCCGATGACCAGCACGTTCATGCAAGCTCCTCAGCTACTGCGTGCCTCGATTAAGTGCGGCCAGACGATGGCGGGCCCAGTTGGACGGCCAAGTGTCGCGGGCGATGTCGATGCAGCGTTGAAACCGCAGCGCGGCCTCGCCGATGTCGCCGCGCTGCAGCGCCAGCTCGCCTTCAAAAAAGTGAATGTCGTCGCGGTACAACAGGGCCTCGTCTTTGAATTGGCCCATCAGGGTGTCGAAGAGGTCGGCGATGAGGCCGGCGCCGCCGATCTCGAACATGTAATGTCCGATCGCCTGGGCCGAGGCGGTCGCGAGCGCCTCGGAACGGGCTCGGGTGCGGGTGTGCTTCCCGATTCGGTCGGCCACGATGCCGGCTTCCTCTCGCCGGCCGTCCAGGAGCAAGGCCGACGCAAGTTGCAACTGCACTTCGGGGATGTCGAGCGGATCGAGGTCGGCGCGGTCCGGCAGGCGCGCGAGGATCTCGGCGGCCGGTCCCATTTCGCGGTCCAGATACAGACAGGCGGCGATGCGCCACAGTGTGTAGGCGTCGGTGTCTTCACCGGCCAGGGTCCGGCCGTGCGTCAGCCATTGCCGTGCGAGGTCGAAACGGCCGGCGTCGTACGCGGCGTGCCCGAGCCGCAGGTAGACTCGCGCGGGTGCGTCGGCCAGGACCGGCTCGAGCCAGTCACTCGGCGCATCGGCCCCCGGGCGGCGCAGGACGGCGTCGAGCAGGGCCACCTGCATGCTTCGCGCGAGCAGCGGTTTGAGGTCTTGCAGGGTTTCCGAAAGGCGCCACGCCTCGTCATAGTCCTCGCGGTCGACGCTCCGCAGGATGGCCCGTTGGCGGGCGTACGGTTCGTTCGCCGCGATCAACTTGTCGGTGTCGCTGTATGTATGGGCATAGATCCTGCCCTGGTATCCGAGCAACATCGCGTCGGACTCGCCGATCCACGCGGCCGGTTGGGGATTTTGCTGTCCGAACAAGACCGACGCCGGGGCACGGCCGCCGGCGGCATCGTCACGGCGGGGGGCGCGCGCCGCGCCGAAGCTCCCGCCCGATTGCACGTCGGCGAGCCAGGCGCGCGTGATCGGCTCGTTCGTGTCCGTGTCGTAGAGCGTGACGGCGTCATCCAGCGTCCGCACCAGGAGCACGTCCGCGGCCGCATTGAACGAAAGCGCGGTCATGGGCTGCCCGACGCTGATGCGGCCGGTGCGCGACGCGTCGCTTGTCGCGAGCAAGCGGATCACGCCGTCTTCGCAAGCCAACGCAAGCAGGCCGCCAGAGCGATCGAACGCGACGAGATAAGCCGGCGAGTCGAGCACGGCCCACGCTTCCGGGGCAGCGACGGGTGCGATGGCCGGCGAAAGCCGGCGCGGCGGTGCGGCGGCCGGATGCTGCAACATGAGCAGCTCGCCGTTGGCCCGTGTTACCAGCAGCTTGTCCGAATGGGGCACGAATGCCATGCGGCGGACCGGACTGCCACCCACATCGATCGGCGGGCAGGCCAGTAGGCAGAGCGCGTTGAGGGCGACGCGCCGTGAGCGGGGCCGGTTCCTCAGGTCGGGCGCGTGAAAGCTGATGCGTTGCCGCTCGCCGGCCGCCGAGGGCGGTGAGCGCGCGAAGAATGCGATCATGCCGGCGTCGTGGGAGATCGCGACGGTCTCGAGCGGCGGGACGTTGCCGCGCGCGATCCAGCGCGACTCGCGGGCCGTGCCCGATTCGAGGTCGAGGAACTGCAATCCGTCGCCGAGGCGTGCGATCGCGAATGAGCCGTCGCCGCTGATCGCCAGCTTGACACTTGCTCCGATACGCGAAAGCCGCGCTCGGGCTCTGGGCAGGAGCGTGGGTGTGGGGGAGCGGGCGGGTCTGTACATTGAGACGCGATTGTCGGCCGTTGCCAGGAGCACCGTCGAACCGTCGGCCGACGCGGTCCAGTCGGCGGCGGGCCGGTTGATTACCGTCGTTCGCCGCCGGTCCGTGCCGCGGGGGCCCCATTGCGTAACGGCGCCGCGGCCATCGAGGGTGACAATGTGGCTGAAGTCCGATCGCAGGCGCACGTGTTCGAGCGTTCCCAGCGTCGTGCGCCAGGCCTTTTCCAACTCGCCGTCCACATAGACCGCGATGCGCCCGTCGCGCCCGGACAGGACGACGAAGCGACCGTCGTTGCGAATCTCGAACGTATCCCACGAGTCGGCCAATGCCAGCGAAATCCGCAACGGGCTGAACTGGCCGCCGGGGTTATGTGCGAGTTCGACGCCGCGGTCGGTCAGCACGGCGATCGAATCATCGCCGATGAACTGGACGTCCCGGGCTCCGCGGTCGGCGAGGGGCCAGACGTGGAGCTCGGAAGGTGCGCCGTCGGGCGAGATTTCGATCAACTGAACGCCGCGCTCGGTCGCAGCCAGCAACCGATTGTGCGTGGCCGAGTAGTCCGGGGCCGCGGAGAGCGGCCCCTCCAGTGTGAGTAGGAATCGAAATGCCCCGTCGTCGGCGTCCCAGGTGTAGAGCCTGGCCGGGGCGACGCCTGCGAGATGACCGGTGATGAGAATCCACTTGTGGTCCGCGGTGAGGCCGATGGACGCCGGCGTAAAATTCGGGGGCAGTTCGATTGCGGCGGCGGCTTTGGTCGCGCCGGGCAGCCAGAGGCGTGCCCAGCCTTTTCCAACGGCGAGGACGCGGCCCGTTTCGTCGATTTGGAGCATCGTGAGCTTCCTGGGGGCGCGCAGCCAGCCGATCGTCTCGCCGGTCTCCAGGTCGCGGATCGAGATCGAGAGTGGGGCGTCGCAGAACGCGGCCAGACGCCCTTCGGGAGACAGAGCGGTCGGACCAAAGCGCTGCAGATAGAGCAGCGAAGCGCCGGTGTCGCCGCTGTCGGCATAGTACTGCCGCAAGGGCCACAGCGCCGCCGCGGTGGGGGTCTCGTCCTGCTGCGTGAAATAGGCGTCCCAGTAGCTGTCGCGGGCCTCGGACAGGTCGCCTTGCGCCCGCGCGAGGTCGCCGCGCTGCACCTTCTGTCTCAGCAAGGCGCGCCGCGCCCGGGCGGCGGCGTTGCGGGCCTCGCGGGCGTGAATCGTCTCTTGTTCCTGCGCGAGCCGCGCGCGAGCCTCGGCGTCCCGGGCGATGCCTTCTTGTTTTCTGGCGATGCCCTCCTGTTCTTGCGCAACGGCGCGCAGCACGTCCGCCGCTTGCCGGGCCTGCTCCGCCTTCTCATGGGCGGCGACGGCGTCGGTGTATGCGAAGGCGAGCAGGATCACGGACGTGACCACCAGCGCGAACACGAGCGCCGCGGCGGTCGCCTGAATGCGATAGCGCCGCAGCGTCTTCTTGAATACGTACAGGCCGCTGGCG
Source organism: Planctomycetota bacterium (assembly GCA_022574815.1). Lineage (GTDB taxonomy): Bacteria > Planctomycetota > Phycisphaerae > UBA1845 > Fen-1342 > JACZRH01. The sequence goes on along the minus strand of JACZRH010000115.1, from coordinate 9,455 downwards.
CGCTTGGCCTCGATCGGCTCGCCGTTGAGAAAATGGCGAAAGTCGCGCCCGAGATTGAAGGCGGTTTGGTAGCGGCGGATCGGCTCCTTCTCGAGCGCCTTGAGCACGATCGTTTCGAGCTCGTCGTTGATCGCACGCCCGAAACGCGACGAGTCGCGCACCGCGCGCGGCGGGGCCGGCTCCTCGTTGGCGATGCGGCTGAGCACCTCGCCCAGCGCACCGCTGACCAGGTACGGCGGTTGCCCGAGCAGCGCTTCGTACGCGATTACTCCCAGCGAATAGACGTCGCTGCGGACGTCGACATCCTGCGACCCGGAGGCCTGCTCCGGCGACATATAGCCCAGCGTCCCGAGCAGTTGGCCGGTAGTGGAAAGCATCTGGAGGGTGCTCTCGTCCCCGTCGACCTGCTGAGTCGGCTTGGCGAGCCCGAAGTCCAGCACGCGCGCCTGACCGTCTTTGTCCACGAGAATGTTGGAAGGCTTGAGGTCGCGATGGATCACGCCGCGCTGGTGCGCGAAGTTGACCGCGTTGCAGATTTGCTCGAGCAGCTCGAGCGTCTCGGGCAGCGTCGGGCGCTCGTGTTCGAGGTAGCGGTCCAGCCGCAGGCCGTCGATGAACTCCATCGCGAAAAAGTAGCGGCCGTGGCTGACGCCCGAGTCGAGGATGGTCACGATGTTCGGATGCCGCAGCGACGCGGCCAGCTCGACCTCGCGCTCGAAGCGGCGGCGGGTGGCCTCGGCGGCGAAGGGGCCTTCGAGCAGGACCTTCAGCGCCACCTGCTGTTTGGTACCCAACTGCGTGGCGCGGTAGACGATGCCCTGGCCGCCGCGGTGGATCTCTTCGTGCAGCTCGTAGCCCTCGATCCGCGCGATTTCGCGGGTGCCATCGGCGTGCGCAGGCGTCGCGACCGGACCGGCCGATACGCGGGTCGGCTCATCACTGGCGCTGCCGCTCGCCGAGCGTGCGGCGCCGACCGGCTGGGTCTTGGGATTCGAGCGAGCAGGAGCTGGATGCGGACCCGGCCCGGCAGATCCGGGCGCGGCCGGCCGCGTGGGGGGCTCGCTCGCATGTTCGGGCTGGTTCATTCCTATCCGTGTTCGCCGTCCGGCGCTGTTGTCGTGCTCCGGACAAGATTCTACACTGACGCGGCAATGTTGAGCAAAGTCGCACGGCGAATCATGCCCAACCGGCAAGACCGGCGGGGCGCCCCCCCAAACAGGGCGCGATCGGCCCCGCCCGGTTCGAGGAGATGCTGGCCGGCCAGATGGCAGGCGGGGCGGGTGCGCCGGCCACACGCGGCGCGGGCCGCCAGCCCGAGTCTGAAGCGCCGCCCCCTACTGAAGGGTTGTACATCATCAGCGTCGCCGCGCGCATCCTCTCGATGCACCCACAAACGCTACGCAAGTACG
>JACZRH010000115.1:0-8036 GCA_022574815.1 Planctomycetota bacterium | reverse complement strand
GTTGAGCAAAGTCGCACGGCGAATCATGCCGAACCGGCAAGACCGGCGGGGCGCACCTTCTAGCAGGGCGCGATCGGCCCCGCCCGTGGGAAGCGCCGGCATGAACTCCATTTTTCCTCTGCAAATCGGAAAGGCTGCCATGAGCGTGACCATGATTCGGTGGACCCACTTCGTGATAACGATCGCGCTGCTCGGCTCAATCACCCCCGTTTCGGCGCAGGACCGGGATGCGCCGGGCGAGCAGGCCTGGATCAAGAACGTGCGGCAGCTCACCAACGAAGCGATGGGGCTGTCCAAGGCCGGGGAGGCCTATTTCTCGGCGGACGGCAAGCGAATCTGCTTTCAAGCGTTTCCGAAAGGCAAGGACGACTACCAGATCTACGTGATGAATCTCGACGGCAGCGGCCTGAAGATGGTCAGCACCGGGCAGGGCGCGACCACTTGCGCCTACTTTCACCCCACGGGCCGTACGCTGCTGTTCGCTTCCAACCACCTCGACCAGCGCCCGGCTGTCATGCCCGAGGCGATCCGCAAGAAGGTCGAGGCCAGTGGCCAATCGCGCTACACCTGGCCTTTTCCGCCGGGCATGGATATGTTCGAATACGATTTCAGCACCGAGAAACTGCGCCGGCTGACGAACGCCGAGGGGTACGACGCCGAAGGCAGCTATTCGCCCGACGGGCGACAGATCGTCTTCACCTCGATGCGCGACGGGGACCAGGAGGTTTACATTTCCGACGCGGACGGAAAGAACGAAAGGCGGATTACGCGCGTGAAGGGCTATGACGGAGGCCCGTTCTTCAGCCCGGACGGCAAACGCATCGTCTATCGCTCCGACCGCGACGGCAACGGCAATATGCAGATCTTCACGAACAACCTGGAAGGGACGGCGGAGAAAGCGATCACCGGCAAGGACGTGCTGCACTGGTGCCCCTTCTGGCACCCCTCGGGCAAGTGGCTGATCTTCACCCGCGCCGACCACCGCGGGCGGCCGAACTACGACCTCTACCTGCTGCGCGACGACGGCTCGCGCACGCTGCGCGTAACGACCGACACAGCCTTCGACGGCCTGCCGGTCTTCTCGCCGGATGGGCGACAACTGATGTGGACGTCGAAGCGCGGGGGGCTGGAAGGCGCCCAGGTCTTTTTGGCAGATTTCGTGGGTTTGTCCCCCACCGGCGAACTCATCGGGCCGGCCGCCGCGAAACGGACCGAGCATTGAATTGCCGTTCTTGATCTCGCGAAAGACCCGAGCCGCGGGCTGCCGCCCGCGCGGGCGCCGCGATTCTGCCCGGAAGCGGCCGCTTGGCGGGCTTGGCGCCGACGGCGATTCCCGCCACAATTTCCTACCTAGGAAATAGCGGATTTCTTGAAAGGGCGAACATGGCCAAGCGCGAGCGCAAACCGCAGATCAATTTTCAGGTCGAAGATCCCATGAAGATGCTGTACGAGGAAGCCAAGGCCAGCGGGCATTGGGTCACTCGCTTCTGCGCCGCGGGATTTCTCTTGATGGTCGAGGACGCGCGGGCTCGCGCGCGGGCCATCAACCGTCTGCGCGAGTGGGAAGCCGAGTTCGACGGCGCGAACGAGCACCAGATTCACGCTTTCGTTCAAGGCGCGCGAGACGCGATGCGAAGCGGCGCTCGAGGAAGTCGGCGAGGCCCGCCAGCTCGCCCGGCGAAAAAAAGGGCAAAACGCAAGTGATGCGGCACACTTCGCGCTGGGTGCGCTCTATAGGCGGTGGGGTGGCTGACGTCTTCGGCATGGTGAAATCCTCCCTGCGTGCTTGACTCCCGCAGCCGGGTCGTTCGTCTCTTTCGCGCAGAGGCACGACCCATACGGCTCGCGGGCGGCACACCGTCCGTGGTGCCCGATTCCTTGGCCAAACCGGCCCGCTTCAGGTGGGGTGGCATTCGCACACGCGAATCCAGTGCGCTCATTGTATGGGTTTTGTTAGCCTATGTAAACCACTTCGGCGAAAATCTCGCGTCGTCAGATTTGGGACGGTAGGGTGGCTTTCGATGGGCATTTTTGTCCGAGCCTCAGGTCTATGCCCTATTTTCGACCGTGCCATGTTCCGGCAAAAACCTGAAGTTCATGTCCGAACGGCGGCCTCCGGATGCGAAACGCCCTTGTGGCCGGGCCGCCCGCGTGTGGATGGCGTCCTGACGGGGTTACGAGCGGCCGAGCTACGCTGAGTCATCACTTCTTTACGCAATCGATGGCCGGCCGGCCGCGCGAGTCGTATTCTGAGCGCCCATGCACGAGTTTGTGAGCGAATGGATCCAGCCTCGCGGCGGTGCGTTCGACACGCACGCCATGGGCAGCGGTACGCCGGGCCTGCCGCGGGCATTCGAGTGGCACGGGGAGACGATCGAGGTGGCCGAGACGCTTGCGGCGTGGAAGGAATCGGGGCCGGAGGTGGGCCGCCTGCACGGGGAGCGTTACCTGCGGCGGCACTACTGGCGCCTGCGCATGGCGGACGGGTCCGTGTGGACGGTCTATTTTGTTCGGCACACGCCGCGCGGCGGCTCGGCGAAGCGGAGATGGTTCCTGTACAACGTCAAACGCGGGGATTCCGATTGATCCCGGCCGGCTGCGCCCGCCGAGGGCGGATCATCTTGGGCCGCGAGCTTCCTCGAGCAAACGTTGGGCGGTGCTGAAGTGCTGTTGCGAGGCCGCCCGGTTGCCGACGGATTGGTAGAAACGGGCGGCGGCCCTATGCGTTTCCGGGGACTTGGGGGCGATCTCGATCGCGCGGCGAATCCAGGATTCCGCTTTGGCCGCGTCGCTCTTCTGGAGCCACGCCGTGCTGAGATTGAGGCAGATGGCCGGATCCTGTGGTCGTTTGGAATGGGCAACCTTGAGCTGTTCGATGCACGCACCCCAGCGGCCCAGTTCGCCCAACACGCCGGCATACGCCAACCGTCGCTCGGGCAGTTCCGGGTCGGCTTGGACGGCTTGGGCGTATCGCCGCGCGGCGGCGTCGAGTTCGCCGCGCTGCAGATGAAGATCGCCGAAGCTGTGCAGCAGCATGGGCTCGTTTGGATGGGCCAGGAGGGCGCGCTCCAATGTCGCTTTCGCTTCGTCCAAGCGCCCGAGGCCCGAGAGCAGGGCGGCGGTATTGGTGTGGGCGTCGATCAAAGCGGGGTCGAGGCGGATGCATTCGCGCAGCAGCTCCAGCGCATCTTCGGATCGCGCGCGCGAGGCCAGGTACGCGGCGAGCTTGAATCGCAGAGTTGCGTCGGCTGGGAAACGGTCGAATGCCGCGCGCAGGGCGGCCTCGAAGCGTTCCGGCCGGCCGGCCTCGAAGTGGAGAGAGGCGCGCAGTCCGGCCTGCTCGGCACTGGGCATGAGGGTCCAGCGCTCCACGATCCGCAGGTGCGCGATCGCGAGGTCGGCGGCCTGTGCGATCTCACGCCGCATGTCTTCCACGCTCAGTCGTTCGGCCGATTCGGGGGCGTTTCCGCCGTGCGAATTGACCTGCTCGTGTTTGAGCTGCTCGATCGTGCTCGCCAGTTGTTTCACGCGAAAGCCGTGGTACTGCACGACGCCGCTGTGGGCCGCGAAAGCAATCAACGCCAGGATCAGCAGTGCGAACGGGTAAGCGGCCGGAAGCGGTCTGCCGTGGCGCTTGAGCCGCCAGCGGTGTACCGTGAGGTTGGCGCGCGACAGGAGCAAGCCGGCTTGGAGCAGCAGGTAGGCCACGATTGCCGCGAGACCGAGCGCGAACAGAAATGCGACCATGCCGTAGAGCCCGCGGAACACGAGGATCGCGACCAGGAAGAAGACGGCGAGCAGCGTTTCCTCGATCACACCGTAGTCGTTGCGACGGGTCGACTTGCCGCCGAAGACCCGAGTGAGCGCGAGTGTTGCGGCCGTGAGCGTAATTCCGACGATCAGGTCGTTGGCCGTCCAGCGGTAGGCACGATCGAAGCCCACGAAGATCACCAGGGCGCAGAAGGCAAAACAGCCGAGCAGCGCTAGACGCGGCCACCCAGGCCCGGTGTTCGCGCGCCGCGGGCGTGGTCGCGCGGCCTGTCCGGAAGGTTTCCCCGGCTTGGCGGTGCGGGGGCGAGCCAGAAGCGCGGGGATTCCCACGCCCATGTAGAGCGCATCGTTTGGGCAGACGCTCACACAATCCATGCACTTCATGCAGCCCGGATCGACGACCATCCGAAAGTCGCGCACCTCCTCGTTGACGCGGACGTTGGACGTGCAGACCGCGGTGCAGTGGCTCGTGCCGGTGCAATCATCCGTGACGCGGACTCGTAGCGGCGCGAGCTGGTCGGCGATGCCGTAGATGGCGCCGTACGGGCAGCCGAACGTGCAGAATCCCTTGGAGCCGAGCAGGTAGATGATGAAGAAGCCGCAGACGAGCAGCGTGAGGATCGCGGGAATCCAGCTTGGAAACGTGGCCCAGAAGTCGTTCTTGGTGACGGCAAAGACGATCCCCTGCGTGGGGCGGTCCTCGCCCAAAGCGTGGTAGACGAACGGCGCGAAGAACATGTACAGAAAGGCGAGTAGCGGCACGACCGACAGGATGCCGGCCCGTAGCGGCTTGGGGCGGATGCCCAGCTTACCCAGCAGCCAACGGGCGAGATCTTGCAGCGCCACCAGGTGGCACGCCCAGCCGCAAAACCAGCGACCCAACACGACCGTGCTGACGATCGAGAGCGCGAAGAAGATCAGGCCGGCGTTGACGATGCGGTGCTTGGAGAATTCCATCGCCTCGGACGGTTCGAGCGGCGACATGGTCGATCCGCTGCTCAGCCAATGCGCGAGGTGAACAGCGATCAGGACGTGAACGGCGATCAGGACGAACGCGCGGCGTCTCCCCATGTGTGACGGTCGAATGCGCTGCGGCGCGATCGGCAGCGCGAGTCCGCCGCGGGGCGGCTTGGGCGGTGCGGCGGGTTGGCTGGATCGACTGGCCACGGGATCCCGACTGTTCGTTCCAAGAGCGGGCTTCGGCTGCATGGGTCTACATCCATTATACACTTCTGCGATCCCGCGATGAGCGCTTATTCGGAGCACGGCGCAGGCCGAAGCCTGCGGCTCAGATTCGTCGCAAAGAAGCGGGGACTGCAAGAACGTCTGTTCGTGCGTGACTGGCGAACTTCGCGCCGGCGTTAGCGCTTGTAGTAGCTCATCAGCACGTCGATCACCTTTTGGGTCATCTCGGGCGGCAGGGACTCGATGCGATCTTGGACGTCGGTCAGGACGCGGCGGGCGCTGTCGTCTCGCGAGGCGTCTTGGATGATCTTGTGAATGCGGTGGGCGTGATAAATGTCCGCCACGCCGCCGCCGAACAGGGCCAGGGCGGCCGATATTGGGTTCAGGTCGGCCAGCAGGACCAAGGCGTTCTTGACCATGGCCTTCGCGACGTGGTGGTCCTTGTGCTTGTTCTGCCGTGCATCGTCGAGGAACTTTGCGAAACGCTCGTCGCGATGCAGCGCTTCCAGGTTCGCTTTGGCGGCGTGCTTCTCGTGCCATTGGCGGATCAGGTGTTTGCGGTGGTCGCGCGCGGCGCGCGGCTGGTCGATTTGGTCGTCGCGGACGACGATCTGATCGTACTGGTATTCGAAGACGTACTTTGAGGGATCGTCTCCAAGGCCGCGGTACTCGACGCGCGGCGGGTCGGCGCGGTAGTTGGCCGTGTAGACGCCGACCGGGATTTCGGTGTCGCGCTCGGCGCGGTTCAGCGTGACGCAGGGGAGCACGATGTAGAGCGTCGGCGTGGTGGGGCGGTAGTCCTGGATGTCGAGCGTGGCGCGGCGGGCCTGGACGCGGGCGCTGACGATCGCGGCGAACAGACGCTGATGCACCGGGGCGACCCGCTCGGGGTCCTTGAGGGTCTCGACGATGTCGCGGGCGTCGACAATCAGCGCGTCCTGCAGGTCCTTGGTGAAGGGCTGGCGCAGATCCTCGAGCAGGGCGTGGATTGCGCCGCAGGCGGGGGACTCGGTCTCGTAGCGCTGCATTCGGCCGAAGCGATCGCCGTCGGGCGTGCGCTCGACGGCGACGTGGGCGTTAATCTTGACGACGACGGTTTTGAACTGCGTGCGGGCGCTGTGGGTGGCGAAGTGTTGCTCGGCGACGCGCACGGCGCCCCACTCGTAGCGCGCGCCGAGGTTTGCGCTGCGGAACGCCGATTTGCTCCACAGCTTGAAATCGGGGAGCAGCGCGTCGACGAAACCGTGTTGAAAGGCGTCGATGCACTCGCGCTCGGACTCGTCGGAGCAGGTGACGAGCAAGGCGCCCACGACCGGGGGGCGCTCGCGCTCGACCTGCTGGCGCAAGGCGCGGCTGACCTGGTCGAAGTCCTGCTCGGTGCCGATGATCTCGCGCAGCTTACCCATGGCGCAACGTATTCTAGGTGGGGCGTGGGGTGCTGAATAGTGATTCGGTCTTGGCGGATCGCTGTCGCACCGCGACGCGGCCTACGCGGCGCCGGCCACCCACTTGAGCAACTGCATGCAGACCAGCCCGGCGTAGGTGCCCAATACGTAGCCGGCGACTGCGAGCAATGCCCCGACGGGGGCGAGCGCGGGATGATACGCCGCCGCGACGACCGGCGCGCTGGCCGCGCCGCCGATGTTGGATTGCGATCCGACGGCGATGAAGAAGATCGGGGCCTTGATGAACCAGCCGACGCTCAGCAACACGACGATGTGAATGGCGATCCAGATGAATCCCATGAGCAGGTAGGCGGGCTGTTCGGCGATGCGCGTGAAGTCGGCCGAAGCTCCGATGCACGTGACCAGCAGGTAGATCATCACCGAGCCGATCTTGGACGCGCCGGCGCCCTCGAGATTGCGCACGCGCGTAAGGGACAGGAGCACGCCGACGGAGGTGATGAGGATGTACTTCCACGTTGAATGGGAGATGATCGTGCCGAAGCGGCCCGCGGTGATTTCCGGCAGCGCCGCACCCGCTTTGTAACTCAGCCAGCTTCCGACAAAGCCGAAAGCCACGATGATGATCAGGTCCGGCAGGGTCGCGACGCGGTTGACCCGTTCCTGAAAATCGGACAGGCTCCTTTCCAGGTCGCGAATCGCTTGGGTGTTCGCGCCGGTCCAGCGGTCGATGCGGTGCTGAATGCCGGCGAAGTAGAGCAGTACGCCCATCCAAATGCTGGCCACGAAGACGTCCGGGATGACCATGGTGGCCAACATCGTGTCGCTCGCGCCGGCCATGTCTCCGATTGCGACGAAATTGGCGCCCCCGCCGATCCAGCTTCCCGCGAGCGCGGCCATGCCTTTCCAGGCATCCGGCGGCAGCATCGACTCACAAATCAGGAGGGAGAGCGGGCCGCCGATGACTACGCCGAACGTCCCGGCCAGAAGCATGATGCCGGCCTTCGGGCCCAGCCGAATGATACCCGGCAAATCGAGGGACAGAATCAGTAGGAGCAGACTGGCCGGGAGCACGTACTGTTTGACCCACGAATACAGCGGCGAAGAGTCGGGTATGACGCCGAGCGTGGTCAGCGTCGTCGGCACGAAATAGCAGAAGACCAGGGCCGGCACGACCTTGAAGAGCCGGCCGACGACCGGGTGCTGCGTCAGCCAGAAGATGACCCCCAGCACCGCGAACAAAACGGCGAGCACGCCGGCGGGGTCGCTGATCAGCGGCTCCGCTTTCGAATCGGCCGCGACAGCGGCCGCCGTGGCGGGAGCACTCGATGCGACGTCGGCGAGCAGCGTGGAGAAGCCGAGCGGCGGCGCGAACATGCGGAATTGATAGTGGATCGATTGCGGGCCGTCCAGTCAGCAACGGGCTCGAACACAGGCGAGACGCCTGTGCCACAGTTGGTGCCCCATCGCGTTCGCGCAGCGACGGGTTGGGGGACGGACTGGCGTGAAACCGATGTTCGGCGGTCTAGTCATTCCTCCGCCCCTGGAAGGGACGGGACACCCATCGCCACGGCTCAAACACAGGCGAGACGCCAATACTGTCCGGGATTCTCAAGCATCCACCTTATACCTAACATATCCCGTACTTGCGCGGTGCGCGTCTTTGTGCTTTATTAT
>JACZRH010000114.1 GCA_022574815.1 Planctomycetota bacterium | reverse complement strand
GACCAGCAGCAGCCGCACCGTCCAAGCGCCTTCACCGGCGTAGGTGTCCGGGTCGAGCGTCTGCTCGATGATCGGATAGCCGTTGCCCATGATGGACGGCGGATCCCCCTCGTGCAGCCCGGGCCGCTCTGCGCCGCCCAGCCCATCGCTGCCCAGCGCCAGGCCGCCCAGCAGGGCCGCGCCGAGCACCGGCCGAAGAATGCGGTGCAACGGCAGCTTGCGAAACAGGTCCTCCGTCGCGTAGAGCAGCTTGACGAAACCGACGGCGACCAGTCCGCAAACCACCCCGAGCACGGCGTAGTTGATGAACTCCTGGGGCGTGAACTGAAAGACCGGCTCGGCGCTGAACATTGTCTTGGTCTTGATCGGAAAGAGGGCCTCGTTCTGCGCCCCTTCCCATGCTTGTGTAACCGTGGTGCTGAGCACGGCGCTGATGATGATCGGCACGAAGCTGCGCAGCGACACGTCGCGCAACAGCACCTCGACGGCGAAGAGCACGCCGGCGATCGGCGCGTTGAAGATCGAGGCGATACCCGCCGAGGCCCCGCAGCCGATCAAGACGCGGATGTCGTTCAGGTTCATGCGCAGCCACTGCCCGAACCCGCTGCCGATCGCCGCCCCGATCTGGATGATCGGCCCTTCCGTCCCCGCCGACCCGCCCGACCCGATGGTCAACGCCGAAGCGACCGCTTTGGCGCCGGCGACGCGCGGGCGAATGCGGCCGCCCTTGCGAGCCATCGCGTACATCACTTCCGGCACGCCGTGCCCCTCGGCCTCGGGCGCGAAGAAGTAGGTGATCAGCCCGACCAGCAGTGCTCCGCTCATCGGCAGCAACGGCAGCAGCCAGACGAACAGGCCTCGCGCTCTCAGGCCGTCGCTGAGGTGCTCGAAGTAGAACGCCTCCCCGTACGAGACGAGCGCCGAGAAGAGGACCGCGCCAAGCCCGGTGACCACCCCGATGATGATGGCGAGCGTGGTCAGCAACCGCTCGGGCGTGGCCCACAGCCGGCTCACGGCCCGCAGCACGCGCGTCGCGCCCATCCGCAGTTTGTCTCGTTGTGGCGGGGTCTCCATCGTTCGGAGTTATACTACTTGGAGCAGGAAGCGCTGAACAATGTCATTCCGAGCGCAGCATCGTCATTCCGAGCGGAGCACTGTCATTCCGAGCGCAGCGAGGGATTTAGCCGAAACGCAAGCAAGCTGCCGCGTGGGAGCGGATGCCCCGCCTCTTCCAGGAGTGGGGGACTGACGAGTCCGCCGGACGCTTGTTGCATGCGAATCCGTCCCACGTCCTTGAAAGAATCGGGCACCCGAGCCGTCCCGCCCGAGCGAGAAGACGCGTCTCCGTGCCGGCGAACCGCTCGCTACGAAGGCCGCAGGAGTTCCAGCACTTCACTCCAGAACACCCGTCTTTCGCCCCTCGCCCAGACGTTCACGTACTCGGCCACCAGCAGAATCGCCCGTTCCAGCCGGTCGGGGCGCACGTTGGTTTCGATCAGCCAGGCGATGTGCTCCGGCGTCATGAAGTTGAACCCGCGGCAGGTGGTGCCGCCGCCGAGCGCTACGAAGAACGGGTCAATGTCGGCGCCGTTGACCAAGCCGTCGCAGGTAAAGTCGCCGTGGAAGACAATGCTGCCGATCAGCCCGGGGAATGCGTCTTCATACAGGCTTTGAGGATCGCCGATCGCTAGGAAGAAGGGGTCGATGTCGGCGCCGTTGAAGGCGTCATCATTGTTCATGTCGCCGGCAACATCCGTAATCTCCCAGACGTGTTCCGCGGGAGTATTTCCGGTGTACGCCGCCGCGCTGCCTTCCTTGACGGTGGCGCCGTCCGCCCACGAATCGCCTGCATCCCAGCCATTCCAATCAACCGCGACGGCGCCCAAGCCCACAAGCGAGCCGGCGATCACGATTTCGTCGCCGGCCTGCCCGTCGAGCAGCGATCCGTCAATGCGCACCTGCCCGGTCAGGTTGTTAGTGCTCTCGATGCTGCCGGCCATGTCCCCGTTGACGTGAATGACCGCGCCGATGTCCACGGCGCGCTCTTCGGGGTCCGAGGTCGGGTTGAGCGTGTCGATCTTGGCCGCGGCGGCCATGCTCCCGGAAATGGTTATGGTGCCATCGAAGGGAAGCGTCGGCAATAATTCATCATCGAGCACTTCCCTTGGAATTCCGATGCGGCCGCGCGGGAAGTTCGTGACCGTGATGCTCGACGCCGCGGTGAAACCGCCAGTGGCCTCGATCCCGCCGTCGCGCCAAGGCGGGTCGTCGGGGGCGTCGATGGTGTCCACGGTGAACGTCAAGGCCGAGAACCCGCGGACATACACGCGCCCGCTCAACTCGCCGTTGATGACGACGGTGCCGGTGTGCGTCGTGGCGACCACCTGCGGGATGGTCAAGGCGTGCCCGATCACCAGCCAGTCGTCGCCCTTCACACCCTCCGTCAGGAGCAGGCCCATGTCGTTGCACTCGATGTGCCCGCCGGTCATGTATTTAATGCGCACGTGTTTTCCGGAGGTTTCGGGGATGTCGCCGGTGACGTCGATTGTGCCGCTGAGCGTGTCGTTGATGTCGATTCTTCCGATCATGTTGCCGCTGATGTTGAGTGTGCCGCTGAGCGTGTCGACGACTGTGAACTCTCCGCTCAGGTCGCCGTTGATGTTGACGGTGCCGCTGAGCGTGTCCAGGATGTCGATGTCGTCGTCCACGTCGTCATTGATCGTGATGGTCCCGACGACGTTGTCGGCAGTGATGGCGGCGTCCGTGTCCCACGTTTCCACGGTCAGGGTATTGAGGATGTCGCCGTCTATGAAAATGGCTCCATCGAGGGTTTCGAGTGTGACCGCGTCGACGTTGCCGAGGTCGCCGGTGAGCCAGATCACGCCGACACTCGAGGTTCCGTTGTCGTAGGTCAGATTCATCTGTTCCAGGTTGCTGGCGCCCGCGCCCGTCGGATCGTTCTGGATCCAAATCGTAAAATCGCCGCTCGCGGTCTCGTTGTCGACGGTGATGTTGTTGATCACGCCGGGAACGCCGCTGCCTTGCGAGGTCTCGGAGTAGAATTTGTAGGTGTTGCCGTCGCCTTTCAGGATGATGATTGTGGGGCCACCTTGGATGATGTCAAATTCAGTGCCCAGTGTTCCATCACCCCAGGAGGTGATCCAGTCCGCGTCGGCGACGCCCACACACAATGCGCCCAACAGCACGCAGTTCAACACATTCTTGAGATTCATGATTTGCTCCTTGATAATGTAGGTCTTGCTCTTCTTGCAAACACCGGCAACGAGACGCACAGGATGCTCAACAGCGCGCTCGGTTCAGGCACGACTCCAAATTCAAAGTGATCCCAGCGCGACACGGAGGTTGTGCCTTGAACGACGTCACCCCAGTAAACGCGCGAGGGATTTCCAACGGGCATGAATCGGCCCTCCAAAGCCACCGTTCCGTCGATGGACAGCTCATAGTCGTCCATGTCGTAGGACCGAAGTTCGAAGACATGGAACACATCAGGCTCGAACGCTACGCTCACATTTTGTTCCAGAATGCTGATGAGGTTCGACTCACTGAACACGAAGCCGACGCCCTTGAAGTCGTCGGAATGGACCCCCACGCCGGGATCCTGCCGTTGGGGTACGCTATCCATTTTCAAGCGCCACCGCATCAAGAACAGTTCGCCGGGATCGGGATCGATCGGGCGGGACATCTCGTAGAAGTCGACGATCATGACGCTCCGCAGCGAATCGAGAACGAGCGAGCCGTTCTCAAGCGTCCGGATGGCGCCGCCTTGGCCGAAGACTCCGTTCTTGTCGCTGAACGTCCGCGTCCAGCCCTCGTTCTCCGGGAAATCGTTTCCTTCGTACGAAACCCAGTATTCGTCCGCGCTCGCCGCCGAAACGGGCAGCGCGAAAACCGCCGCAAAACAGAGCAGCCGAGTCATGATGCCTGCCTCCTTGTGTGAAAACCGCGATCCAAACGAATGCCGCACCGCGCGGCGCCGTTGTGCTCTGAACAACGCTCGACGCCTCGAGCACCCGCCCCCCGTCAAGCACTGTTCACAGAACAGTGGCACACGGGCCGCCAAACAACGCGCCCAAGAGCACGCAGCTTGCCAGATTCTTCAGATTCATGATTTGCTCCTCAACAACGTAGGTTTCCGTCTTTTTGCGAGCAGCGGCAACGAGCCGCTGAGTATGCATAGCAAAGCACTCGGTTCCGGCACGACTCCAAACTCGAAGTAGTCCCAGCGGGTCACGGAGGTTCCGCCCTGAATCACGTCACCCCAGGCGACGCGCGAGGGATTTCCAATGGGCATGAAGCGCCCTATCAACGCCGGCGTTCCATCGATCGACAGCTCATAGGCGGCCATGTCGTAGGACCGAAGTTCGAAGACATGGAACACGTCCGGCTCGAAGTTCGCGCTGAAGGTCTGTTCAAGGCGACTGAAAAGATTGGTCTCCGAGAACTCGAGCGAAACGCCCGTGAAGGCGTCCGCGAAGACCCCGACACCGGGATCACGATGTCCCGGCACGCTGTCGATTTTCAGACGCCAGCGCATGATGAAGAGTTCGCCGGGATCGGGGTCGATCGGGCGCGACATCTCGTAGAAGTCGACGATCATCACGCTGCGTAGCGAGTCGAGAACGAGCGCGCCGTTCTCGAATGTGCGGATCGCACCGCCCTGGCCGAAGACTCCGTTCTTGTCGCTAAAGGTCCGCGTCCAACCCTCGTTCTCGGGAAAGTCGTTCCCCTGGTACGAGACCCAGTATTCGTCCGCTGCCGCCGGAAGCGCGCACGCTACCGCGAACACAAGCAGCACCGTAGATCGAGACATGCGTCGTTCCTCCTTGAACCGCCGCCCGGGTATGGCCCCCGGATTGCGCGGGATTCTATGCGGCCCCAACTGTCTCCGTCAATTTGAGATTCGGACGGACATCAATAGGGGTATTCACCCCAGGGTCTTTGCCTGATGCGCTTGCGCGCTTCCGATCGCCGCCGATGTGCCCCAGGTCTGCACGCTCAGAGCCGTCTAGGCCGGGTCATCGACCCGACAATCAACTGCCAGGGGAGCCGCGAAAGACAGCCGCGACCAAGCCGTATGCCAAGGCCGAGATTGCACCGGCGGGACGCCGGTGCCACAGGCGCGAGCCGCTGCACAGGGCCGCGAGAAATGGCACCAAATTGGTAGACATTCGCCCGCGCTTGCGTTTTACTGTGCGTTCGTACGGTCGTACGCGACATTGCCGCGGTCTTCCGATTCCACAAGACCGCGAAATCCGCCGCACGCGGCCCGGAGTTGGCGAATGACTGAATCGCAACCCACCGTGGAAACACTTCGCGAGGCGCTTACGGGCGTCATCGAGCCCGGCAGCCGGCGCGACGTCGTCGCGCTCGGGTTCGTGCGCAACGTCGCGTTCGAGAACGGCATCGCCACCGTCAGCTATCAGCTCCCCAACGGCACGCCGGAGTCCTTTCAGAACTACCTCCGCCAGACCACCTGCGACGTCCTGCTCAAGACGCCGGGCGTCGAGGCGGTCAACGCCGAGATCGCGATCGCCCCGCCGCAACCCCCGCCCACCGCCGCCCCGCCCATGCCCGGCATCAAACACGTGGTCGCCGTCGGCGCGGGCAAGGGCGGCGTCGGAAAGAGCACCATCGCGCTGTTGGCGGCGGTCGGCCTCACGCGGCTGGGCCGGAAAGTCGGGTTGTTGGACGCCGACGTGCACGGGCCGTCGATCCCCAAGCTCTCCGGCACCGAGTCGATGCAACCGGTGCCCGATGAAGAGGGCCGCATCGTGCCGCCCGAAAAGCACGGGATCAAGTTCATGAGCATGGGTTACCTAGTGGCGCCCGACCAGGCGGTCATCTGGCGCGGCCCGATGGCGCAGAAGTACATCAAGGAATTCCTCGACCGCGCTGCCTGGGGCGAGCTCGACTACCTGATCATCGACCTGCCGCCCGGTACCGGCGACATCCCGCTCACGCTCGCCCAGAGCGTCCCGCTCACCGGAGCCGTGATCGTCTGCACGCCGCAGGACGTCGCGCTGCTCGACGCCATCAAGGCCCTGCACATGTACGAAAAGCTCGGCGTCGAGCCGCTCGGCATCATCGAGAACATGAGCTACTACATCTGCCCGCACTGCGGCAACCGCGACGAGATCTTCAGTCACGGCGGGGCGGAAAAGGCGGCGGCCGATTTGAACGTCCCGTTTCTCGGTGCGATCCCGCTCAACATCGCGATTCGCAAGAACGGCGACGCCGGCGAGCCCACGGCCAATTTCACGGCGATCGAGCCGCACTTGATCGCTTCGCTGGAGCAGTTCGTCGCGCGGCTGGACCAACTCGTGACGGAGCGAGCCCGCGAGAAAACGCCGCTGCCGACGCTCAAGATCAGCGGGTGAATCTGCTCTCCAAGCGGGCAGGCCCGGGCCGCCGCACGCGGAGGATTCCGCGCGGCGTGATTACTCGTAGTGTACGATCACGGTCAACATGAACGCGCCGATGTCCCTTTTCTTCTCGGGCATCTCGTTCACGCTGCAGTGCATCGCGACAACCTTGCGCTGCGACTGCTCGCACCACTCGTTGACCTGCTGCTCGACATTCTCGAAATCATCCCGATGGTCGCCCGGGACGGCAAAGACCTTGATCGGCATCGTTCGGCCTTTCTGTAGTCCAAAGAACTTTTTACCCGCGCTGGCGATTCTACCCACGGCCAGTCTCGGTTGGGAAGCCCGCCATACCTGGTGGTGAACCGACGACTGCGTGTCAGCGTCCGTAGCGTCGGCGGCCTCCGCTTTCGGAGCGCACCGCAAACGATGCGAGTCATGCCTGCCGGGCCGGAGCTCGTGCGCTGTCATGCCGTGTCCGGATCGCAAAGCAGATCTTGCATGGTCTGGCGCAAGTCAATGTGCTGGAAGTCAAAACCCTCTTCGATCAGGCGGCTCGGGCTGCATCGACGCCCTGTTAGAGCGAGCGACGCCTCTGTGCGCATGAAGAACGAGCCGATTCGGACGGCCAGCGCCGGGGCCGGCGGGCCAAACCATACGCCCAATGCTCTTCGGAGTTCACGCATGAACTCGCGGTTGCGGACCGGCGTGGGGCCTGTTACGTTGTAGATGCCCGACACGCTTTCTCTTTCCATGGCCCATGACATGATGCGGTTTAGGTCATGAACGTGTAGCCAGGAAATCCATTGACGGCCGCTGCCGGTCGTGCCGCCCAGGCCCCAACGTGCCAGCCCGGCAAGCTTGGCCAGAGCCCCGCCTCCTCGGCCCAGCACGAATCCGATGCGCAACATGACTTTTCGCGTCGCCCCAACGTCTTCTGCATCGAAAGCACGCTCCCAGTTCTCGCAGACTTCCACCGTGAAGCCTTGACCGTGAGGCGCGTTCTCGTCACAAATTCGATCTCCTGCGTCGCCGTATATCGCGAGAGAGCCGGCCTGAATCCAAACCGCCGGCGGCACGGAGCATTTGCGAATGGCCGTAGCGATGGTGCGCACGGAATCGACACGCGAATTCACGATCTCTGCACGGTTCCGGGCGGTGTACCGGCAATCGACGCTGCGACCCGTCAAATTGACCACGGACGCCGCACCGTCGACGTATCTCGCCCAATCACCTACCGTTCGACCGTCCCACCTCTCATCACGCACGCCGTCGGCATCTTCGCGCGGGCTACGTGTGAGATTCACGACTTCCCACGAATCCCGCAGGAGCTCACGCGACAACGCTGTACCGAGAAACCCGCTCCCGCCCGCCAAGACTACTCGACCCATCTCGATCCCCTATCTGGCCGCAAAGGCCCCCAACCGAGGCGGCATATCGTGCCGGCGGCCGTTTGATTACGAACGACCGCAGACCGCTGAACTGACGCAGGACGACCGAACGACGCGATCGTCGAGCAAGGTTCCGCTATACGAGCAAAACTCTTTCCGATTAGCCGCTTCTATCCGCCGCCCGTTTCGGTCGTGAAACCGAGCCGCTCCTCGAGCCGCGGGGGCGGATCGGCCTTACCGTCCTTGACGGTGTCGGCGGTGTCGGCGGTTTCATAACTGCCGGCGTTTCCAACCATCAGATACACGGCGTAGCCGATTCCGGCCAGGAGGCCGACCGTGATGACGAACTTGACGAGCTTGGCCATTTTGTGCTCCTTGTCGGCAGCCGGCCCAAGTGTAGTCCGGCCTGCGTTCTGCGACCACCCGTGGCGTGGCTGCTAACGGACCTCCCTCAGAGGCGAGCGGCGCGTCGCGGACAGCAATTTTGCGGAGACCACGTTCTCCGCGCGGGCCCACGATAGCACTCGACTGTCCAATCCGTTCCGTCGATCGTCCTGCACGACGAAATAACACTCCGCGGGCACGGTCAGGGTCCGGCGTTTCGTCGAAATATCTACGGCCGTGCCGTGAGAGCCGAAGTCGCTGGCGAGGCCGCCGTCTTCTTCTCCCACGCGGAATCGCCCGCGCCGGATCGCGAGCTCGTCACCCGGTACGGCCAGGATCCGCGCTACGATCATCTGACCGGGCTCGCCCACCGTGCAGTCCGAATCGAGCTCGAAGATGATTACGCGGTCGCGCTGAAGATCATCCGCGTCGTGGGGGCGAAAGAAGAGGTACGCGTCGCCGGACTCCATCGCCGGGCTCATGACGTCACCGTCCACGCCGATCACGCCGATGTTCTGCACGAACAGCACCGCCGCGACCGCGAGCAGCCCGTAATCGGCCAGCGCGATAGATCCGTAGATCGCGACCGCGCCGCGGGCCGGCCGCCGGCCAAGCCGCCGCGAAACGATCGATTCCACCAGCGCGAACAGCAGCAGACCCATTGATGCATAGAGACAAAGCCAAGCGGCCCCCGGCCGAAACGAGAGCACAAACACAAGTGCCGCCAGGTAGGCCGTCGCGTTCAGCCCCACGCCGATCGCCGCCGGCCAATGGTGGCCGCGCACCGCAAAACCGAAGCCGGGGATCAACAGCGTCAAAATGCGTTCGGTCCGCGTAAACGGCGGATCCGTCTTCGACGCCCCGCGGCGCGCTTTGGCCGCACTCAAGTTGCACCGTCATTGTGCATCGCTGCCGGCTCCCATTTGGCTCGTCGAGCGGATTATAGAGCTTGCCGGCGCCTTCAGCGCGTGGTGCCGGCGGGGTTTCACAGGGGCCGGGACCGCGTAGCCGCGCGCGCTCGATCCCACATGGGCAGCGCGGGCGTCCCGCCCGCCGATCGGCAGCGGCCTGATCGAGGGGGCCTGCAAGACGGTGGTGAGCAAATGCCTCGGGCACGGCGGCGCCCGCTGGCACGTGCCGCGTGTCGAAAACGTGGCGGCCTTGTACGGCCTGCTCTACAGCGACGAGTGGGAGGCCTTCTCTGGCAAGCCGACGCCGCCTGACCGCCAGGATCGAGCGGTAGACCCCACTTGGGAGGCGTTGCAATGCCGGAAGCGTTCCCCTAGCACATACTGTTTCCGTCCCCTTTGCCCTCTAACACTGGAGTGGCACAGGCTTTATGAGCGTTATCCTGGGAATCAATACGTTTCATGCCGGCTCGTCGGCGGCGATCCTGATCGACGGGAACCCGGTGGCGGCCGTCGCCGAAGAGCGGCTAAATCGTATCAAGTACTATGCGAACTTCCCTGTTTTGGCGGTTCGCAAGTGTCTGGAGATGGCCGGTCTGAAGATCGGCGACGTTGACGCGGTGGCTCTGGGTCGGGATTCGGCCGCCAACCGCGCCAAGAAGATCGGGTATGCGCTCAAGAACCCGACGAAGCTGCTTAATCTGCTGAAGATAAAGGCGTCGCGGCGTCGGGTCGAGGATCTCAAGACGCTGATCGCCAGCCAGTGCGAGTTTGACCCAGCCGAGTTGCGGTTCGCGCAGTACCACATCGAGCATCACCTGGCGCACATCGCCAGCGCGTTTTACGTCTCGGGCTGGGACAAGGCGGCCGGCTTGTCGATCGACGGCTCGGGCGACTTCGTCACCGCCATGATGGCCGAGTGTGAAGGCCACGAAATCCGCGTCAAGAACAGGATCTACGTCCCCCACTCGCTCGGCTCGATGTACACGATGATCTGTGAGTTCATCGGCTACCGGAAGTACGGGGACGAAGGCAAGATCATGGGGCTGGCCCCCTACGGCAGCGACGCCTATTGCGAGACGTTTGACGATATGGTGCGGCTGTCCGATTCCCAAATGAGCCTCAACCTCAAGTATTTCCTGCCCTTCGGGGCCAACCAGGGCGTCACACTGAATGAGAAAGGTCAGATGGTCATCGGGCGCCCCTATTCCGACGACATGGTCCAGTTGTTTGGCGAGCCGCGCGACCCTGACGCCGAGATCACCAAGCGCGAGGAGGACCTTGCCTACGGCCTCCAGCACAAGTTCGAGGAAGTCTACGTCCATCTGCTGAACATCGCGCATCGCTTGGCGCCGTCCGAGCGCGTCGCCATCGCCGGCGGCTGCGCCCTCAACAGTTGCGCCAACGGAAAGATCTTCGACCACACGCCCTTCCGCGAGACGTTCATCCAGCCGGCGGCCGGCGACGAGGGGCTGGCCTTGGGCGCCGCCCTGTACGTCAGCCGCGCGATCCTCAAGGAGCCCGCAAGCTACATGATGAAGGACGCCTTCCTCGGCCCGGAGTTCAGCGAGTCAGAGATCAAGGGGGAGCTCGAGCACTACGACGTCAAGTACGTCCGTCACGATCGCGCCCCGCTCATCGAGGCCACCGTCGATGAGATCGAAACAGGCAACGTCGTCGGCTGGTTCCAGGGCCGCATGGAATGGGGCCCACGGGCCTTGGGCAACCGCTCGATCGTCGTCCACCCGGGGCTGCCGAACATGAAGGACATACTCAACGCGCGCATCAAACGTCGCGAGCCGTTTCGCCCTTTCGCCCCGTCGCTGCTCGCCGAGCGGCAGGGCGACATCTTCGAGCACACCCACCCGTCGCCGTTCATGCTGCACGTTTACAAGATCAAGCCGGCGTGGCAGGAGCGTCTCTGCGCGGTCAACCACGTGGACAACACTGGCCGGCTCCAAAGCGTGACGCGCGCGGAGAACCCGCTCTACTACGACTTGATCAAAGCGTTCGAAGCCCGGACCGGTGTGCCCGTCGTCCTGAACACCAGCTTCAACGAGAACGAACCGATCGTCTGCCGCCCCGCGGAGGCGATCGAATGCTTCCAACGGACCAAGATGGACGTCCTAGCCATCGGCCCCTTCTTCTGCAAGAAGGAACAATCGCAGTAGCCCGTAATCGAAGCCGCCCGTCACACCGCCAGGGCCGCGTTGAGATCGGCGACCGTCGCCGGTCCGTGCCCCGCGTAGTGGTTGTTGACGAACGTAACGACGTCGGTGGTCTCGGCGAGTCGCCGGATCGCGGCCGCGACGCGCCGCAGGTCGGAACTTCGATCCACGACGACCTTCTCCCAGGTCGTGGTGATCTCTTCGATGTGCTTCCGGTCGCCGATCAGACGAAGGTACGAAAAAGGCCCCGTCACGACGTCGTGCCGTTGGATGAGCGCATCGATCGGCGGCAGCCAGGCGTGTTCGACCAGCGTCGCCACCACGTTGTGCGAGCGCAGCAGGTCGAAGTAGGCAGCGCCCAGCCAGTTCTCGTTGCGAATCTCGGCGGCGATCGGGATTTGCCCCGCGTAGCGAGCGAGAAAGCCGTCGAGTCGCTCCAAAAACGGGCCGGCCGACGAGAAGGCCCGGCGGTTGAAGTAGCCGAATTGCAGCAGCACGCACTTGACCTTCGGCCCGAGCGGTTCAAGCGCGCTAAGGTATTCATCCATTTCGCGTTCGCAGTCGCTTAGCACCTTCTCGTGCGTGATCTCCCGCGGGACTTTGAGCGCGAAGCGAAAACGATCCGGCGTGCGAGCGGCCCAGCTCCGGGTCATGCGCGTGCTGGGCGTGCGGTAGTAGGTGCTGTCGACCTCGACGATCTCGAAACGCTCGGCGTAGCATCCCAGATAGTCGGACTTCGTCGTGCGCTGCGGATAGAACGGGCCGACCCACGCGTCGTAGGACCAGCCCGACGTTCCGACCTGAATCGTTCCGGCCATGAGTTTCACGCAATCGGCGCCGGGATCGCTCCCGCAACCGGCCCGGCCCTGCCGAATCCCCCCGACCAACGTGCCGACGCCGTCTAAAACCATGAGGCACCGTCGCCGGGCGACGGTGCCTCAAGTCCTGCTCTCTGATCGTAGGGACCCGACCCTTAGCCTTCGGCCGGCTTGACGTTCTCCGCCTTAGGCCCCTTATCGCCGCGAATCACGTCGAACTCGACGCGTTGCCCCTCGGCCAAGGTGCGATGTCCTTCCGCGATAATGGCCGTCTGATGGACGAAAACGTCCTGCCCGTCATCCGCTTGGATGAATCCAAACCCTTTTGTGTCGTTGAACCACTTTACTGTACCAGTAGCCATGAGACATAAACCTTACCACGCCGCGAACGGATTCCGCTGAAACATACGCTGTTTCGTCGTGAATCAAATAGCGGAATCCGATCCCGTCGACGCTATAAACCGAAGTATCGCCCATCGCCGCAGCGGTGTCAATGCGTGGCGGCGGATTGGCGCGCGATTCTGAAGGCCGCTGCGAGCCCTGCCTGAGGGGGGTGGGACGCCGGTGGGGCAGGTCGATCAGCCGCCGCCGAGGGCCAGGAAAAAGGGATCGATGTCGCCGCCGTTGAAGAGGCCGTCGTCGTTCATGTCGCCGCGCAGCAGCGGGTCGCAGCCTTCGAACAGGATCGCGTAGGTTGCGGGATCTCCGAGCGCCAGAAAGAACGGGTCGATGTCCGCCCCGTTGAAGCTGCCATCGCAGTTGAGATCGCCGCGCGGGTCGGCTGCGAGCAGCGCCGCATGCGCGTTGATGCGTCCCCAACCGAACTTCTCGTCAAATCCCGCGGGGCCGAGATCGTCGACACTCGCCACGAGAATGCTCTCGATCTGCACGTTGGATAGCGCGTTGTTGTAGGAAAGAACCAGCGACGCCAGCCCGCTGACGTGCGGCGTGGCCATGGACGTGCCGGAATTCAACTGGTAGCCGCTCAGTCTCCAGGTCGAAAGGACGTCCTTGGCGGGTCCGGAAACGTCGGTCTCGGGCCCGAAATTGGCGCCGGTGTACCACAGATCATCGCGTGTGGTCCCCCCGACCGCCATGCACAGCGGGAAGCGGGCCGGATAGGCGACCACGTTGCCGCGGCCATTGCCATTGGCGGCGACGAGCAGGATGCCCGCATTGTGCGCCTCAGCCACGGCAATACGTAGCGTCTTCGTGCCCATGTAGTATTGCAGGCTCATCGAGATGACGTCGACGCCGTAATTCGTAGCCCAACAGATACCGGCGGCGACGTGGCTCTCGAAACCGCTGCCAAAGTCGTTGACCACGGTCATCGCCAGCAGGGTGGCCTCCCAATTGACGCCTGCGACCCCGACGCCGTTGTTGCCGATGGCGGCCGCGGTCCCGGCCGTGTGCGTACCGTGGCCGTGCGGGTCCGACGTGTCGGAATTGTTGTCGTACGTGTTCCAGCCCGAGATCACCTTCCCGGCGAGGTCCGGATGGTCGGCCTGAATGCCGGTGTC
>JACZRH010000113.1 GCA_022574815.1 Planctomycetota bacterium | reverse complement strand
GCTTCGCTCAGCACGACGTTCAGCATTTCGTGCTCCCAGGTGCCAAGCAGCCGTCTTGATTCTTAATACTCTAGCGCGGCAGGAATCGGACGTCGCGCCGGTCCGCCGGGCGGCCGTACGGGTCGGCGCCGCTGGGATCGAAGCGTTTGCGGCGGGTGGCGTCGGTCTTGTCGCCGGCGGCGAGGTCGCGCGCGTCGGCCCGCAGATCGCGCAGCGGATCGTCGCCGAGCGGAGGTAGCGTCTCATCCAGGTGCGAGAACACTTCGTACGCGATCACGACGCCGCCGTCCGCGTCCCGCCAGATTTCGAGCAGCCGCCACTCCTGCGGCAGGTCGAGCGTCGATGCCGTCTCGATTTCCAGGTAGCCGCCGCGGTCGGTGACGCGGTTGCGATGCGTGTGGCCGGCGAGGTGCGCCGCGACGTTGGGAAACTCGTTGAGCACGGCCCGCAGCTCCGCGCCGTCCACCTCGCCGCCGCCGTCGCGGTCCAGCGACGTGGTCGGATGGTGCGACAGTACAATGACGATCTCGCCGAGTGCGAGTGCGGCTTCGAGCTCGTCGCGCAAGTACGCGAGTTGCCTCCGCGATACCGCTCCCTCGGAATAAAACAACCCCGGAAACTCGACCGTGCGGTCCGTCGAATCCAGGCCGATCAGCCGCAGGCCCTCCACCGGGCGGACGCTGTACCAGCTCGATTCGGTTTCCGGATCGGCGAAACCGTGCCCCGGCGGCCCGCTGGTGGTGTCGAACAAGGCCCGCACGAATTCGCGCCGGTCGAAAAACGCCCGCTCGGCGTTGGGGACCACCGGCAGCGCGACCTCCAGAAATTCCGGCGGACCCGGGTCGCCGGGCGTCACGCGCCCGTGCGTGAACGACGCCAGCGGATCGAGCCGCACCGGCAGCACGAACCCCGGCCGGAATTCCAGCGGCAGCGGGGCCAGCTCGCGCCCGTCCGGGAATCGCAGAATGGGAAACACGCCGATCGAGTAGACGTCGTGATTGCCGTACACGATGTACCAGGGAATGGACGCGAGTTCGCCATGAACGCCCCCGCGGTAAAGCCCCTGCGGCAGGAAGCCCGCGTGCGGGTCGCGCAGCGGGTCCGGGCGCCCCGCGGGGTCGCGGTCGTCCGGCCCGGTGAGCGGATCGACGAAGTCCCCGTCCAGCACGCGCAGCACCCAGTCCAGCTCGTTCGACTGCGCGTTGTCGCAGGCGTCTCCGGTGAACACCAGGAAATCGATCGGCCGGCCGGCGGCATGCACACGATTCACCGACCGCAGCACCCCGTCGAAGAGCTGCGTCGAATAGCTTTCGTACGGCCGCCACGCGCTGCGCGTGATCACCTGCGCCCCGGCAAACCGGGCCGGCGATTCCTCATCGACGATCTGCGTGTCGGAAATGTGCGCGATCCGTGCCACCAGCGTCAGACCCGGCGGCAGCTCCGTATCCGACTCGCGCCCCGGCAACAGCAGTCCCGGCTCCTCACCCGCGCAGCCGAGCAGCACGCCGAGCACCGCCGCAGTCCCAAGGCGTAATCGTCTTGCTCGCATTTACGGCTACCTCGGAAAACGGATTCACTACGCGCTGCGTGCGAGCCTCGAGCCTGAGCCCGACCCGCATAGGCCAAGCGATCCCACAGCGTATCGACTTTTCGCGACCGCTCAACCGCGAACAAGGAGTTGCGGAGGGAATCGATCAGGCGGCGAGTCAGTGCCGCTCTTTGCAATCCGGCCGTCGGCCGACCCGCTGGACCGCGACACGAAGCTGACCTTCGCGTACGATTGCGGGCGCAGACGCGTCGAGCGGAACGTGTGGGCCCATGAAATCCTCACGGTGATCTACGTCCCGTGAGGCCACTCATCGGAGATTCATTCAATGGAACTTATACCGGTCGAAGTTCCCTGGAGCGTGTCACCCTCGGACTACTGAACGCGCCATGCGAATCCTCCGAAGACTAGTCCGCGCCATTCTGCGCCTTCCGCAACCGAGGATTTCGCGCGCGCAAGCTCTGGAGATATCCAAGGAATGTTGCGCCGAAAGGAACTGGCCGTGGAGAGATTCTGTAGTAATACAGGAAGGACTTCGAGTGTATACCATTTTAGTAAGTTCGCAAATGAAAGCAGGTAACATCGTCATACGCGTTGACATGGGCGACGGTCACATTTTGTACGCCGGCATAACGCCGAAGTGATGCCTGAGCATTCGAAAGCCCGTACGGACAGCGGCTGGACCGTGACGAGGCACGGCAGTTTCGTCTGGGCCGGCTGGCTGTGGATGACCGAGCTGATCGGGCTGGCGGGCGACGACACCGAGCAGCGCAGGCTGAAGCCATCGCTCGGCGGGCAAACAGAGAACGACAAAACTCTCCGATTCACGGCCACTGCAAGACCAGATTCCCAAGCGAACGCGACGAATAACAATGCCCCCGCGCCCCCGACCACGAGGAATACTCGCCGCGCCGCGCGTCCAGGCGCGTGATGTTGAATCCCCAGATGCGGTTCTGCCGCGCCGCCGGCGGCAGCGCCGCGAGCGGAAGTGAGACCTCCACCGTCCACGCCTCGCGCTCGGTCCGGATCGCCGTCACCGCGCCGGCGTCCCATTCGGTCGAGCGGCCGACCGGCGGGTCGGTGCGGGCGCCCTTGCGGGCGATGAGCAGGCCGTTCGGCTTGATTTGCAGGATGAACAGGTCGCTGGTGCCCCCGTCCAGCGAATTGCGCGGGTCGATCAGAATCTCCACCACGTCCTGACCCCAGGGGATGATCCCGTCGATCGGGACCGTGTTGTCGGCCTTCCACAGCGGCTTCTCCGGCGACCGGCGGCCGCCGCGCAAGCCGCAGCGAATGCCGATGTACAAGCGCTCGCGGTCCATGCACACGTAGGCCTGCGTGGGCAGCGTCGGAACGCCGGCCCGCTGATCGAGCTGCGTGCGGCGGCGCCCGCGGCAGAGGCGAAAATCACCGGCGGCGTTGTTCG
Source organism: Planctomycetota bacterium (assembly GCA_022574815.1). Taxonomy (GTDB): domain Bacteria; phylum Planctomycetota; class Phycisphaerae; order UBA1845; family Fen-1342; genus JACZRH01. The sequence continues at coordinate 10,718 of JACZRH010000113.1, read as the reverse complement.
TCGCAAGCATCCAGTCGGACAAGTCGCCGTCCACCGTCGGCGGCCGGTCGGTCAACGGGCAGGCCGCGACAGCGAGCCGCGCCGTAGCGGCGAAGGCTCCGAAGTTCTCGGTGTCGAAGTTGAGCACGAACGGAAACGCGCCGTCGATGTTGTAGCCCAGGCCGGACAGCGCGCATTCGATGGTGCTGGAGAGCCGCTCGCCCGGCGGGATGGTCACCGGCACGTCACGCGTTTGTCGCCAGCCGAGCGGCATGGATTCGAGTTTCCACGACCCGCGGATGGTGCGGCTGGTGTCGTTGGCCAGGTCGGCCAGCACGCGCAAGCGGAAGCCCTTATCCGTGAGGTCGAGCCGCACGCCGCGGGCGGCGGCCCGCACGCGCGAAGCTTGGTTCATGATGCGTGCCAACCGGGCGAGGTGCGCCGATTGCCGTGATTGTCCCGCAGCGTCGGGCTCGAAGGTGTTGACCAGCTCCTGGAGCAGGATCTTTCGCGCGAGCTGAAACAGGGATGGATCGGTCGACCAGCCGGCCTCCTTGCAGCTCAGCAAGTGGTCGAGGCAGGCATCAGTGTGGGCCCAACGCACAATCTGATTCGCGATCGAACGCGCGAACAGCCGCTTGCCGCTCGTCTCCAGCAGCCGCAGCAACTCGTAATCCTGCAACCCGCGCCGCAAACGCTTGAGCCGCGCGGACGGTACCGGCGTCGTCATCAGGCCGTACGGCACACCGGAGTAGATCAGCGCGTCGCGCGGCCGCTGCCCGTCCGCGGACGTCGCGCCGAACTCGGCGGCGTGCTCGATCCAGATCGCGTCGACCTCATACCGATACGCCTGCCACGCCAGCGCGCGCGGATCCACCGCCGGGGCCTCCACCGCCAACGAAGCGCTGTACGGCGGCTGGTCCGGCATGAACCACGTCTGCTCGCCGAGGTCGCGCCGTCGCCTCATCGCGCCGGGCTCGAACCACATCGCCGGCGGCGCCCAGATGTCGATGTTCGGATCGCTGAGGGCCGGGGCGTTGTGCCAACCGAGGCCGCGCAGCGATTGGGTAGGAAGATGCGCGACGAGCGGCAATGCGGCTTCGCTTTGGCGAATGATCCGGCCCGCCCGGCTGACGCGGTCGAGCGCGTCTTGCGTCAGGTCCGCCGGCGGATTCAGCCGCACGAACGAGCGCTCCAGCCAGCCGCGCTGCTCGAAGTGCCGCCGGCACTCGGCCAGATAGGTCGCGAGCAGACGGGCGTAGCCCGGCGAATCGTAACCGCCGTTGATGTCTGCGGCCGGGTGTTCCAGCGAAACGGGGATCGGCCAGCGAGACAGGTTGACCCGATCGGAGAACCCGGTGCCGTCGATCCACGGCGCGACCAAGCGGTCGTAGTGCTCCCAGTCTACCTCGACCGAGCGATCGCCGGTCAGGCGGAACTTGGGAAACGAGCCCCACAGCACGGGCGTGGCGCGATGCTCGTGGAACAGCGCCATGGCGGCGTTGACCAGATCGATCGGGGCCCGATGCCGCGGCGTGCCGGGCAGCAGCCGAACCGTCCGGGCCTGCGCCCGCGGCCAGCGCATGTGCTCGGAGAGCAGGTCGGTCGGCTCGACGCGGCAGATGACCGGCAGTCCCCGCGCGCCGGGGATCGCCACCGGCAGCACGCGCAAACGCAGCTCGCACGCGAACACCGTTTCCGCTTCCGCGAGGGGTTGCGCTTCGATGCCGCGCAGCTCGATGCGGCCGGTGTACTCACCAGGGTCGGTTGTGGGCGGGACGTGCAGGTCGATCCAAATGATCTCGTTGCGCGAGCTGTCGAGCCGCAGCGGCCCCCCGCCGCGCGGCGCTTCCCAGGGCACGAGAATGTCGGGGAACGCGGTCGGAAGCGCGGGTCGGCCGGTGTGGTCCGGATACCAGCTCCGAAAGCGCTCGACGGGAACATAGTGCGCGCGATAAATCGTAACCGTGGAGCGGGCATCGAGCGTTCCGGCCGAGCCGGTCAGGTCCGTGATGTGAATGTTGAACGGCCCGGCCGGCGGCGTATCACTGCGCAGCGCGATTTGCAGCGCCACCGTTTCGTTGATCGCCGCTGTCAAAGTGACCACGCCGCGCGAGGCCGAGTACACCTCGTTCTCGAACGACGGGCCGCTGTCGGCCAGGATCTCGCGGGCCCCGTCGACCACCCAGACGGTCGGCGGCGCGGCCTGCGGCGCCCGGCAAGCCGTCAACAACAAGAAAAGCGGTGCGACGCACGCGGCGCTCCGCGCGAGCAGGCTCGTTCGTCGGCCCAACGGCGCGTTCATCGGGTCGGCTCCGGCCGGCCATGAAGCTGGTAGAACTTCCGCGGGACTTCCGGCTGACCCGTGCGAGCAGACAGGTAGATCGCCTCCAAGAGCGCCGCGACGGCCACGTGTCGCCCGAAGTCGCGAGCCATCGATTCCGCCTCCGCAGGGGCGCGGATCGTGTCGGCGAAGCGCGCCAGCTCGACCGCGAGAGACACCTCCGGAAGCGATCGCTCGTTGCGCGGCGCACCGTCCGCGGCCCAAACCCGAATCGAGCCGCGAGTCAGCTCGACCGTGGTCTCGTCGTGATGGTGCCGCGTCGCCTGTTCGTATGGCGGAAGGTCCCAGCACGCTCGCACCGTAGCCAATCCGCCGGCTTCATAGCGCAGGATGGCCGCCGCGATGTCCTCGGTGTCGCGGGGCGGCTCGGCCGAGCGGCGTCGACCCTGCGTGACGGAGGCGATCACGCTCTCCGGCAGGCCGCGCATCGCCACGAGCGCTTCGAGCATGGCGTATCCGTCCGTGGCGAGCACGCCTCCGCCCGCTTGCGCCCGGTCCCCGCGCCAGGAAGCCCGGGTCGGCCCGCCGGTGCTGACTGCGAGCTCGGAGAGGTACGGCGCGGCGGCGGCGCCATCCGGCAGCGCAGCGCGAATTGAATCGGCGACGTGGCTCCACCATGATCCTACACGATAGCAAACAGCCCCTTCTCGCGCGAAATCGGCGACTTGAACGGCTTCGGCGAAATCGCGCCCGAGCGGCGGCGGTCGCCACACGTGCAACCCGCCCCGGGCCGCATCGGCCGCTAGCTCGACTCCCGCGCGGGTCGAGAGCGCCAACACCACCGCCTCGACACCCGATTGTTCAAAAAAAACGCGCGTGTCGTCGTACCACGCCGCACCGTCTAAGGCGTCCGACTGCCGCATACCCGCCTGGGCGCACCAATCGAAGGCCGGGCAGCCGCGCAGCGCCGCGGCGTAGCGTTCGGCCTCGACACCCTCGGCGATCAGCCCGATCCGAATCGTCTCGGGCGGTTCGTTGTTCGCTCGGCTCATGCTCGTATAATCGCGGGCGACGGCGGTGCTCCTCGCGTTCCCGGAGATTCCATGCGGCCCCTATTCGCTTTGCTCGCCGTGTGTCCATGGGCGGCAGACCGAGCGGACATTGTCTACCCATCCGGCGGGTCTGGCCAGCCAGCGACCCAGGAAGCTGCGGCGCCGCCGGCTGATTTCGATCAGATGCTGCGCGAGGCCTACGAGCTAATCGACGACGAGGACCCGGGCGCGGCCGTGCGGGCGCTGCAATACCTCGTCAAGCGGGCACCGCCGCGCACACTGGCCGAATTGAGCGCGCGGGTCCGCACCGATCGCGGCGTCAGTCTGGCGGAGCTGCTCGCCGACACACGATTGCGCCATGCGATATCGACTGGCGAGCGGGGCCGTTTGCACCTGCGCGTCGTGACTCGCTATGAGGCCGAAGCGATGGGCCGCGCGGCCGAGCGCCGCCTCGAAAACCTGAGCCGCCGCCGCTATCACGGGCGGACCGTGTTCGAATGGGCCGACGAGCGCGAGGCGTACACGACCCTTCAGCCAGACGCGCGCCGCATGGTTGCAGATGCGCGGCTCGCCGCCGCACTCAGCGGCGCCCGTCTGAAACACGATCCACGGCTCAAGAAGGCGCGCAAGGAGCGGCTGCGCCTGATTCGACAAAAAGCCGACCTGGCACGCTTCGCGGCGCGCGTCGCGGCGATGCGCGGATTCACCGCGCCGCTCCTGAATGCGGAGGACGATCCGAGCGACCCGGCCGCGGCCGAAGTCCGGCGACGGCGGGAATTGCGAAAACGTCCGCCGTCGGCCGGTCCAACGACGCGCCCCGCCTCGGGTCCGAATCAGAAGGCACCGGCAGATTCACGCAGCGGCCCCAGAAAACGGAAGAAAGGAGCACCGTGACGCAGGATTCCGCCGTGTACACGACCGACCTGGCCGGGCTGTCGCATCGCGGAAAAGTCCGCGACATGTACGATCTCGGCGATCGTTTGATGATCGTCGCCAGCGATCGCATTTCGGCCTACGACGTGGTGATGGACCAGCCGGTACCCGGCAAGGGCATCATCCTGACCGAGATGTCGCGCTTCTGGCTGGAGACGCTGGCCGCGTGCGAGCCACACCATCTCGAGTACGTCGTGTCCGACGAGCGCGTCCCCGCCGGCTACGAACCGCACGCCGCACAGCTCCGCGGCCGCACGATGGTGTGTGCCAAGGCCGAGGTTCTGCCGGTCGAGTGCATCGTCCGTGGCTACATCGTCGGCGGCGGCTGGCGAGAGTATCAGGAATCCGGAAGGGTGAGCGGGATCAAGCTCGACCCCGGTCTGCGACACGCCCAAAAGTTCCCCGAGCCGCTTTTCACGCCCAGCACCAAGGCCGACGCGGGGCACGACGAGCCGATCTCGTTCGAGCAAGCGTGCGAGCTGGCGGGCCGCGAGTGGATGACCGAGGCCCGTGACCGCTCGCTCGCGATCTACCGCGAGGCTTCGGCCTACGCCGAGAGCCGCGGCGTCTTGCTTGCGGACACGAAGTTCGAGTTCGGCATCCGCGACGGGAAGCTGCTGTTGATCGATGAAGTGCTCACGCCGGACTCGTCGCGCTTCTGGCGCGCGGACGAATGGGCCGCCGGCACGAACCCGCCGTCGTTCGACAAGCAGTTCCTGCGGGACTACTTGGCGTCGCTGGAGTGGAACAAGAAGCCCCCGCCGCCGACGATTCCGCAGAATATTCTCTCGCAAACGCGCGAGCGCTATCTTGAGGCGTACCGCATGTTGACCGGGCGGAGCTTGACGTTCAAGGAGTGATTCGCACGCCAACTCTGCGAGGCCGGCCGGGCCGGATTGAGTCAAGCCACAGAGGGCACGGAGGACACCGAGAATTACTACCGCGAGCGAGGAATTTCCGGCAACGTCATTCCGTCGGACACCGTCATTTCCGGCGCAGCGAGGAATCTTGCTGGAGAGAATAAGGAGAAAAAGGTTTCAGGATTATTTTTGCGGTCCGGAGAATTTCTTCCTGACACCTTTTTTTCTTTCTTATCTCTGTGCCCTCTGTGATCTCTGTGGCTGACCTTCAGCGAGCCTGGCCGAATTCTCGCCGTACGGCTGAGGTGCGCGTAGAATCGGTCGGGCAGCTCGCCGTACGAAGTCTCCCAGCGCATAGAGCTGGAGATCGACCTGCTTGCGGAGAAAGCGCTCGAGGCGGGCCTTGTCGCGGAGCCTGATCACGTTCACGCTTCGTATCGTAGAAACGGCCCCGAGAGGTGTCGGGGACATATCGTCCCTCTCTCGGGCCGCTTGGTGAATAACGCTGTTTGCGCCTATAATCAGCCTGTCGGGGGCTTACAGGTGTGAATACGGAGAACGGAACGGATGGTCAGTCGAATCGCAACGGTTGGATCCTGCCTGGCGATGGTCGCGCTCGCAGGCGGTTGCCCGCAAACGACGGTCACGCCGACCGACAATGGCGTCGATGCGCGCATCGGCATATCGGCGACGCGCGGCCCGGCCCCGCTGACCGTCAACGTCACGGCCGTCGATTCATCGTCGCGCTTCGGAGACATCGTCACTTACGCGTGGGACTTCGCCGGCCAGAGCACCAGCGACGAGGTCACGGCCGTTCACACCTTTGCCGAGGCCGGCCGGCACACCATCACGCTGCGCGTGCGCGACTCGGCCGGGAACGAAGGCGTCTCGACCGTTGATGTGCGCGCCGCCGGGGGAACGGCGCTCGCCCTGATTCAGACCGATGTCGATAGCGGCCCCGCGCCGCTTCTGGTCCGCTTCGATGGGTCGGCCAGCACCGCCGCCGGCGACGAAATCCTCGACTACTTCTGGGACTTCGGCGACGGCGGAACCTCGCGCCTTCCGGCGCCCCTACACGTCTTTGAGTTCAGCGGCGAATTCGTCGTGCGTTTGCGGGTCGTGTCCGGCGGCGGGGTCGAGGCGAGCACCCAGACCACCATCGAAGTCGGCTCGGACCGCGCGTCACTCCAATTCGCCGGCAGCCAGCTTGCGACGCTGCCGATCACCGGTGAGGAGAGCTATCCCGCGTGTACGTTCGAATCGTGGTTCAAAGCCGACGCGGTCGGCGGGATGCTGGCACGCATCGGCGGCGACGCGATGACCATCGACATCGACCCGGCGGAAAACCGGATTCGCGTCACGACGGGCCAACAGACGATCGATACCCCCGCCGCCGAGCTCGCCGGCATCTGGCATCACCTCGCGGTCAGCTATGACGCGGCCGTCGGAATCGCGGTCTATCTGGACGGAACGGAGATCGCCGGTGGTGACGGCAACGGAGAACTCGCGCTAAGCGGCGTGTGGATCGGTCCGAGCTACACGGGCAAGGCCGCCGAGGTCCGCGTCTGGTCCATCGCACGCGGAGCGGCGGACATCTCGGCGAGTTACCGCTCGCGCCTGACCGGCTCGGAGGAAGGCCTGCTCGGCAACTGGATGCTGGCCGAAGGCGGCGGACAAGTGCTCGGCAACAAAGCGTCGATCATCAACTCCGGCTCCCTCGGCAGCAGCACCGCGGAAGAAGCGAGCGACCCCGCCTGGAGCGCCGACGGCCCGCCGCTGCCGTAGCACGACTCATTCAATCAACCACGGAGATCGCAGAGGATAAGGAACAAAGCCGAACCCCTCACGCAAGTGAGGGGCAGCGACAGCGTTCAGGACTCGTCCGGTTGTGAGAAGGGTTGGGTGGCCGGCTGCGTGGAGGCCTGCCATTCGGCCAGCTTGGCCTGCCACTCGGCGGCCTTAGTGGCATAGGCGTCCGTTGTGGCATGGGCGTCTCGCCGTGATCGCCCTCATCATCCGGCTCGGCGGCGTGCCAGACTTCGTAGAGCTTGACGATGCGCGCCAGGGCTTCGCGTTTGCGCTCGTCGGGGGCCTCGGGATGGCCCTTCATCCCTTCGTACGCATCGAGCAGCAGCGGCTCGGCCGCGCGGAGTCTTTCAATGCGATCCGCGAGCGCCAGCGAGGCGTCCGCCGGTGTCTCACTGCTTGAAGCAGTGACACCTGCACTTGCAATACTTTCACCCAGGACACTCATGGTGTTGAAGATCAGCCAGTGTCCCTCCGCCAAGGCCTCTTGCCGAATCTCGATAAACTCGCCCGGCGCCTGCCGGCGTACCCTGCGCGCCTAGCACCGTCCTCCAGCGCGCTCGCTGTAGGAATGAGCATACCGCCGGGCAGGATACCTGCACCACAACACGGCCATTACGGCGGCGGTGGGATACCGAGCTGCCGGCAGATTGCCCGGACCAGGTAATCATCGATCTCACGATGTCGGGGCACTGTAGCCTGCCGCGACCGGTCCCCAAGGTTCACGAAGCGCGAATGCTTGCCCCCTTCTTTGAGCAAATGACAGGCATGGGCTGCAAATGACGGATCAGCGTGCGACGCTTCATACGCGGACACGGCAGTGTACGATTCGGGCCTTGGGCAGTTGATCCAGCTCGACCGGGGCCAGCATCAGGCGGATGGCGTCACGAAGATTCGCCTTCGCCTCCGCCAGGGTCTTTCCCTGCGTCAAGGCCCCGGGAACGTCTTCGGACCAAGCCACCCACCAGTTCTTGCGCTTCAGAAATGTCGCTTTGTAGGTGTTGGGCATCAAGGGATAGTCTACACTCGCTCTCGCCGAGCGGCCATCTCCACCGCCGATCATTTGGGGTCGTTGCCACGTGACTCTGCTTGCTCTGCCGCCGGCTGCGACGCCGGTTCCTTCCCCTTCGTGCCTTCGTGCCTCGCTGCCTTGGTGCCTTCTTCTTCCAGCTTGGCCCGCCACTCGGCGGCCTTTGTGGCATGGGCCGCTTTTGTGGCGCGGGCGTCTCGCCCGTGATCGCCTTCATCATCCGGCTCGGCGGCGTGCCAGGCTTCGTAGAGCTTGACGATGCGCTCCAGGGCTTGGCGCTTGCGCTCGTCGGGGGCCTCGGGGTGGTCCTTCATCCCTTCGTACCCCTCCAGCAGCAGCGGCTCGGCCTCGCGGAGTTTTTCAATCCGAGCCGCGAGCGCGAGCGAGTCGTCCGCCGGTGTCTCACTGCTTGAAGCAGTGGCACCTGCACCTGCAATGCTTTCGCCCAGGACGCTCATGGTGTTGAAGATCAGCCAGTGTCCCGCCGGCAAGGCCTCTTGCCGAATCTCGAGACACTCGCCCAGCGCAGCCTCGGCCTCGGCGTGCCGGCCGTCTTCGAGGAGTCGCTTGCCCAACTTGATTAGCGAAGCGGCCCGGCCGGTCGGCGGCAGCTTGGCCCGCCACTCGGCGGCGTTGGCGTCGTAGCCCTTGCCCGGCTCGGCGGCGTGCCAGGCTTCGTAGAGCACTACCGACTGCTTAGTCACGTTGCGCCAGTGCAGCCGTTGGCTGGCCGATGAGCGCTCGCACTGTTCGGCCGCGTCGCTCAGCAGAGGCTCGGCTTTCGCGTAGCGCCGGAGCGCCATGAGAGTCTCCGCCAATCCGATCTGCGCATACAGCGTACCCGGATGATCGGGCGGCAGAACCCGATGATACATATCCAGTGCCGCTTCATAATCTGGCAGCGCTTCGCGCGGGCGGCCGAGATTCAGACGCGTCCACGCGAGAGTGCTCAGCGCTAGCGCGACATCCGAGTGATCGCCCTCGTACAGGCGTCGCCACATCGGCAATGCCTGTTCCAATAGCGTCTCGGCCTCGGCCGACCGGCCGAGCGCGTTTCGCGCGCTTGCGAGATTGCTCAGCCCCAACGCCACAAACGGGTGATCACCCTTGTGCAGGCGTTGGCGCATCGCGAGCGTCTGCTCTAACAGCCTTTCGGCCGCCGCCTGTCCCAAGGCAAGGCGCGCGAGTCCGAGGTTAGTGAGGCTGTTTGCCACATCCGGATGATCGCCCATGTGAATTCGCTTGCGCATCTCAAGTGCTTGCTGGTATATCGGCTCGGCCTCCGCGACCCGGCCGAGGGCCTCACGCACGAATCCGAGGGCGTTCAAGCCAGCCGCCACGTCTGGATGATCACCCCTGAAGAGACGCTGGCGCATCTCCAATGCCGGTTCCAGAAGCGCCTCCGCTTCCGCATAACGACCGTCGTCGACCAGGATTTGTGCGAGGTTTGTCATTGCCACCGCCACCGCCGCGTGGTCGCCAAGGTAAAGGCGCTGGCGCATCTCAAGGGACCGGCGGAAGAGCGATTCGGCTTCCTCTCGTTCCCCGAGCGAATGATGTATGCCGGCAAGCATGTTGATACACGTCGCCAGTTCGGGGTTATCCCCGTCCTCGTCGACGCGCTCCCATATGTCGAGAGCTTGTTGAGCTGCCAGCTTGGCGTTCGTCCCCATGCCCATATCGTGAAGCAGGTGAGCCCGGTTGCGGAGCACTTCGGCGAGTTCTAGCGAATCGGCTCCGTCGGGGGCAAATGACCTGGCTAATCCAACGGCCGGAGCGAGCATAGCCTCGGCTGCATCGTAGTCGGCGATCTCACGGTACGTATCGCCGATGGCGAGCCGCAAGCGCAGTTCGGCCTCGGGCGCATCCTTCAACTCGTTATTGTTGATCCGCTCGGCCGCACGGTCCATCAACTCTTGAAGCATGGTGGTGTCGCGTCCCATCGCCACGCTCGGCCCAACACCCTTCAGGGTCTCCACCATAAAGTCGGCGATACGTTCGGCTTGGATGCGCTGCGCCTCAGCGATTTTTCGTTGCTGCGATTCCCTAAAGAAAGACCCCAGCGATACGACAGTTGCTATCAGCATCACCGCCGCGACCGCGCTACCCGCCGCCACGCCCGCGCGGTGACGTTTGACAAACTTCCTTAGGCGATACCGGAGCGTCGGCGGGCCAGCGACGACCGGCTGATCAGAAACGTGTCGCAGAATGTCGGCAGCGACGCCATCCGCCGTCGGATAACGCCGCGCGCGGTCCTTGTCCAGACACTTCATCACGATCCAGTCGAGATCGCCACGAATCTGTCTCGCCAGGGTCGTCGGGTCGGTACGGCGAAGAGCCGCGATTGTGCTCGAAGCCTCGCCAAGGGAACTCAGTTTCGTACTGGGCTTCGGTGGATCGACTTCCCGGATGATGCGCTGCATTTCCGCGTAGGTCGCCGAGCGAAGTCGCTCTGGATCGAACGGCGGCGTGCCGGTCAATAGCTCGTAGAGCAGCACGCCCAGGTATGCGACAAAGAGAAAAACCACCATAGGCACCTGGAAATGTGCGAACCACAGGGGCGTCCACCACGGCATCGGCAGGAGCGCAACGATTACCGCCAGGAATAGGGCCAGGGCAGGCAGTTCTGGACAATTGGCCGTTCTGATCATGAGTTCCCACCTTTCAATCGCTGGCTAGGCGAAGCAACCTCGTTTCGAATGTCTTGCCACCACGCTCAATCGTCTCAAGAAACCTCTCGGGGGGGCCTAGCGGATCCGGCACTTCAATCTTAG
>JACZRH010000373.1 GCA_022574815.1 Planctomycetota bacterium | reverse complement strand
CCCGCTGGTGGTAGCCGATGGGGAAGAGCGAATTGCGAATTGCGAATCACGAATTACGAAGAACGAATTCCAGTGCGTCCCTATCTTTCTCTTTTCAATTCGTTCTTCGTAATTCGCAATTCGTAATTCATACCGAATGCCCGCCCGAGCGGTCGTTCGGGCGGACCGAAACCGGTTCCATCGCGGCATTCTTCAAGAACCCTGCGATTTCGCGGCGTTCGAGCGCGGTTCCGGCTCGGCGCGGACTTGGCGCCCGTCTCTAAATGCTGTTCAATCCCCGCGGGTAAAGTCCGCTCGGCAGGGACAGGCGAACGGAGGAGCCTCTTTCCCCGCAATAGCACGCTGTCTTCGCTGAGCGTTAATTCAACCTGCGCAAGGAGGGTCGCAATGGCCGACTCGGACGCCGAATTCCCCACCACACTCGGACCGGATGCAAGCTTCAAGGGCCAACTCAGTTTTGAGAAGGGCGCCCGCCTGCTGGGCACGTTCGAGGGGGAGGTCACCACCAAAGGGCATTTCCTGATCGCCGAAAAGGCCAAACTGACCGGCGAGGTCCGGGCCGGCGACATTCGCCTCGAGGGACAGGTTCACGGAAACCTCAAGGCCGACGCAAAGGTCAAGCTCGCGGCCACGGGGCGGCTCGAAGGCGACATCGAAGCCGCGCAACTCGAAGTCGCCGAGGGCGCCGTGCTGATCGGGCGCTGCATAGTGGGAGCCAAGAGTGACGGCCGCGCCGCCGGGACGGTCACCAAGACGGCCAGCGCAGCGGTCGAGCACGTGAAGCCGAAGTCTCAGCCGGCGGCCGCCGAGGCGGCGAAGAAATAGTCTCGCCGCTCGTCGCGCGGCGACGCGCCTGTCGTGTACGTCTCGAGATGATTGGTTTCGTGCCGTGACGAAGAAGGTCCCGTGTACGCACTGTGCCGGCGAATTGGAGGTCGCCGAGCGGGCTCTGTCCACCGTCTGCCCGCACTGCCAAAAGCGGCTCGTGCTCGAGAGCTTTCGGATCCGAACGCACTACGCCGTCCGACTGTTCGCGACCTGCGGCGATATATTCGTCGAGAAGCGCGGGCAGGTCGTCGCGACCATCCGCGCCGACAACGTGACGGTCAACGGCCGAGTGCGCGGCGACGTGACGGCCCGCGGACGAGTCAAGATCGGCCCGCACGGCTCGCTCAAGGGCGACATCACGGCCCCGCGCCTGCAGGTCGAAAGCGGTGCTGCTCTCAACGGCTATTTGCGAATCGACGCCGGGCGAACACGTCCGAGCGGCGGCGCGCCCGTCTAACCGCCGCTGGGCACCGACTTCTCGCGATCCAGCACGTCTCACACGCGCCTCGGCAATTTCGACAACGAGAACGGGTTTTCGCGCAAATCGGTGCCCGGGTCGAACACTCTTGATCGCGCACTCCGCTAGACGCGCACATGCGACTCGCCGGAGGCAAGCGCTTCCGGGAGTTGCCCGGAACGCGGGAGGTCGCGCAGTTGGATCGGCGGCGGGGGATCGGCGGGGCGTTGCCGCAGCTCGAGTGCCCACCAGCCCACGTCGTGCCACGCGCCGAGCTTGAAGCCGACGGCGCGGTAAACGCCAATCCGCTCAAACCCGAACGATTCATGCAAGGCGACGCTGGCCGGATTGGGCAGCGTGATGCCGGCGTAAGCGTTGCAAAAACCCTGAAGCGTCAGCACCTCGAACAGCGATTTGTAAAGGGCGCGGCCGACACCTTTGCGCCGCGCCGCCTCGCTCACATAGACCGACGGCTCGACGGACCATTGGTAGGCCGCACGCGCGCGATGCCGGCCGGCGTGCGCGTAGCCGAGCAGCGCGCCGGCTTCCTCACACACGAGCCACGGCCGCTGTTCGAGCGTCTCGGCGATCCGCCCAGCCATCTGGCCGGTCGTCGGCGGATCGAGTTCGAAGGTGATCGCCGTCGCCGTCACGACGGCTTCGTAAATCACGCGAATCGGCTCGGCGTCGCTCGCCCGGGCCAATCGGATCCTACAAGCCATTTCGTGGGCTCCGTCGCTCAACAACACAGGGCCGCGAAGTCAACGAGAAGCCGACATGCGTTTCACCCGGGCGCCGATCGGGGGCGCGAACATTAGAAACCCACGTTCCGTGCGGCGTCAACGGCCGGTGCTCGCCAGGACGCGGAACGGTTTGCTGACGGGCGAAATCGGGGCTCGGCGAGATTTCGCGAGATTCGCCTTGACACGCCGTGTAAATCATGTAACCTATAGGTTACATATGACGACCGACTCGATGGACGCGGTTTTTCAGGCCCTGGGCAATGCGAGCCGCCGCCGCATTCTCGACATCCTGAAAGGCCTCCCGGGTTGTAGCGTCAACGATGTTTGCCGGTACTTCGACACCAGCCGCATCGCGGTGATGAAGCACCTGCGGGTGCTGGAGCAGGCGAACCTGATCGTTTCGCAAAAGACGGGCCGAACGCGACACCTGTACCAGAACACCGTGCCGATTCAGATGATCCATGAGCGCTGGACCACGGAGTACAGCGCCTTGTGGGCCGGCCGACTGACGGAAATCAAGTACCGCGTGGAAGCCAAGCCGAAGATACGCACCGGAAAGGGCAAACGCGATGGCCGAAACCGATGAGCGCGTTCGTTGTGTTTCCCGAATTATCATTCGGGGCGCGATCGAGGACGTATGGCGGGAAATCACGAAGACCGACGAGATTCAAGGCTGCATGTTCAACATGCCGCCTGCACACGCCGGGCTTGAAGCCGGGCGCTCCGATCCGCATGCGCTCGGGCGACGGCAAATACACCGGCGTCGTGGGCGAAGTGCTCGAGTTCGACCCGCCGCCCCGCTACGCGC
>JACZRH010000372.1 GCA_022574815.1 Planctomycetota bacterium | reverse complement strand
TCATTGGAGGTGGGCATCGCTTCTTTCAACGAGTTATCGGGCTTAAGCCGAAGAACCGAAACACCAAGGGTTAATGTAAGTATTGTTCCGATAACTGCAAACCACGCAGCGCGGCGCGTCACGCTGGTAGCGATGGCGTCAAGGAGCACAATATGTCTTGCGGGCGAGCGGCGGCCGTGCGGTACGTGGATTCGGCGTCCGAGTCTTGTGCCCGCGAGGAGCGGCACGATCGTGATGACCGCCAGGAACGACAAGACGGTGCCGGCGGCACAGGCCAATCCGAAGTGGCGGATGATCTCGAGCCGCCCGACACCCAGCGATCCGAATCCGATTGCGGTCGTGATCGACGTGAGGGCGCAAGCCAGGACCAGATGACGAATCGCCGACCGGGCGGCGTCTTGGGGCGTGAGGCGATTTCGGCGGGAGCGGCGCAGGTCGTACATGAGGTGGACCGCGTCGGTGAAGCCGATGACGAGCACCAGTGTGGGCAGGACGCTGTTGATGACGTTAAGCTTCTCGCCGACGAGCCCGAGCGCGCCGAGCGTCCAGAGCGTTCCCGTAAGCGGGGCCGCGACGACGATCAATACCGCGGCGGCGCGGCGGAACAGCAAGTATGCCACCAGGATCCCCAACAGGGCTCCTGACAAGCCGAACTTGATCTGCTCGCGCTGGAGCATCTCGTAAATCTCGACGCGGGCCGGCGGGATACCCGTGAGCCGCGCGTGAACGGCGCCCGAGTCGTTGATCCGGGCGTTGATTTGGCGAAGCTGCGTGACGATCGGGCGGATTTCGTTCACACCCAGAGAGTCGCCCGCCAGCCGAACGATGACGAGCGTCATTTGCCCGTCTTCGGAGAGGATTTGCCCGCCGATGAGAGGATGGTCGAGGGCGTCGCTTCGGGCCCGGGCAAACGCCTGCGCAGAGGCATCTCGTGCGGGCAGGAGCGAGCGTGGCAGCTTGGCGGGTTCGAACAGGACGGCGTCGTCCATGCTGCGAACGTGCTGGACGCCGTCGATTCGCCGGGCTTCTGCGACCAGCTCGCGCAAAGCCGCAATTGGCTTGGGGGCGAACAGATCATCGGCCTCGACGACCAGAATACAGTCGTTGTCGTCGGAGCCGAAGTCGGCGAAGACCTCTTCGAGCAGGGCGTGGGCCTCGTCGTTGGACTTGAAAATGCCGCGCGGCCGATCATCGAATCTCAGACGAGAGAACCCGAAACCGGCGACGGCGGTCACCACGACGACCGCCACGGCGAGCGGCTTGCGGTGCTCGGAGAACCAGTCGGCGAAACGCTCCATGCGGCAGACCATCCTGCGGGCGTGGTGAGGGGATCCGTCGCGAATCCAAGCCGGGGAGTGTATCGCAGAATCGCACGCTGTGGATATCGAGCTTTGCCCGAGAGCGGATTCGAGTGCCGACGGCGCGGCGGACGATATAATCCCTTGACGGCTCGTTCGGAGACGAGCACGGGACGAATGCATGGCGCGACGCCGAACAGGAACACTGCATGCCCGAACGCAAGCTGGTTTACGACGCCGGGCTCTTTCGCGTCAAACAGCAGGAAGTGTGCGAGCGGGATGGTGCCCGCCGTCTCTACCACATCGTCGAGCACCCTGGAGCGGCGGTCGTGCTGCCGGTGCTGGCCGATGGTAGGATCGTGATGATTCGCAACCACCGCATCGTTGTCGACGCGGACCTGCTTGAGCTGCCGGCCGGAACGATCGACACGCCCGAAGAGCCGATCGCCTGCGCGCGGCGCGAGCTGACCGAGGAGACCGGCTACGTGGCGGAGCGCATGACGCCGCTGGTCTCATTCTACTCGAGTCCGGGCATCTGCACGGAACGGATGTACGCGTTCGAGGCGAAGGGGCTGACGCTGGGCGAGACGCAACTGGATGGGGGCGAGCAGATCCGCGTGGTGCTCATGGAGCGCGAGGGCGCCTTGCAGGCGGTGCGCGACGGCCGCATCATAGATGGGAAGACAATCGTGACGTTATTGTATTATGATCGCTTCGCGCGAAGGCAAGGAACCCGCGAATGAACCTGCTCGGGGCGTCATTTCGGATCGGCAGTCTGTTCGGGGTCAATATCCGCATTCACATCTTGTTCGTCATATGGATCGCGTTTCAGTTGTTTTCCGACCCAAACAACTGGCGCGGGACGGGTCTCTTCATGGCCATGCTGTTCGGGATCATTCTGGTTCACGAGTTTGGACACTGTTTCGGCGCGAGGTCGGTCGGTGGAGACGCGCGTGACATCATGCTGTGGCCGCTCGGCGGACTCGCCTTCGCGCAAGCGCCCATGCGGCCGTGGCCGCAGTTCGTGACGGTCGCGTGCGGCCCGCTGGTCAACGTCGTTTTCTGTCTGATCAGTGCCGTGGCGTTGTTCGTCGGGGGGGGCGACTACGTCAGTTTTCATTGGCATCCGTTGCACGGCGTGGGTCTGCACGGCCCGTTCCCAAGCTGGGTGTACTACGTCTCGGTTTTCTATCACGTGAATTACCTGCTGCTCGCATTCAATCTGTTGCCCATCTACCCGCTTGACGGCGGACAGCTCTTTCAAGCCATCATTTGGCCGTTTGTGGGGTTGCAGCGGGCGACGTTGCTTGCGGTGGACGCTCAGATGGGCGTGGAGGGCGCACCGCAGTCCGCAACAGGACAGGCGGCGCTGCTTACCGGCGAAAATGTTCCCGAGTTAGTTGGGGAGCACTACGGCCCCAAGCCTAACCCGGCGGTGGCCGAAATCGTCCGTCGGGACAATCTGTTCAAGAAGGTCCTTGCGCGTGGCGGCTCCGCCGCGCTCCTGAACGGTTATCCCCCACGCTATTTTGAAGCGATTAAGA
>JACZRH010000112.1 GCA_022574815.1 Planctomycetota bacterium | reverse complement strand
TCGTCGTCTTTTCGCGGCGGTTGCATTCGGCCTTGGTGCCCATCTGCTGGTCCGCCGCGCCGCTGTCAGGGTTGGGCTCGGCCCCGCCGCCATAATTCGCGGCGCCGAGCCGCGGAGCCTGTCGACGGCGGCTGTGCCCCGGCTCGTTCGGTTCCGTCCATCGTGCGGAGCGCGTTGCGAAGTGCCC
Organism: Planctomycetota bacterium; assembly: GCA_022574815.1. GTDB lineage: Bacteria > Planctomycetota > Phycisphaerae > UBA1845 > Fen-1342 > JACZRH01. Next base: position 13,575 of record JACZRH010000112.1, on the reverse strand, counting down.
CGCTCAGCGACGAGTGCGGGTCAACCAGCCACGCCGCCGGGCTTTGAGCGCCGGTCCGCTCGTGCCGCCTACCCACCGTCGGTTTTGCCGCCTCTGATTCTTTCTATACAATACAATTGAACTCGGAAAGCGTTTGCGGGTCCGGCCGGAACGCATCGCGCTCAGCGATCGAGCACCGTTCCGAAAGGACTTTGCCCGCAGTGGAGAAACTCGCATGACCGGCATCATCGGATACGGGGCCTACATCCCCCGGGCGCGCATCAAGCTCGAAGAGATCGCGAGCGTGTGGGGCACTGATGCTCCTTCGTACAAGAAGGGGCTGATGCTCTACGAAAAATCGGTGCCCGCGCCCGATCAGGACACGCTCACTATGTCGGTCGAGGCCGCGCGCATGGCGCTGCTGCGGGCCGGCGAGCCCGACCCGCAACGGATCGGTTGCATCTACGTCGGCTCCGAGTCGCACGCCTACGCCGTCAAGCCCGACGGCACGATTCTGGCCGACGCGCTCGGCGCCACGCCGCACTGCCACACGGCGGACCTCGAGTTCGCCTGCAAGGCCGGGACCGAGGGCATGTATCTGGCGTACTGCCAGGTCAAGGCCGGCGAGGTTGATGTTGGTCTGGCGGTCGGCGGCGATACGTCGCAGGGGGCGCCGGGGGATGCGCTGGAATACTCGGCTTCGGCCGGGGCGGCGGCGTTTCTGATCGGCAGCGACGAGGAAGAAATCGTCGCGACGATCGACGCGACGCACACCTACATGACCGACACGCCCGATTTCTGGCGGCGCGAGCACGAGTTCTACCCCCAGCACGCCGGCCGATTCACCGGCGAGCCGGCGTACTTCAAGCACACGCTTTCCTCGACGCGCGAGATCATGGAGAAGAACAACCTCAAACCGGCCGACTTCGCGCACGCCGTCTTCCATCAGCCCAACGGAAAGTTTCCGCAAAGGGCCGGGCTGAGACTCGGATTCACCAAGCAGCAGATGGAAACCGGCTGGCTGGCGCCGTGGCTGGGAAACACGTATTCGGGCGCGTCGCCGGTGGGCCTGACCGCGATCCTCGACATCGCGCGGCCGGGCGACCGCGTTCTGCTCTGTTCGTACGGCTCCGGGGCCGGGTCGGATTCGTTCATCTTCACGGTCACCGAGCGCATCAAGGCGGTGCAGAACCTCGCCGATCAGACCCGCGCGCAGTTGGACGAGAAAAAGCGCTACATTTCCTATGGAATGTACACCAAGTTTCGGCGCAAGATTCGCAAGAACGTGGCCCTCTGATTGCGCGGATGGAGAAACGCATGCGCGACGTAGTCATAATCGGAGTTGGGACGACGAAGTTCGGCGAGCTGTGGGAGAGTTCGCTGCGCGATCTGGCGGTCGAGGCCGCGCTCAAGGCGATCGACGACGCCGGGTGCGATCGCATCGACAGCCTGTGGGTCGGGTGCATGAGTTGCGGGTTGTTCAACGGGCAGGAACACTTGGGCGCTCTCGTGGCCGACTATCTGGGCCGGACGCCGATGCCGGCGTGTCGCGTCGAATCGGCCTGCGCCTCGGGCGGCATGGCCTTGCGGGCGGCGTGGATGGAGGTCGCGTGCGGCCAATCGGACGTCGTGATGGCCCTGGGTGTGGAGAAGATGACCGACGTTTCGGGCGGCAAGGCGACCTATGCCCTGGCGGCGGCGTCCGACCGCGAGCACGAAGCGTTTCACGGCGTTACGTTTCCGGGCCTCTACGCGCTCATCGCCGTCGACCATATGCACCGCTACGGGACCACGCGCGAACAGTTGGCCGATGTGTCGGTGAAGAACCACGAGCACGGCTCGCACAACCAGTACGCGCAGTACCCGCACAAGGTCACGCGCGAGCAGGTGATGAGCTCGACCATGGTCGCCGACCCGCTGCGCGTGCTGGATTGCTCGCCGATCTCCGACGGCGCGTCGGCGGTGATAGTCGCGGCCCTCGACGAGTCCCGCTCGTTGACCAAGAACGCGCTGGTCAAGATCGCCGCGATCGGCGCCGCGACCGACAGCCTCTCGCTGCACCAGCGCAAGGACCTGTGTGAGTTCGCGGCGACGATCGAGGCTGGCGAACGGGCGTTCAAAACGGCCAAGCTCTCCCCGAGCGACATCGACGTCGCCGAGGTCCACGATTGCTTCACGATCTCGGAAATCTGCGTGACCGAGGCGCTCGGATTCTTCGAGCGCGGACGGGGTGGCCCGGCGGCCTCCGACGGCGCGACGCGCCTCGGCGGCAAGATCCCGGTCAATACGTCCGGAGGGCTCAAATCCAAGGGCCATCCGGTCGGCGCGACCGGCATCGCGCAAGTGTACATGCTCACGAAGCAGCTCCGCGGCGAAGCCGGTCCGGTACAGGTCAAGAACGCCCGCCGCGCTCTGGCCCAGAACATGGGCGGCACCGGTTCGAGTAATGTGGTGACGATTTTGGAGTCGGGCTCGTGATGCAGGCTGACTATCTGCTGAAGATCATTCGCGGGCAGCCGTTTGTTCCGTTTCGCCTTCATCTGGACGACGGGACGTCGTTCGGCATTCGCCACCCGGACCAGATCCTCGTTCTTCAGCGGACCGCCATCATCGGCATCCCGGGGCGCAACGGCAATGAAGGGTTCCAGAGCTTCGTGCATTGCGCCCTGATGCACGTGACGCGCCTGGAGATGGAACGTGAGCCGATCGAGGGGCCGTGATCCAAGAGACGTGCCTGGGTACGAATCCCAATGATCTGAATCTCGGAGACGACATCGATGTCCACCGCGAATTCCTGGCGACAGATACCCCAGCGCTATCGGCTCGAAGCCGGTAAGTGCGTAAAGTGCGGCAAGCTGTTCTATCCGCCGCGGCTGGTGTGCGACGCCTGCGGCGGCCGCGCGTTTGAGATGGCCAAGTTGCCGAACACCGGCAAGGTCGTGACGTACACGGTGATTCGCGTGCCGCCGACCGAGCAGGCCGACCTCGCGCCGTACGCGGTGGGACTGGTCGAGCTGGACAACGGCGTGCGGCTCGAGTGCCAGGTCGTGGATTGCGACTTCGAGCAGCTCGAGGTCGGCACGCCGGTCAAGCTCGAGTTTCGCCGCATTCAAGAGGACACCGAGGCGGGCATGATCCACTACGGGCACAAGGCGGTCCCGGTCTGAGGCGACGATGAAACTGCTCGAATTGGCCCACGCACGAAGCGGCGACAAGGGCGCCCACGCCAACATCGCGGTCATCGCGCGCGACGACGCGGCTTTCGAACGCTTGAGCGATTTCCTGACGCCCAAGCGCGTGCGCGACTATTTCGCCGGGCTGAACTGCGGGCCGGTGACGCGGCACGAGTTGCCGAAGCTGCGGGCCTTCAACTTTGTCTGCCGCGATATTCTCGGCGGCGGCGGGAGCGTCAATCTGCGGATCGACGCGCAAGGAAAGACGCTGGCCCAAGCATTGCTGCTGATGGAATTGCCGAATGAATGAAGTGTTGCGCGTCGAACAGCGGGAGGCGACAGTCGAGCTGACGCTGAATCGGCCGCGGGCGCGCAACGCGCTATCGCGCGAGCTGATCGCGCGGCTGACCGATGAGATGCGGCGAGCCGGCATCGCGCCCGATGTCCGAAGTGTGATCGTGACCGGCGCGCCGCCGGCATTCTGCGCCGGGCTCGATTTGCGCGAAGTGGCGCACACGACCGCGGACGAGGCCGAGCACGACGCTTCGGCGTTGCTCACGCTGTTGGAAACCATCGATCAACTGCACAAACCGATCATCGCGGCGGTCAACGGTCCCGCCGTCGCGGGAGGCGCCGGGCTGATCTCCGTCTGCGACCTGGTGATCTGTGGCGCGTCGGCCGTGGTCGGCTATCCGGAGATCAAGCGCGGCCTCGTCGCGGCGATGGTCATGACCTACCTGCGCCGGCTGGTCGGCGAACGCCACGCGAAATACCTGTTGATGACCGGCGAGAGCGTTTCGGCCGAGCGCGCGGTCGAGCTCGGTCTGGCGACCGAGGCCGTGCCGGACGATGAGCTGATGTCGCGCGCCCGGCACTACGCCCAGCGGTTCACGGAGATGCCGCCCGAGGCGTTGGCCAAGACCAAAGCGTTGCTCGGCCGCTTGCGGCATTTGCAGCACGCCGACGCGCTGGAGGAAGCCCGCAAGTTAAACGCGTCGATGCGGTTGACGAGTGAGTCGCGCGCGGGCGTGGCGAGCTTTCTGAACAAGAGCTGAACGTGACGAGCCGAACCGCCGGGATCGCCGCGGGCTCCCGGAACGCCAAAGCCGCGTGAGACCAAGGGATCGCGAAACATGATGGACCGCATTCGCCAGATCACCAAGCTGGGCCAAGCCCTTTGGCTCGACTTCATCAGCCGCGACCTGCTCCGTTCGGGTCGGCTCGGAGCCCTGATTGAGGAGGGCCTAACAGGCGTCACCTCGAATCCGACCATCCTGCAAAAGGTCGTTGCCGGGGGGGATGAGTACGACGAGCAGATCCGCGGCCTTGTTCGCAGCGGAAAGAGCACTTCGGAAATCTATGAAGCGATCGCGTTTCAGGACATTGCCGACGCGGCTGACGCGCTGCGGCCCGTTCACAACGAGACGCACGGCCGAGACGGGTTCGTCAGCATCGAAGTGAATCCGGCCCTGGCACACGATACCGAGCGGACGATCGCCGAGGGACGCCGGATCTTTCAAACGATCACGCGACCCAACGTGATGATCAAGGTGCCGGCGACGGAGGCGGGCATCCCGGCGATCGCGGCGCTGATCGGCGAAGGGATCAACGTAAACGTGACACTGATCTTCGCGCTGTCCAGGTACGAGAAAGTGATGGGGGCCTACGCCGAGGGTTTGCGATCCCTGCACGCATCCGGGCGGCCGCTCGGCCTCGTCTCGTCCGTTGCGTCGTTCTTCGTCAGCCGCGTGGACGGCGTGGTCGACCGGCAGCTTCGCGAGCGGATCGACGCCGGCGAACACGAACTCGAGCGGCTGGTCGGCCAGGCGGCGATTGCCAACGCGAAGGTTGCGTACGCGGCGTTCAAAGCGTTCATCGAGTCGGACGCCTTCGCCGATCTGCGCTCGTGGGGCGCCCGCGTGCAGCGGCCGCTTTGGGCCAGCACGAGTGCGAAGGACCCGAAATACTCGGCAACCAAGTACATAGATGGATTGATCGGCCCCAACACGGTTAACACCGTCCCGCCCGCCACGCTCGACGCCGTTCGCGAGCAGGGGCTCGCGGCCCAGACCATCGAGCAGGACGTCGACCGGGCGCGAGCGACGCTCGATCAATTACGCTCGGCGGGTATTGATCTCGACGCGGTCACCGACCAATTGCTGACTGACGGCGTGCAACTGTTCGCCGACTCGTTCGATCAACTGCAAGCGGACATCGAAGCACGTCGGGCCGCGCTCGCGCAGCCGTCGGACGCGAACTGACGCAGAGGCCCGATCCGGCGGCTGGCGTGTTAGCCACTATCGCCGAAAAGTGCTCGCACGGCGCGAATGTGATCCGGCCCCGTGCCGCAACAACCGCCTACGATATTGACACCTGCGTCGAGCCAGCACCGGGCATGATCGGCGTACGCTTTGGGGGATATGTCCGACGAGAACGACCAACCGAGAATCGGCTCCGGATTGCCGATGTGGGCGTAAGCAGCGAGGGGGCGCTCCGTCGCCTGCCGCAAGCGCGGCAGATGGGCGGTCATTCCCGCGGGCGGGATGCAGTTCAGACCGACCGCAAGAGGATCAAACGGCTCGATTGCCGCGACCGCATCGACGAGCCGCTCGCCGTTCAGCAGGTCGCCCGCTTCGTTCACGACGAACGAGACGACCAGGGACAGCTTCGCGTCCGCGGCGGCGGCGGCAGCGGTTCGGGCTTCGCGAACGGTGTTCATGGTTTCGATCCAGACGAGGTCCGGCCCCGCGCTGCTCAGCCAAACCATCATTTGCGCGTGCTCTTCGATCAGGGTCTTTTCATCGGGGACGAGCTCGGGACGGTAGCAGTCCTCAACCGGCGCCACGCTTGCGGCTACCAGCACGCGCCGCGGCCGAATGACCGCCACGTCGGTCGCGGATTCTGCGGCCGCTGCGATCGCTCGCCGCGCCAGGTCCACGGCCGTCTTGTTGAGTGCGGCCCCTTCGCCAAACCTCCCGGCTCGCTGCAGCGTGCGGACACTGGTTCGAAACGTATTGGCGACGATGATGTCGGCGCCGGCTTCCACGTAGTCGCGGTGGATCTTCTGCACCATGTCGGGGGCCGTGGTCAGCGCGGTCGCGGACCAAAGCGGCAGCGCGGTATCGACGCCGCGCCGGGTCAGCTCGGTGCCGGTGGCGCCGTCGAGGACCAGGGGGCCTCGAGCAAGACGGTCGCACAGGTCGGCCCGAGTTGCGTTTGGCTCGCTCATCGGATCCGCGCTACGGCGCCTGCTCGGGCTTGTGAAAACCGCTGGCCCACTTTCGGTCCCAATAGGCCCGCCGCTCGTGGAAACGCAGCACGCCGGACTCGTCGCCGAAGTCGTATTGGATCAGCCGGTGCGGCGGCGCGGTTTCGATCCAGTACTTGTAGTCGCGGCCGCTCGTGCGGATGGTCACCGGCGTCACTTCAAACGTGCCGGCGGGTACGCGGAGCGCCGCAACGTCCGCGACTTCGATGGTTGCCGGCGCATGCCGTTGCGCGCCGCCGTGATTTGTGCGCAGCGGTGCGAGCATTTCGCCAAGTTCGACGGCGTTTGGATCGCCGCCGGCGGCGACGACTTCACGCGCCAGGATGGAAGCGGCCTCGAGCGGCGTAACCGACGCGGGCAGGCGCCACTCGCGATCGGCTTCGTCTCCGAAGTAGCTGAAGCTCTTGAAGTTCAGCCCGCTCTCTGTCCAGCGCAGGTGTTTGAAGGTCGTGCCGCACCATTCCTGACTGGCGCTGACCGTTTTCACGGGGCGCAGCGTTCGGCGATCGAGGAACACCGAGGTCATCAGGCGGTAGTTGTAGTTCTCGGTGGGGATTTCCTCGCAGATGTTGAGCTTGAAGACCGCAAGCGTGTCGGACCGCTCGCCGTCGTCGCTCTTCACGCCCGTCCGCACGTCCATGAACTCCCGGATGAGAATATGGACGCGCGTATAGGATCGCGGCTTGCCGTAGATCGTCTTTTTCGCGTCGTAGTAGCACATCTCGGCCATGCCGTCGTCCCAGTGGGACAAGGCACCGAGCCGCGAACCGCTCGCCGGCGGCTTGGGCTTCTCATCCTGGGCCGCAAGCAACCCGCAGCACCCGAGCAGCACGGCGACGGGCACGGCGAACGTTCGCGCGCGACGCGTTATGCGGAAAGACCTTTCCAAGCGAGCCGTGCGAAAGAGCAGATTATGCATCATAAATCCTTTAGAGTTTGAAAAAGGGGTCGGGAGTCTTTTTCAGCGCACCTTTCTCCATGAACAAGTGATCTCCCAGCGTAGAAGTCCCATTTCCCGTTTCCTTCCAGAAAAAGACTCCCGACCCCTTTTCACCTCGCAATGACCAAGGCGTACTTATCGTAACCCATACTCCTCCCATCGACGCGCTACAAGCTCTTTAATCTCCGCCGTCATTTCAATCTCCTGCGGCCATTCGCGAATCAGACCCTCGCCGGCGATCTTCCGCGTCGCGTCGATGCCCATCTTGCTGCCGGCCGCGAAGTACGGCGAGGCGTGGTCGAGCACGTCGATCGGCCCGTCGACGAACATGATGTCGCGTTTCGGATCGATGTTCGCACACATGTGAAACAGCACCGCGTCTTCGTCCTGCACGTCCACGTGCTCGTCCACGACCACGATGATCTTCGTGAACGCCATCTGACCCGCGCCCCAGATCGCGCTCATCACCCGCCGGGCCTGAAGGGGGTATTCCTTTTTGATCTTCACGAACACGCAATTGTGAAAGCACCCGAACATCGGCAGGTTGTAGTCGATGACGTCCGGCACGAGCATCTGCAATAGCGGCAGAAAAATCCGCTCGGTCGCCTTGCCGAGCCAGAAATCTTCCTGCGGCGGTTTGCCGACGATGGTCGTCGGGTAAATCGGGCTCCGGCGGTGCGTGATCGCGGTCACGTGGAACTGCGGATAGTAATCGGCCAGTGAATAAAAGCCGGTGTGGTCGCCGAAGGGTCCTTCGAGAATCAGATTCTCGTCCGGATCGATATACCCCTCGATGACGATCTCGGCCGTCGCCGGCACCTCGATCTTCGGCTGCGTGACGCAGGGCACGAGCTCGATCGGGCCGCCTTGCAGAAAGCCGGCGAACAGGGCTTCGTCGATGTCGGGCGGCAGCGGGCAGGTGCCGGCGTAGGGCATGATCGCCGGGCCGCCGAGCGCGATCGCGAGCGGCATGCGCTCGCCGCGCTCTTTGTAGCGGCGGTAGTGCCGGGCCCCGTCGTGGTGTACGTGCCAGTGCATGGCGCAGAGCCGCGGCTCGACGAGCTGTACGCGGTAGGTGCCGATGTTGCGGTCGCCGGTCTCGGGGTCCTTCGTGAATACCGAGGTGAGCGTGATGTAGCGGCCGCCGTCCTCCGGCCAGCACTTCAGCAGCGGCAGCGTGGTCAGGTCGGCGTCGTCGGTGTGGACGACCTCCTGGCAGACGCCGCGTTTGACGATCTTGGGCGGCAGGCGGCCGAGTTGGGCAAGTTCGGGCAGCTTCTTGATCTTCTGCATGAGCGTGGTGGGGATTTCGGGTTTGATGAGCGTTTTGACGCGGGCGGCGACCTCGTCGAAATCGTCGGCCCCGAGCGCCAGGCACATGCGCTCTTTCGTTCCATAGGTGTTGATCAGCAGCGGGATGTCCGAGCCCTTCACGTTTTCGAACAGCAGCGCCGGGCCGGCGGCTTTCGTGACGCGGTCGGTGATCTCCGAAATCTCCAGCTCGGGATCGACTTCGACCGAGATCCGTTTCAACCAGCCGCGGCTCTCGAGCTCGGCGACGAATGTTTGCATATCGGGTGCTGGCACCGGCACGTCCTCCTGTGCAATGCAGGCCTGCAAACGACCGGCAGTATAGCGGCGTGCCGCGCGGTCGCGACGAGGTCATCGGGGCCGTGCGTCAGGTGGACGTGCTCGTTCGAGCGCCGCCCGCGCTGCGGCGCGGACGGTCTGGTCGTCGTCCCGCGCTGCTTCTTGGAGAGCTTGAACGGCTTCGTCGCCGACACGCGGCCCGTTTCCAGGCCCGCCCGCCGCGTTGCCCAGCGCGATCGCGGCGTTGCGCCGCCACATGGGGCGCCGGGCGCGCGACGTGGCCGAGTCCTTCGTCAATCGGCGGTATTCGCCCGACCGCAACCGCAGCAACGCGACCAGATCGAGCCGGGCCGGGAGACGATCCGCGCTGATCTCGGGCTGCGTCCCGTGCGGGGCGCCGGCGTTGAAGGGACAGACTTCCTGGCAGACGTCGCAGCCGAAAACCCAGTCGCCGATCACCGCTCGGAACGCTTCCGGGACCTCGCCGCGGTGCTCGATCGTAAGGTAGGAGATGCAGCGCGACGCGTCCATCTTGTACGGCTCTGGAAAGGCCTGGGTCGGGCAGGCGTCGAGGCAACGCGTACAGGTGCCGCAGTGGTCGGTCGTCGGCGCGTCGGCGGCGAGCTCCAAGGTGGTGATGATCTCCCCGAGAAACAGGTACGAGCCCAGCCGTTCGTGCAGGACGAGCGTGTTCTTGCCGATCCAGCCGATTCCGGCCGACCGGGCGAGTTGGCGTTCGAGCAACGGGCCGGTATCGACGAAGGCCCGGGCCTCGAACGGCTCGTCGATGGCGGCCCGGATTTGCTCGATCAGGGTTCGTAGCATCCCGTGGACGACGCGGTGATAATCGTGACCGCGGGCGTATCGCGCGACGCGGCCGGTCGGGTTTTCGGGCGTCGGACAGGCCTTGCCGCCGTCGCCAGGGTGGTTTTCGACGGTGTTTGGAGGGGTACCCGGCGGCGGTCCGGTACCGCTTTCGGCGCGCCCATAATTCAGAGCGACGCAAATGATCGAGCGAGCGCCGTCGAGCAGCGCGGCCGGATTCTCGCGCAGATCGGCGTTTTGCGACAAATAGTGCATCGTCCCGGCGTGGCCTCGCTCCAGCCAACGCCTATAATACTCCGCCTGATCGACGGGGCCGGCGTGTGTGACGCCGACGCGGTCGAACCCGACGTCACCCGCCGCGAGCTTGACGATTCGGGATTTTTCGAGCGGCGTCATTCTGGACGATGGTACCTGGGTGGCAGCATGAGGATCAATCGCGGCCGCTGGCCGCCGGCGCGGCGCGAGGGCCTTTTATGTTCAACTATGATTGGTTTCACGGCGACGGTCTTACGCGTCAGGTGGAGGATGCGAAAGACCGTTGCGCGGCCAGGAAACACCCGGGCAACGGCAAGGACGCCGGCAACGGCTCCACCGACCGCGCGGCGTATCGCTCCGAACTGGAGACGCGCACCATCCTATACCTCAAGGACGGCCTTAGCTACGAGATGCGCGAAATGGCCGACATCGGCATGAGCAGCGCGCTGGCGTTCGAGTGCGTGCCGGTGGATGAGAATTACCAGGTCGGCGCGTACGTGATCGTCGTGCCGTTCGAGGACATCGCGCGGGTGGAGGTCTTCGCCGTCCACCCCGATGAGAAGCCTCAGGAAAACCTCCGGATTCCGGGCTTCCGATCGGCGTCGAGCGACGCGGGGCGGGATTGACAAACAAATCGCTGGGAACCATTCTATAGACCGGCGTAAAGGGTTCGGGCCGCGCGCCGGGGCGTACTCTTGAAAAAGGGCGCGACGCGCGTGAGTACGACGCGATACCGCGGCGCGCGAGCGATAAGCTGGCCGGTCTTGAAAAAGGGGAAGAAGAACCGATGAGGCGGAGGGCTTGTTTCGCGGTCATTTTCTTGGCCGCAGCCGCTACCGGCTGCGTCTCGCCTTTCTCGGAAAAAGCCGAGTTCGGCATCACGTTCTATTGCCCCGGGGCGGGCAACCTCGATTTTGGCGACGCCGGCGTTCGCACGGGTCTGGAGCGGGCCGGCTTCAAGGGGCAGGTCGGCACGCTGACCTGGACGGTCGGGTTCAATCCCGCCATCGACCAGGCCCTGCGCATCAACGCCCGGATCGGAGCCTTGGCGCTGGCCAGGCATATTGAAAAGTACATCGACCTGTATCCGGGCCGCTCCGTCAGCCTGGTCGGGCTGTCGGCCGGGACGGGCGTGGCTATCTGGGCTTTGGAGGATCTCAAGGACGGCTACAAGGTCGAGAATGTCGTGCTACTGGGGTCGAGCCTGTGGCACAAGTACGATGTCGGCAAGGCCCTGCCGCGCATCCGGGGGAGAATCTACAACTACTACTCCTCCCACGACGCGATCCTGGCCGGGCCGATGAAAGCGTTCGGGACCATCGACGGCGTGCCGTTCGTCGACGGGGCCGGGGCGGTCGGCTTTGCCAAGACCCACGGCGGGCGGGTCGTAAACATCAAGTGGCGGCGTGAGTTCGAGAAATTCGGCTACCACGGTGGCCACACCGACGCGACCAACGCCCGCTTCGTGCAGGCCTATCTCGCGACGCACCTCATGGTCGAGCCGCCGCCGCGAAAAAATGTTGCCATTCGGACGGGGACAGGTCCCCCGGCCGCGAGCTCGAACTGATTCCCGCTTGTTCCAACGCGTCGCTCCCGCTCCCTTCATTCCAGGATTGAGCCGCTTTTCCAAGCGTCTTGCGGCGGTGCAAGAAGCCGCGCCGCACAAAGGCGGCGAAGGCCGCGATGTCGGCCGGTCCGTGTTCCAGCGGGGATCGGGGGCGAATCGCGAGCATGGCGGATTCGACCTTCGGCCGCGGCCAGAACGCGGCGGAAGGGATCGTCGCAATTCTCTCGATGTCGGCCAACGTTTGGGCGATGACCGAAATGGGGCCGTAGCCGCCCGTTTTCGCGGGTGCGAGAAAGCGCTCGGCGACTTCCTTTTGCAATGTGCAAACCAACGGGGCCACATTGGGGCAGGGGCGCAGCGGGTCGCCTGCCGATGCCCCGTCGCTATCCAGTTCGGGCTTCGAGTCCGACCGCGGCGGGTCGTGAGGCTGGAGCAGCAGTTCCATCAATAGCGGCGTCGCGATTTGGTACGGCAGGTTCGCGACGAGCTTTCGCGACCCGCCCGCGTCGGGCGTGTTGCCGCAAAGGGCGTCCAGCACATTCGGTGCAATCCGGTGTTTGGTGGACAGAACGTCGCAGGCGACCAGCGTGACGCGCGGGTGGTGGCCGAATCGTTCGCGCAGCAGTTCCTGAAAACCGTGGTCGATCTCGACCGCGATCACACGCACGCCGCGCTCGAGCAGTATTTCCGTGAGCGATCCGGTGCCGGCCCCGACCTCCAGCACGACATCGCCGGGCCGAAGGTCTGCCGCGTCAACCAGTTTTCGCATAAGATTAAGGTCGATCAGGAAGTTCTGGCCGAAGCGGTGCCGCGGCGAAAGGCCGTGGGCGGCGAGCAAGCCGCGGATATCCGAAAGCGTTTGGCCGGGCATAGCCCGGATGGTGCCGAACCGGCGACGGCTAGGCAAGAGGACCGACACGAGGAACCCGTTGCGATGGCCTTTGGACGCAAGAAACGCCTGACCGACTACGCCAACTGCGCGGGGTGAGCCGGCAAGCTGCCGCAAGACGGCATGGCGCAGGTTCTGCGTCAGCTCGAACGGCCGAGCCACCCCGACCTGCTGGTCGGCACCGATACGCTCGACGACGCGGGCGTGTTCCGTCTGACCGACGAGATCGCGCTCGTTCTGACGACGGATTTCTTCCCGCCGCTGGTCGACGACCCCTACGAATTCGGGCGGATCGCCGCCGCCAACGCACTCAGCGACGTCTACGCCATGGGCGGCGAGCCGCTGACCGCGATGAACCTGGTCGGGTTTCCAGACGAGGAGTTGGGATTCGAGATTCTCGGCGAGATTCTCAAAGGCGGCGGCGAACGCGTGAAGGCGTCCGGCGCGGTCGTCGTCGGCGGGCACAGCGTGCGCGACACCGAGATCAAGTTCGGCCTGGCGGTCACCGGCCGTGTCCACCCCGAGCGCTTCTGGACCAACGCCGGCGCCCGGGTCGGCGACAAGCTCGTGCTTACCAAGCCGATCGGCAGCGGGGTGCTGACCAGTGCCGCTAAGATGAACAAGATGCCGGCCGCGGATCTGGACGAAGCGATTCACGTCATGACCACGCTGAACCGGTCCGGCCGCGACGCGGGCGTCGAGGTCGGCGTCCACGCCTGCACGGACATCACCGGCTTCGGGCTGATCGGGCACGCGTTCGAGATCGCCGACGGCAGTGACGTGACGGTCGTGCTCGAGGCGTCCCGCATCCCGCTCATGAAGCGTACGCTCGAGATGGCCGGCAAGGGCGCGCTGACCCGCGCCTGGCAATCGACGCGGCGCCACCTCGGCGACAAGCTCGCGCTCGACGGCGTCGACGACCTGCTCGCCAACGTGCTGCTTGACGCGCAGACCTCCGGCGGCCTGCTGTTCAGCGTGGCGCCCGAGCAATGCGACGCGCTGGTCGCAAAGCACGAGGCGGCCGGCGCCCTCTGCAATGCAGTGGTCGGCGAAGTCCACGAGCCGGGGCCGATCCGGGTGCGGCTGAAC
>JACZRH010000111.1 GCA_022574815.1 Planctomycetota bacterium | reverse complement strand
GGCCCCGTCCGCCGAAGTCACGAACCTGCACATCAACGCCAACCCGGCGATCTTTCCCGCGACGGCCACGGCCGGCTGGAAGCTCGGCGGGGATCCGTGGGCCTTGCTGATGTTGATCGGCTCGCGCGTCGACAACGATTTCGGCGACGGTTATTGGGGAATCCCCGTTCGCATCGAGACCAACGCGCCCAACCGCGTAATCGGATATCAGATCGGCGTCCGAATTGGGAGCAATGACCGTCCGTTCCCCGGTCCGGTGCCGCCGCTCAAGCCGCGGGGTGCGCGTCCAAAACTGAAAGAGGCCGCGAAATATCTTTCCGGGGCGACCCTGGTCGACGAAGATCGCCCCCGCGGACGGCGAGGCCTATGAGTCGAGTCGGGCAATTCCTGGGCCGGCTCTTCGCCGGGCCGAGCGCGAAGAACGAAACGCCGCTGCGCGCCTACGGCAAGCTGCCGCTCTACGCCGAGTATCGCCGGCTCGAGCTGGCGCCCGGCACGCCGACCGTTTTCTCGCAGTGGATGGACGCCGGTCGGCTGGCCTGGGTTCGGGCGATGACCAGCGCCAAGCCGGGCGCCGTCCGGCCCTCGCGACTGCTGATTCAACTGCCCGACACGCGCGAGGTCGTGGTCGCGACCATTTGGGACAGCCGCGACAGCCTGGGGCGCGTCTTCCCCTTTTCATTCTTCGTGGTCTGTCCGCTCGAAGCGCTCGGCGACGATCCGTTGCAACGCTGGGCCGCGGCGCTCGCTCTGCACGAGGCGTTCGACCGCTTTCACGCCGGATTGCGTGCGCTCGGCGGCGGCGGTGACTTCTATCGGCTCTACGCGAAGCGCGTGCTCACGTTGCGCCCGGACGACCTGAGCGAGCGCGTCCACCGTCTGCACGACGAGGCCCGCAAGATTTCTACCGACGAGTGGTTTCAAGCCGCCGGGTTCGGCGACGACGTGAAAGGAGGAGACTGGTTCAGCGCCGCCCAGAGCCGAATTGAACGCTGGAAAGCTCAGCCCGAACTCGTCGGCGAGCTCGCGCTGAGCTGTCCCCTGGCCCGCGGGCCTTCCTACGGGTCGCAGGCCCTGCTCTGGCTGGCGCTCATCGGTCGATTCGCCGAAAAGGCAGGCCGCACGCCTTGGCTGGTAGTCCCCGCCGACAACGAGCGCCCTGGCTCCATGCTGCACGTGATCGTGCGAGATCCGCTGCCCGATGATTTTCAGCTACTGACCACCGACGCGCGCAGCTACCACTACGTCGAGAACCTCGCCCAGATTCCCGCGAGCAGCACGAAAGCCGAGGGCGAGTCCGCCATACCGCAGGGAACGATGCTGGGGTGGCTGGCCAACCACGGCCCGCCAGCGTCCTGAAGCCGGTCGAAATCGGATCCCCCCCATCCCCGTGAATCGTCAGCGTTGCTCGGACGGAGTTGGTTTGCGCAGGTGTACAGCCGAGGACGCTGTGACGCGACCAGCGACTCGCCGCGGCACGTTTCAGATCGCGCCGGCCTACACGCCGGCCGGCCGCGGAATTCCGGTCCCGACGGACGACGACGGCGAATTCTCGGGCCAGACGCCCGGCACGGTCGCCCCGCACGCGCCGCAGCACGAGCCGCGCATGCTGTTGCGAACGACGAAGAACCCGTGTCGTTCGATCAGTATCTCGCGGCAGTCCGGGCAGTGCGTGTTTTCGCACTCGCCGACCGCGCCCGGGAGATTGCCGGGGTAGACGAAACGCAGGCCGGCGCTCCGCCCGATCTCATACGCCCGCAGCAGCGTTTCGACCGGCGTGCGCGGCGGGTCGGTCATTTGGTAGTCCGGGTGAAACGCCGTCACGTGCCACGGAATATCCGGCGAGACGCCCGTCAGGAAATCGGCGATTTCGGTGAGTTCTTCGACCGAGTCGTTCAGGCCGGGCACGATCAGCGTGACGATCTCAACCCAGTAGTCGAGCTCCTTCAATCGCCGAATGGTGTCGAGCGTGTTTTGCAGCGTCCCGCCCAGTTCGCGGTAGGTCTTGTCGCGGAAAGCCTTCAGATCGACCTTGTACAGGTCGACGTAGGGGCGCAGGTATTCGAGCACCTCGGGCGTCCCATTGCCGTTGGAGACGTACGAACCGACCAGCCCGGCCTGCTTGCCGGTCTTGAAGACCTCGACCGCCCACTCGGACGTGATCAGCGGTTCGTTGTAGGTGCTGGTCAGTACGCGGCAGCCGTTGTCGAGGGCGGCCTGCACCAGCTTTTCGGCGGTGACGAAGCGCGGCTCGGCGACGGCGCGGTCGTCGCGCAAGGTCTGGCTGGTGACCCAGTTCTGGCAGTAGCCGCAGTGGAAATCGCACCCCAACATGCCGAACGACAAGGCGTCGGTTCCGGGATAGGCGTGAAAGAACGGTTTTTTCTCGATCGGGTCGATCGCGATCGAGGCGGCGTAGCCGAAGGGAACCCGTAGCTCGCCATCGCGCGTGAAGCGGACGCGGCAGACGCCATGCCGGCCTTCCTTGATCCGGCAGCGGTGCCCGCAGGCCAGGCAGCGCAAGGTCCCGTCGGGTTCGATGCGGGTCAGTTCGGGCGCGGCCAGTGCAGTGTGTTCGTTCAGCAGCGCGCGGAGCGACGTGCTGTCGGCAATCGGGAGGACCACGGATCCGATCTCCTTTCGGCCCGCGTGTTCGGCCCGCAGACGCCGCGTCGACCTCCGTCGAGGCACGGCGCAGCGGCGCGTGTTCAGGCCGGCCGAACGCTGGGGCGGCCAATGCTATAGTACTCGAGATTATACCGCGCCGCCGTCTGAGTATCGTAGAGATTCCGCCCGTCGAAAATCAAGGGCTGGTTCAATTCGGCCTTCATGCGGTCGAAATCGGGGCTGCGGAACTCGTTCCATTCGGTGATGATCAACAGCGCGTCGGCCTTGTGGAGTGCGTCGTACGCGTCGTCGAAATACTCCACGCGATCGCCGAATTCCACACGGGCGTTGTCCATCGCCTGCGGGTCATGCACGGCGACGGCCGCGCCGGCGGCGAGCATCTCGCTGATGATCGTAATCGCGGGGGCCTCGCGGATGTCGTCGGTCTTGGGCTTGAAGGCCAGACCCCAGACCGCCAACCGAACGCCCTTCAGGTCCGCCCCGAGCCGGTCGGTGACCATCTTAACGAAGTTGGTGCGCTGCCGAACGTTTCGGCTGTGGACGGCGTCGAGGATCTCGCACGCGACGTCGGCGGCGCGGGCGGTGCTCGCGAGGGCCTGCACGTCCTTGGGGAAACAACTGCCGCCGTAACCCACGCCGGGATAGAAAAAGTGCGACCCGATTCGCGCGTCGCTGCCGATGCCGCGACGGACCTCGTCCACGTTGACGCCGTAGCGCCCGCAGATGTCGGCGATCTCGTTGATGAAGCTGATGCGCGTGGCGAGGTAGGCGTTGGCGGCGTACTTGGTCAGTTCGGCGGCGTTGCGGCTCATGCGCAGAATGGGCTTGTTGTTGCGTACGAAGGGTTGGTAGAGCTCGGCGATGATGTCGCCGGCATCGTCGTCATGGGTGCCGATCACGACGCGGTCGGGCCGCAGGAAGTCGTCCAGCGCCGCGCCTTCCTTGAGGAACTCCGGATTGCTGACGACGCTGAAGTGGTGCCGGGTCTGGGATGCGATGATCGATTCGAGCCGATCGCCGGTCCCCACCGGGACGGTGCTCTTGATGACGATCACGGTCTCCCCCGAGAGGGCCTTGCCGATCTCGGCGGCCACGGACTCGACGGCGCTCAGGTCGGCCGAGCCGTCGGCCCGCGCGGGCGTCCCGACGGCGATGAAGACGACCCGCGCCGCGGACACGCCGGTGAACAGGTCGCTCGTGAACCGCAGCCGCCTGGCCCGCATGTTTTCGGCCATCAGCTCCTTCAGCCCCGGCTCGTAGAATGGGCACTCGCCTTGCTTGAGCCGCGTGATCTTGTCCTCGTCCTTGTCGACCGCGACGACATGGTTGCCACTGTCGGCCAGGCAGGCCGCCGTTACGAGCCCGACGTATCCGCTGCCGGTTACACAAATGCGCATGTTCCGGTCCTTGGGTCCTCAGTCGTTCGCGAAAAATGCCCCCGCCGTCCGGCGAAGGAACGCAACATTGTCTATAATTCGCCCGGCTTTCCCGTCGAGGTTGGTTTCGCGGTGCGCTGCCCGATCACCGCCTCGAGTCCGTCTTGGAGGCGTAGGCGTGCGGGTACTGGTTGCCGGTTCGGCGGGTTTCATTGGTTCTCACCTCTGCACGCGTCTTCTGGACGACGGCCACGAAGTCGTGGGCGTCGACAACTACTGCACCGGCCAGCAGCGCAATACGACCGACCTCGAGCCGCGTGATCGTTTCACCTTCGTCAACCACGATATCATCGACGCCGTACCTGTCGAGGGCGCATTCGATCTCGTCTGCAATCTGGCCTGCCCGGCGTCGCCGACCGATTTCGCCACCCGCCGCCTCGCCATTCTCGACGTCTGCTCGCGTGGGACCCGTAACTTGCTCGATCTTGCCCGAGACCGGCAGGCCCGTTTTCTCCAGGCCAGCACGAGCGAAGTATACGGCGACCCGCAGGTTCACCCCCAGCCGGAAACCTATTGGGGCAACGTGAATCCCGCCGGCCCGCGCTCCTGCTACGACGAGGGCAAACGCTTCGCCGAGGCATTGATCGCGTCCTATCGCATGGAATACGGACTGGAAACGCGCGTGGTTCGGATCTTCAACACCTACGGCCCGCGCATGCGGCGCGACGACGGCCGGGCTTTGCCCACCTTTATCGACCAGGCCCTGGCGAACAAGCCGCTGACCGTACACGGCGACGGGTCTCAGACGCGCAGCTTCTGCTACGTGAGCGACTTAGTGGACGGGATCGTGCTTCTGGCGCAGAGCTCGGCGACCGATCCGGTGAATATCGGAAACCAGGCGGAGGTGACCATCCTGGAATTCGCGCGCGAGATCATTGCCCAGGCCGGGAGCACGAGCGAGATTGTATTCGTCGAGCGGCCGCGGGACGATCCGAGCCTTCGCTGCCCGAACATCACGCGCGCCCGGGAATGGCTCGGGTGGGAAGCCAAGGTTGACCGGGCCGCGGGGCTGGCCAGGACGGTTGACTGGTTCCGATCCAATCCGTAGGCGCGGACCCGCGCATCGATCCGCGGGCTGCGCGTGTCGGCCGCGCCCCGGTTCTGCGCGAGCGATGGGCGTCGGGTCGGCGAGTCGGTTCGACGGATTATCAGACAACTGCCTTTGCGGACCATCGATCACTCGCCGAAATCCATCAATTCTCCGCCTGAGCTCGTTCTCGGCTAACCCCTCTGCCGCCCTATTTCGATACTCCCTGCGAGGACTTCCGGTGGCCTTGCAGGGGATTTGTGCCGGTGCGTTTCAGACGCTGGACCGACAAGACCGATGCCGTAGCCGCGCTGCGCCCGAACCGCGGGGAGCTGCTGGAGCCCTTTGCGCTGTTCGTGGTAGCGCTGATCGTGCTCGCACTGGCGATCGTCAGCTTGCTCGTAGCCCAAGCCCTTCAGAATCAGGCCCGCGCGTCGGTGGCGGCCACGGCCCCCGCGACCATGAGTCTCATGCTCGACCGTGCTCGCGATCGGATCGCCGCGCCGCGCGGCGATCTGCGCCAGGTCGTCAATGATTTTGCGCGCACGGCACACGTGCGGAGCTGCCGAATCGTGCGCCGCGCCGGGGCGCCCATTGACGGGCCGGACGGCGGCGGCGACGAGCGGGAGCCTTCCGAGTTCGTATTCACCTCGCCGTTGGCCGCAACGTCAGGCGAGACCATTCGGACGTTACGGGCGGAGATTCGCGGCGACGACGGCGCGTCGTTGGGAACGCTGGAGGTGGACTTCGGAACGCCGACCCTGCCGGCCATTCCGATCATGCTCTGGACGACGACGGGGATGGTGGCGATCGTCACGTTGGCGGCCTTCTGGCTGATTTATCGCGCCTTCCAAAGGCGCGTGCGGCCGCTCGGGCACGTGCGCGACAATCTGCTGGCCTACCACAGCGGATCGGAGAATTCGCTGGAGTTGCTCGCGGTCTACGATCGCTCCGACGGGGTCTCGCGGGCCTGGAACTCGCTGATCGGCTTCGTCAACGATTTACAGCGCGAGGTCGATGCCAGCCGCTGCCAGGACGCGGTCTTCAACTCGGCCCAGATGCTGCAATCCCAATCGTCCCAGGCCGTGCTCGACGCGCTGCCGATCGGCGTCTTGCGTGTCGATAGTAAAAACCGGCTGGTTTACGCGAACTACACCGCGACGGTGACGCTCGGAATTCGCGATGAGGGAACCTGCGGGCCGACGCTTTCCGAGCGGCTCGGGGATCCCGGACTGACCGCTGCGATAGACGGGCTGCGCGGACGCGCGGACGGGCCGGGCCGCGATTTCACGCTGGAGCGCGGCGGGAGGCAAACGATCCTGCGGCTGATCGCGATCGATTCCGGTACGTCGCACGAGGACGAGCTGGTCGTGACCGTGCAGGACATCAGCCAGCTCAAGGAGGCCGAGCGAGCCCGCGAAGATTTCCTGGATCATATTTCGCACGAGCTGCGCACGCCGCTGACCAACATTCGGGCCTACACCGAAACGCTCAACGAGGATTTCTTCGACGACGAGCAGACGCGGCGCGAGTGCTACAACGTGATCATGAACGAGACGCACCGCCTGACCAAGCTGATCGAGGACGTGTTGAGCGTTTCGCAGATCGACGCCGGTGCGACCCACCTCGCGCGCGAGCCGGTGCGCGTCGACGACGTTCTGCGGCGCGTGGTGCGCGAGGTGCAGGCCTCCGCCGACGCCAAGTCGCTCGAGCTGATCCTGCGGATTCCCTCGAAGCTTCCGCGCGTGGTCGGCGACCCGCAGAAGCTGCACCAGGTCTGGACCAACCTGGTGGGCAATGCCATCAAGTACACGTCCGCCGGCGGCACGGTCGGCGTGGACGTTCAGGCCGACGACAAAATGCTGCGCGTGCGGATCTCGGACACCGGGATCGGGATCGCGGCCGAGTTCCACGAGAAAATCTTCGAGAAGTTCTTCCGCGTGAATGAGGAGGCGGTCGCAAGTGAGGTCGGCAGCGGCCTCGGGCTCGCCATCTCGCGGGAAATCGTGCGGATGCACGGCGGCACGATCGAGGTCGAGAGCGTTCCGGGAGAGGGAGCGACGTTGATCGTCGCGCTCCCATTGGAATCGAATGACGCGGGCGCGAATGCATCCCGGTCGACGTCTAGCCGGGTCGAAAGGGGCACGCATGGCTAGCATCATCGTCGTTGAGGACCAAGCCCACATCCGCCGCATCCTGACGATGTGGATGTCGCGGCACGGCCACGAAGTGCACACCGCGTCGAAAGGGCTCGACGCGCTCGAGCACCTGCGGACGCACGCGGTCGATCTCATGATCACCGACGTCAACATGCCCGGCATGAACGGAATCGAACTGACCCGCCTGGCGTTTGACGCGTGCCCCACCCTGCGGAGCGTGTTCATCGTGACCTCGCGCTGCGACCAGAATGCCATCCGGGCCGAGCTGCCCGACCCGCGCGTGAGCGTACACCTGAAGCCGTTCAGCCCGTCCCAGCTTTGGCTCGACGTCGAGAAAGCGCTCGGCGCCCCGAGCGCGCAACCGGACCGGCCGAAGGAGACAACCCCGCCGGTCGACGCGGCAGGAGAAAACGAATGAGCGGCGCTTTGACATCCGTTCCTGACACACACGCCGCATCGGCCGAAGCCTTGGATCGGCTCGACGAAATGTCGTCCCGGTTCACGGCGCTGGTGCAGGAAAACGAGGACCTCGGCCGCGAGTTGCTGCGTTGCTACGAGCAGTTGAGCCTCTTGTTCGAGATCACCGAGCACATCGCCAATCTGCGCGACCCGAGCAGCATTCAGGAAGCCCTCCTGCGCCGCTACGGAACCATGTTGGGAGCCGGCGCCATCTATCACGACCGCGACGGCGAATGCGTGGCCGTCACGCTGACCGATTCGGTCGGCCGGCCGATCTCGCTCGAGGCCGCGACCCTTCGGGCCGCATTGCGCGACGAGATTGAAGCGGTGCGTGAGTCGCTGCACGCCCGCGTACCGACCCTGTCGTCGGAGGCGCGCGATGCTCTAGCCGGCGCGCACGTCCTGCTGGGATCGCTGCGACTTGTGCGCGGCCGGGAGGCGGGTGCCACCGTCGTGATCGCGCTGCGCGAAGCGAATGAGCCTTGCTTCGATTCGGGGGACATGCTGGCCTCGGAGTCGGTGCTGGGCTACGGCGGGCACATCGTCAGCAACGTGCTCATGGTGCGGCACCTCCAGCAGACCGCGGTCGAGACGGTGGGGGCGTTGGCGAACGCGATCGACGCCAAGGACAACTACACCAGTGGTCATTCCGAGCGTGTCGGCTGGCTCGCGAAAATGACCGGCCGAGCCATCGGCGTGCCGGAGGCCAAGCTTCAGGAGCTCGAATGGGCCGGCCTGCTGCACGACGTGGGCAAGATCGGCATCCCCGAGCGGATCCTGAACAAGCCCGGCAAGCTCACCAAAGCTGAATTCGACGAGATGAAGAAGCACCCGCGCATGAGCCACGACGTGTTGCTGCCGGTCGCCAGCCTGGGGCCGATTCTCGACGCCGTCCTGCATCATCACGAGAACCATGACGGATCGGGCTACCCGGACGGGCTGGCCGGCGAGGACATTCCGCTGGCGGGCCGCGTGCTGCACGTTGTCGATATCTTCGACGCCCTGACGTCGACGCGCTCGTACCGCAAATCGTTCACGGTCGAACAAGCTCTGGCGATCCTGTCCGAGGACTCGGGGCGCGTGACCGATCCCAACGTGACCGAAGTGTTCATCGCGCTGTTTCGGCGCTACATGCACGAGCAGCACGCCGATTTCCACAGGCGGTTCGCGCACATTGCCAAACCCGACCACCAAGAAGCCGCCACGGTCGTTCCCCCCAATGCTCCGGAGGCGCCCGGCGATGACCAATAGAATTCCCGGCGGGCGCTCGCTGCTTCAGATCGCCGCCGGCCTGACGACTGTCTTCTGCCTGGGATGGTGCCACACGCTCGCCCAAGATCTATCCACACCGCGATCCGCCGCGTTGATCTTCTTCCTGGTGATCGCCATCTGCGGTGGATTGGCGCTCTTCGCGAGAGGGTTGGGCGGATGGCTCGCCGCGGGGCTGGGCGCCGTGACCGGGTTGAGCACCTCGATCGCGCTGGTCCATTCGACCACGGCCCCGCTCGCCAACCAACTCGCCTTCACCGCCATCGCGATCGGGGTCCTGGCGCTGCTGGGGTATCTGAGCGGATGCCGATCCGAGCCCGCCGGCGATGCTGAGTCCCAGCCCAGTGTGGCATCGGATGCCATCGCCGCGCGCCGCGGCTCTAGCGCTGTGAGGCCCGATCGAAGGGCGGCCGGCAGGGCCTTCACCGCCGACGAGGTCATCAGGGCGGTCCTGGAAGACTTTGCTGAATGGAGCGGGAATCTCCGGCACGATGACGCCGACGCCGAACCCTCGTTCGGGCCGGCGTTCGATCAGTTTGTGCGGCAGACCTTGCGCGAGCATCTGGGGGCCCGCGGCGTGCGCGTCTTTCGCGTCGTGGCGGACGGCGAACGGCTGGCGCCGCTCACCGAGGGGGCCAGCCGACAGACCGTCGCGGCTCGAACCGGCATCATCGGACACGCCACGACTTCGGGGCGCGTGTATGTCGCCGACGATCCTCACGCCGGCGTGCTGGTTGAGCAGCTGGCGCGCCTGGAGCGGCAAAGCGCCCCCGGCGGCGAATCGCGCTGGGCCTGGTTGCTTCCTCTGCGAGAAGCCCGGCGCACTGTGGCGCTGGTCGCCGTCGCGCGGTTGGAAAAACGCGGCTTGGGCGGAGCCACAATGGCCGACGCGCTGCGCGACGTGCTCCAGCTCTTCTGGTCGCACGTGCAGAAAATCGAGTTCCTGGCGCGCTGCCGGTGCACCGACCGCTCAAGCGGATTGCTGCACCGCGACGCGCTGCTGCCGCGGCTCCGCGCGGTAGCTGGTTCGTCGACGCGCGCCGGGGAGCCGCTGCTGGTGCTGGCCCTGGGCATCGAGGGGCTGCGCGGCCTGGACGATTCGGGGCAATGGTCATTGCGCGACGAAGTGGTCACGAGGCTCGGTCGCGTATTGCAGGAGACGTTGCGCTGCGATGATGTGATCGGGCGCTTCTCCGACGATCGCTACGTCGTGACCCTGCGCCGCGTCGACTCGGCACTCGGCTCGATGGTCGCCAACAAGGTGCTGCAAGCTGTCCGCCGTGACGTGCTCGAGCCGCTACGTGGTCCGGGCGCGGCAGGGCGGCTGCGGGTGCGCGGGGGACTGGCCGGGAGTGCGCTGGGGGACGCAGACGCCGAATTGCTCTTGGAGCGGGCTTTCGCACTCGTCCAGAGTGCTCGCGCGCGCGGGCATGAGCTTGCGACCGACATCGACGAAGCGGACGCAGTCAGCGAGCCGAATCGACCGGAGCGCGCGAAAGGCGCTTTCGAGCGGGATGAAACGCGCGGCGTCCCTGCCGACTCGCACGCGGAGAACAGCGCCCGGTCGGGCAAGTCCCGGCTTCGGCCCAGCGGCTCGGTCGCGGAGGGAAGACCATGAGAATAGACGTTCAGCAGCACGGCAGTGTGCGGGTTGTCGTGCCGCCCGATGCGCTGACCGAATCGCTCGTGCAAGAAGTCCAGGCCGTGCTGAGCGCGGACGGCGGGCAAATCGGCGTGCGGCTGGTGGTCGACATGTCGCAGGTCGCGTACGTGGACAGCGCCGGCATCGCCTTCCTGCTGGAACTGGCCGGCCAGACGGCGGCCGGCGCCTCGCGCCCGCGACTGGCGGCCCTGAATGAAACCGTCACTGAAGCACTCTATCTGACCGAGACCCGGGCCCGCTTTCAGGTGTTCGATTCGGTCGAGGACGCGGTCCATAGTTACGTCTAGCGCCTGCGGCTCGCTTAGCGGAATTGCGCCATGTTGCGGAAACGTTCACAAAAACTCGGCGATATGCTGCTCGAGCAGGGTCTCATCACCCGCGAAGACCTCAGCCGCGCGCTCGAGACCCAAAAGGCCGATAACAAACGCCTGGGTGAGACGCTCGTCGATCTGGCCATCGTCGGCTCGAACACGCTCGTGAACGCCATCGCCCGGCAGGTAGGCGTCAAGGGCTGTGTCCTGCGGCACGGGCTGATCGACCCCAAGGTCGTCTCGCTGATCGAGCGCGACGAAGCCAAGCGCCTCAAGGTGCTCCCGCTGTTTCTCGTGGAGGGTTGCCTGACCGTTGCGATGGCCGAGCCGCAATCGTTGCCCGCCATCGATCGGCTGGCCCAGCTCACGGAATGCGAGATCAATCCGGTCCTGGCGCTCGAGAGCAACATCCGCGAGTACCAGGAAAAGTACATGGGGGCGCAGGTCAACGTCGAGTCATTTCTCACGTCGATCACCGAGTCGGACGTGGAAGTTGTCGAGCGCGACCCCGAAGCCGACGAAAAGTCGGCCGAGATCGACCGGCTGATCGAGGGCAGCCCGATCGTCAACCTGGTGAACATGGCGATCCTGACGGCCATCAAGCATGACGCCAGCGATATCCACATCGAGCCGGCGCGGAACGGGACGCGCATTCGCTACCGCGTGGACGGAACGCTGCAAGAGCTGCTTACGCCGCCCGCCGGGATGCACGCCGCCATCGTCACGCGCGTCAAGGTCATTGGAAAGATGGACATTTCCGAGAAGCGGCTGCCGCAGGAGGGCCGCGTACACGTCGTGGCCGAGGGGCGCGACATCGACCTGCGCATCTCGAGCATGCCCACCATCCTGGGGGAGAAGGTCGTCATCCGTGTGCTCGACGCCGCCAAGCTCAAGATCACGCTCGAAGAGCTGGGCATGCAGGGTTCGGAGCTCGAACAGTACCAAACCACGCTGCGTCGCCCGCACGGGCTGGTGCTCGTCACCGGGCCGACCGGCAGTGGAAAGACCACCACACTGTATTGTTCACTCGACCAACTCAAAGACACCGGGTGCAACGTCGTCACGGTCGAGGACCCGGTCGAATACCAACTGGAACAGGTCAATCAGATTCAGGTCAACGAGCCGATCGGCCTCACCTTTCCGCGCGTCCTGCGCTCGATCCTGCGACAGGATCCCGACGTGATCCTGGTCGGCGAGATCCGCGACGCCGAGACCGCGCGCGTCGCCATCCAGGCCGCTCTGACCGGCCACATCGTCCTTTCGACCCTGCACACCAACGACAGCCCGGGCGCCGTCACGCGCTTGATCGATATGGGCGTCGAGCCCTACCTGCTGTCTTCGGCGTTGAATGGCGTCGTCGCCCAACGCCTGGTCCGCAAGAACTGCCCGCACTGCGTGGCTTCCTACTATCCACCGCCCGCCGCCCTGCGCGACGCCGGCCGCGAAGGCGGCATTCGGCGCATCTACAAGAAGAGCGACGGGTGCAACAAGTGCAACCACACCGGCTTCTTCGGGCGCGTGGCGGTCTACGAGGTCATGGCCGTTGACGATCGGCTGCGGCGGCTGATCCAGGACGGCGTGGGCGAGGAGGACCTGAAGGCGCACCTGCGCGAGTGTGGCTGGAAAGACCTGCGCGAGAGCGGCTTGCGCCTGGCCGACCGTGGAATCTCGCCGCTGGAAGAGGTGCTGCGGGTGACGCACATCGAAACGGACCTGCGTGTTCGCGCCGAACTGGCCCCCGACGACCGCGCCGAGCGGCGCGAGGAAGCGCGTCGCAGCCCCGATCCGGACACGCACCTCTCCATTGAGAGCGCCGACGGCGCCCCGCGGCAGGAGGTGGCCTCATGATGTTCGTGTGTACGGCCATGAAGGACACCGGCGAACGCCTGACCGAAACGATCGAGGCGGCCAGCCTGCCCGAAGCGCAGCGCGAAATGCTGCGGCGCGGTTTGACCGTCCTGAATATCGAACAGCGGCCGGGCGCCGTTGCCGGTGGCCAGGGCCGAATCGAAAACGCCGTGTCCTCCCGGCGGACCCTTCCCGGAGCGCGGGGCCGCGAGTTGGCGCTCTTTGCACGGCAGATGGGCATGATGCTGCGCGCCGGGACTTCGGTCGTACCGGCGATCCGCGCGATCGGCGAACAACCCGCCCGACCGGCCTGGCACGCCACGCTCGCCGGGCTCGTCGAGCAGGTCGAAGGCGGCGCCGCGCTGCACGAGGCGATGGGGCGCTACGCCGGACAGTTTCCCGGGACCGTGCGGACCATCGTTGGGGCCGGCGAGGCGACCGGTAAGCTCGCCGAGTCGTTCGAGCGGCTCGCTCTACTGTTGGAGTCGCGACAGCGCGTCAGAAAGCGCGTCACTGCCGCGATGATCTATCCCTGCATCCTGCTCGTGATGGCCGGCAGCGTCGTGACGACGATGACGCTCTTTGTCCTGCCGCGTTTCGCCGATCTGTTCGCAATGCTCGACGCGCCGCTGCCCTGGATCACGCGGGTCACGCTCGACACCGCGAGCTGGTTGAAGGCCTCGGGTTGGTATTGGATGGTCGGGCTCGCGCTGGCCTTGGCGGGCCTCGCGGTCTGGCTCTTCAGCACCGCGGGCCGCAAAGCGCTCGGCCGCTGGGTGCTCGGCGTCCCGATTCTGGGCCGGGCCGTCTCCGGTGTCATCCTGGCCCACTTGCTACAGATTTGGGCCGTGCTGCTGTGCAGCCGCGTGTCCGTGCTCGACGCCATTCGGCAGGCGCGCCAGGTCACCGGCAACGTGGTCTTTCACAAACTCATCGCCGACGTCGAGCAGGCGGTCACGGAGGGGCGCTCGATCAGCAGCGTGTTGAAACGCTC
>JACZRH010000371.1 GCA_022574815.1 Planctomycetota bacterium | reverse complement strand
GCGGGAGGTCCGAGATGGTGTCGTCATCGGTCACGGGCTTGCGGAAGCCCCGTCGGGCGCTTGGGTCACAAACCGCGGAGCGTTCTTGTCGCCTTTGTAGGCACTCAGCTCCACTACCGGCTTGTCGAGTTCGGCGCGTAGGTATGCGGCGGAGGACGAAAACAGCTCGTCGGCACTCGCGGCGTCGGTTTGAGGGTCGCGCGGCCAGTGAACACAGAGCCAACCCGAGTACGCGATGCCGCGCAACAGTTGGATCAGTTTCGGCGTAGCGACGGCGCCGCGGCCGATAGCGACGTAACGCTCGATCTCCCCGCGCGGGCCGAGGACCGCGTCGGTCAAACGAACGAAGGCCAGCGAGGCCGCCAGGCGCGGGACGGCGAGGGTCGGGGATTCGCGAACGATTGCGGAGGTAAGCGGGTTCCAGCAAACGCGCAGCGCCGCAGTGCCCCCCGCGTCACACAAGTACCACAGTTCCCGGCTGCCGGCGAAGACGCCCGCGTTCTCGATCGCCAACGTGATCCGTTTCTTGGCGGCCTCGAGCGCCAGCTCACCCAGCGTTTCGCTGGTCTGCGTCGTTGCCATCGCTTTGGTCACGGTCTTCTGGATGCGAGCTCCCGAAACGACCACGCAGCGGCACCCGACCTCCGCCGCCCGCTCGATCAGCTCAAGTACGAGCCGCTTGCGGTCTTCGAGCGCGCGGCGCGGCGAATGGCCGAAAGACAGCCCGGTGTGTACCGAAAGCAACGTGACGCCGGCGTCGGCGAGCGAGCGCCGTAGCGGGCTGAGATCCGACGAGGTCGTCAGGAATCTTTGCTCGCCGTGAACGCCGCACAGTTCCAACCCGTCATAGCCCCACGCCCGAGCTTTTTCGATCAGCGCGTCGGGATCGAGACTAGGAAGCATTGCATTACTGAGCGCGAGTTTCATCGACGGCTTCCGTTGGGTTCCCCGGTGGCCGGGGCTACGACCGGGCGTCTTGCGAATGCCTCGAATGTAGGCCCGCGCCCGACACCCGTCAACGGGACGTCGAAAGCATGGCGCGTGCGCGCGCGGATGGAGTCGGTCCCATACCCCTGGCTCCAAAGATCGTTGCGACCGATAAGCGAGCCCGTGCTTCCCGCTCCCTGTGGAGTGACCACGTCCGTAGGCGCCGACGAGATGCGGGATTCTCCAAATATCCTTGGATGTTCAAACGGAAACGCGTACAATGTTGAATTAAGTTTGGGCCGGCGGTCACGTTGCCGGCCAACCCACAACGCGAGGCGAGTCTTAGCGCCGGTTCCGCGGCGCAAAATATTTTGAGGGAGACAGGGCATGATCTCGAAACGATGCATTTCCATGACCATTATTTGTATCCTGACGGCCGCCGTCGGATTCAGCACCGGAGGGTGCCCGGAGAACGGGAGCAGCGGCAGTGATCCAACGCCGGAAAGTCCCGATGCAATGCCGGATGACGACAGCACGCGCGCACCGCCCGATAATGAAGGCAATCAAGGTCCGGGCAATCCGCCCGCCGCCCCCACCGTGGACGACAAGGCGCCCACGATTCGCTCCTGCCCCGATGATCGCACGATTTCCGCCGGCGCCGACTGCGACGCGGCGCTGCCCGACCTGACCGGTAAGCTGCGGGCAGACGACGACAACGATTCATCGTTGACCATCACGCAAGACCCTGCGCCCGGCACTCGCATCGGCCTTGGCGCGACGCGGGTGACGCTGAAGGTCGCCGACAGCGCCGGCAACGAAACCGCTTGCACGACCACCGTCACCGTCGAGGACAACACGCCACCGACGCTGAGCGGTCTCGGCGGCGAGTGGGGCGTTAGCGCCAACCAGAACGGTCGCGGCGAACTGCTCGATTTCTCGGCGGTCGTCTTGGCCGACGCCACCGACGCCTGTGACGATGACCTGCAATTCTCGCAGGTTCCGGTCGCTGGCACGCTGCTCGAAGTCGGTGAGTACGACGTCGAAGTGCGCGTCACGGACTCGGCCGAAAACACCGCCCGCGGCACGATTCGCTTCCGGGTAAGCGCAATCCCCGGCGGCAGCGGCTTCACGTCGGCCATCATCCTCCACCGCGGCGCCGAGCAGATCATTGCTGGCCCCAACGTCGACCCGAACGTCGGCACCGTTACGCCGGACGGCTACCGCGTGGGCGGCTTCAAGCAATTCGCGCTGAGCGGGAACAATACCCGTATCTGGTACGTCCTCTACGATGAGTTCCCGAATGTTCCCGGCGACCCGCAGACTCAACTTTGGAGCGTCGATCTCGACGGCTCCGACGCACAGCGTTCCATGCTGCCAAACGACAATCTGCGTTCCAGTGTGCTCGTGGAGACCAACTGGGACGGCAGCGTCTGTTACGCCGACAACAGCGCGAGCCAGGTGGCCAAGATGTACCGCGCCGAGAGGGGCCAGCCGGCCGCGACGGTGTTTGCGTACTGGACCCAGGCCGGCGGTTTCCTATATGGCGATATTCGCGGGGAGTTCAAGATCAACGACGACGCAACCCGCATGATCTATCGCAGCTTCGTGAACTCGAGCATATATGGCGTGGACCTGACCGTGGTTCCGATCATTCCTGTGAAGATTCGCGATGCGGTGAGCCTGCAACACATGGGCGTCAACGTCAATTCGATGTATACCAATATCGATCTGGCTGGCGACGGCTCGCGCTGGATCACGGGTGCCAATTACTTCAACGCGAGCTGGACGCCGACGGTTCGGCACGTGGTCTGGGTGGGCGAGGGTTTTGGGGCGGATTGGGCGCTGGGGTACTCTTTATGGTTTTGGGAAGCGCAGTATATGGACATTCTTTTGCCGCACAACGGAGAAAGAGTCATGCAAGAGGACA
>JACZRH010000110.1 GCA_022574815.1 Planctomycetota bacterium | reverse complement strand
CGCGGAGATCTCGATCGCGACGCCGTTGTCGTCGCTGCCGCAGATGTAGCGGACGTCGATTCCGCGGGCGCGAAGATAGCGCACGTAGATGTCGGCCGGCAGATAGGCCCCGCTGATGTGTCCGACGTGCAGCCGTCCGTTGGAATAGGGCAGCCCGGCGGTAACGAGAAAGCGTTTTGGCACGGTGGCGCAGCTCCGATGAAATCGTCCGTCGGGATGGTATGCTTCAGCGCAGTGACGTGCAATGACGGGCGTTAGCCGACCAGGGAACGAAGCCGGCCGGCGTGGGCTTCAGCCCGGCCGGCCGGATCGGATTCACGGCTTTCACTCGACAATCGCGCTACGGATTCGGCACCGCCTGCGATGTCCCGCACCCGGCGCCGAGCAGGACGGCGTTGAGAAAGAGACGCCGCGTGCCGTGCCAGGCGCCGCGAAAGTCGGGCTCGTGCGCGAACAGGATGAGCTGCCCGTTGCCGACGCTTTCTCGTGTCACGTACGCACTGCCGCCCATGCGCGTCGCCGCCTCGGGCCACAGCAGGCCGGATAAACGCAAAATTTTCGACGGCGCGAGCCGCACGGGCGTCTGGACCGGGTGGCGTGACAGGAGTGCGTAGCTCCCGGCGGCGTAAAGCGGCATCGGGTCGGGGCAGCCGAAGGTGAGCCAATGGTCGCGGTTCAATTCCCCGCGCAGCACGACGCCGGCCGGTGAGAACACGCGCCGCCATTCGTCGAGCGTTTCGGCGGCGGTGTCGGTATCGGGCGGGTTCTTGGGCAACTCGGGTGCGGGCGCTTCGGTCGGCTCCTGCCAGAGGGTCTTGATATCGAGTGTCTTCTTGCCGGCGGCGCGTTCGAGCGCCAGGGCATAATCGTAGGCGTCGAGCTCGGTGAGCACGTCGCGCCGTCGCCGCACCGCGCTGAGCTCGAGTTTTTCGTCCGCCAGAAAGGCCGCCGCGTTGCCGACCGCGATCAGCGTGCCGCCGGCCCGCACCCAGGGTTTGATCCTGTCGAGCAACGGCTCATACACGCGTCCCGCCTTCCCGAACGTGCTCGGCAGTATGAGAACGTTGTACGGGCGGAGATCGACACTAGCGGCGCTGTTCGCATCCAGCAGCGAGACCGCCACGCCGATTTCCTCGTCCAGCAGCCGCCACAGCGCGCCGTACGACGTCGTGCTGACCGATCCGTCGCCGATCATCGCGACGCGCGGCCGGTGCAGGAGGATGAAGTGCCGGCCGCCGAGGTCCGGGGCGTCGTCCGGGCTGCGCGCGGTCCGGGCGGCGTGGAGCGGGGCGCCGGTGGCGAGGAACATCTCGTTCAGCTTGCGGCCGAGGTCTTCATCATTCTCGTGCCGGCGGATCAGCAGGCTGCCGCGCGGAAACGTGCGCCCCGCACTGCGAAACTCCTTCTCGGCGACGCGCGTTTTGACGTTGTTCTGCAACAGATGTGCCAGCGCCTCGACGGAGGCGTCGTCCGCGCCGTCGATGACGTAGGCGTAGGACGGTTCGGCGAGTGGCAAAGCGCTCGGCGCCGGTGTTTCGCGCGGCGCGTAGGGGTCGCTCGCGACGCCCACCGACTGGTCGCTCCAGTAGGCCTCGAGCGCATACGCCATCG
This sequence comes from Planctomycetota bacterium, assembly GCA_022574815.1. Classification (GTDB taxonomy): domain Bacteria; phylum Planctomycetota; class Phycisphaerae; order UBA1845; family Fen-1342; genus JACZRH01. The sequence continues at coordinate 12,319 of JACZRH010000110.1, read as the reverse complement.
GCAGCGACCAGCCGGTGACGTCGTAGATGCGCGACTGGCGCTTGGTCTCGAGCTCCTTGCGCTCCGAAGCGAGGAAGGCGTCGTCCATGCGGGGATCGAAGCCGAGAATCACGTTCACAAGCGGGCCGGCGGGCTGGCGGCCCGAGATGACGTAGGTGCCGGCCGGAAACTCGCGCCGATCGAGCCGCTGCCGCAGCGTGTTGGTCAGCTCTTTCACGACAAACGCCTCACGCGCGACGCCGATCTCGATCCCCTGATTGTGCAGGTTGTCGAGAAACGCCCGGACGCGCGACTTGTTTTCCGCGGGCGGGAGCAGAAACACTCGGCCGGGTGCGTCGTCCGCGGGTTCGAGCGCCTCGCGCTTGTGCTTCCAATAGTCGGCGAGGATCGCCGAGCGGTGGGCCCGCAGCGTTTTGAGATTGGCGAGGCTGCTCGTCGCTTGATGGTGGACGGCCTCGCGGTAGGTCAGGATCGAGCCGCTGCGCTGGCGGATCGGGTGCCCGCCGGTGCTGGCCTGCTCGTACAGGATGCCGATCGCGCCGTGAAAGCACGCCCAGGAATCCGAGTAGCCGGGATACCAGAACTCGAGCCACTCACGCGTGTAGTAGCTCCAACCCCGCCGGTCGAAGGCCTGGCTCTGGTCGGCGGCGAAAACGGTCCACCACTTGCGAATGTTGCCCGGCAGGTGCGGATTGAACGGCTCGCGCGGCGGGTTGAACAAGTAGGTGTCGTGCGAGCCCATCTCGTGCGAGTCGATGAACAGTTGCGGGTGCCATTCGGCGACCGCCCTTTGGCGCCCGCGCGTCTCCGGATGGACTCCCAGAATCCAGTCACGGTTCAGGTCGAAGTAATAGTGATTGCCGCGCCCGCGCGGCCAGCGGCCGGAATGCTGCAACGCCGCGGTGTCGAAGTTCGGCGTGTAGCCGCGGTATTGGTCGAGCTGGCGGAGAATGCGGTTGCGGCCGTCGGGGTTCATGAGCGGGTCGACGATCACAACGAGCTCGTCGAGCAGCCCGAGCACCTCGTCGCTGGTGCCCGCAAGGAGGTGGTGCATCAGCGCGATGGCGGCGTCCGTGCTCGAGAGCTCGTCGCCGTGAATGCTGTAGGCCATCCAGGCGATCGCAGGGGTCGTTTGGATGAGGCGCTGGGCCTCGGCGTCGTTCGTCAGGCGGCGCGGGTCGGCGAGCTTTCCGATCGAATCACGGATTGCGTCGAGCCGGGCGTGGTTCTTCTCGGAGGTGATGACGGCGTAGTAAAGCGGGCGCTGCTCGTGCGAGCGGGCGTACTCGTGGACGGTAAGGCGTTTCGACCCGCGCCACGCTTCGAGGCAGCGCTGCAACTCCGCGTGCAAGGCCGGTCGCGTGCCGAGCGGGAACCCGAGCACCTGTTCGGGCGTCGGCACGCTCGCGTCGTAGCTCGCGTCCGGGAAGAAGGGGAGGTCGTACTTCACGGCGTCGGGCTGCCAGGACGGCGACCGCGTCGGGACCTGCGCCGGGCTGCCGGCGGCGGTTCCGATGACCGCGACCAACGTGTATAAGAATGGAATTCGACGGAAGCGCGAGGATGATGGCGCTTTCATACGCAGTTCTCCTGAAGAATCGTGCTGGGTCGGCTTCGGGTTCCGCTGCCCGGTCGGTCCGGCTCGCCGCGGGCGGCATCATAACGTGCGATCGCGAGGTTGGCACTGCGCCCAACGTTCCGGCTGGTGCCCCATCCCGTTCGCGCAGCGACGGGGTGGGGGACGGCTTCGTCGGCAGAAGAAAGCTGAGAGTCTTAATCAGTCCCCCACCCCGTACTTCGCAACGGGATGGGGCACCCGCGCTTGTCGATTTCCCTTCGCGCAGGTCTGTTCGTTCGTGCAAGAGAACCTATAATAGCACCATTCGAGCGAGAGGCGGCGGCCGCGAGATCGGACGAGCACGCCGTCCTTTTCTCAGAAGGTGCCCGATGTCCGGCGACGTGCCGCAGGAATGCCCGCATCGGGAGGCGGTCGAAGCGCTCGCCCACGATGCGCTCGCCGCCGAGCGGCGGGGACCCGAGCAGAAACACCTCGAAGAGTGCGAGCCCTGCCGCGCCATGTTCCGCAAGACCAGCTCCGGCTGGTTCCCGCGCATGCGCAACTACACGGTCGTGGAGCGCATCGGCGAGGGCGGCTTCGGCGTCGTCTACAAGGCCATTCACCACGCCAAGCAGCGCACCGAAGCCCTCAAGGTTCTGTTCACCAAGACGCCCATCTTCACTGCCTATTTTGAGAACGAGGTCCACCTGATCGCCCGGCTGCGGCACCCGAACATCGCGACGCTCTACGAAGCCCATCTCAATACGCTGCCGCTGTATTACACGATGGAGTTCGTCGAAGGAGAGCAGCTCGACGAGTGTTTCACCGCCAAGAGCGTGCCGATCGCCGAGCGGATCCGCATCCTCGCACAGGTTGCCGGCGCGATCGGCTACGCGCACGAACAAGGCGTGGTTCATCGCGACCTCAAGCCGCAGAACATCCTGGTCGACGCCACGGGCCAGCCGCGCATCGTCGATTTCGGCATTGCCAAGAAGCTGGGGCTGAGCGAGTCCGACCCGGACGACTTTCGCGACTCGCCGAACCACGCGGTCGGGACCTACGGTTACATCGCGCCCGAGCAGATCGCCGGCGCCGCGGTTGACGGGCGGGCGGACATCTATGCGCTCGGGGTGCTGCTCTATCACAGCGTGACCGGCGCCGCGGCCCGCGTGCTCAAGCACGGCGACGACTTCGCCCGGCGGCTGCGTGAGCGAGACATCAGCCGCGCCGAGGACTTGGCGGCGATCATCGCCCACGCGGTCGAGGAGGATCCGGAGCGCCGCTACGCCACCTGCGGCGAGTTCGTGGAGGACCTCGAGAACTACCTCGCCGGCAAGTCCGTCAACGCACACAAAGGCGGGTCCGTCGCCTCCGGCGCATCGCGGGTCGCGACGCTCGTGCTGCGCAATCACCCGCACACGGTCCGGTTCGCGGTGCTGGTGTTCATCGCCTCGCTGCTGACCGGGACGTTCTGGGCCCTGCACGCTCGCCGGCTTGAATCGAGCGCGGCGTACGATTTGAGGGAAGCGGTGTTGGTAACATTCACGCCGTCCACGCTGGCGGCGATCCGCGCGGGGACGATCGGCGCGGACCTGCCGGGGCTGTCGGCGACGAATTTCAAGAGCCGGCGTCTGCTGCATGGGCGCTTGCTGCAAGTGCTTGCCGACGCGGCGCCGCGCGCCGTGATTTGGGATTTCTACGTACCCGAGTGCCGGCCCGAATACGACGAGCCGCTCCTGCTCGGCGTTCGAAAGCTGATGGCCGCAGGGACGCCCGTGGTGGTCGGCGTCGGCAAGTTCGATATCAACGGCAAGCCGCTGATGTGCGCACATTTGCTCGCGGAGGTCCATAGCTACGGGGCGCTGCACGGTCCGAAGACGGACGCGCCGCCCGGGGAGTACATGATCCCCGTTTATTTGCAGCGAGGACTGGCCGATCCCATTCCGAGTCTCTCGGTGGCGGGTTTCGCCGCGGCGCGGTTTCCAGACGCGAGGCTGGAGATACGTCCCGGCCCGCAAAAGGCCCTGCTTAGCTACAAGAGAGAGAAATTCGAGGCCGGCGAGTCGGAATGGCGAAGCGAGATCGATTCCGTCCCCGTCGTGTTCGCCGGGCAGGAAGCTGTATCGATGCTGCTCAATCCGACCGATCGCGTAATGTGTCAGATGATCGACGCCGACCTCGGCGCCGATTGGCCGGCACGCTCCGTTCTTTACGAAGAAGTACTGTCGGCGACCGCCGACCAGTTGCGCGAGTGGTTTCAAGGACGCGTCGTGACCGTCGGGCAGACTATCCCGCCGCTAGATCAACACCGCACCACCGCCGGCACACTGGTGTTCGGCTGCCAGATTCAAACCTTGGCGTTGGATGCTCTGCTGCGCGGCGTCGCGACGGTGCCGCTTTCAAGACCGGAGCTGGCCGCGCGCCTCCTGATCTGGTGCGTCCTGGGCGGCGCTGCGGTCGGTTTGATGCGCGTCGGCGTCAGCGTCCCTATGCGTGTCCTGGTGCCGGTCTGCCTGGCCGTCTGTGCGGCCGGTCTGACCGTCGGGGTCGGCGGGACCGCGTTCGTCTCGTCACGCTGGGGCGTGGAGGCGTCGATCGGCTTGTGCGGGTTGTTGGTGACCGGCAGCTTGGCGTACTTGGCCGAGGCCGTTCGGGAACGCCATCTGCGAATCGCGCCCGCTCCGTCCTGGACGGCCGCGAGCCGGTCCACGCTCACCGCGACGCCGGTGACCGAACAAATCTGACGGTACCGTCAGCCTGCGGCGTGCGCTTGGCCCACGTGGAGCTGCCCCTGCGAGTCTTTCCGTCTCCAAGAGGTTCCCGCGGTTCGTCAGACGGTGCCCCGTGTAGCAGCCCGCCCGGCGACGACGGGTCAGGCGCACCACGCGAACAGCGCGGCCAACATGGCGACACTCAACACGCGCATCATCTCAGCGGCGAACAAAGCCAGTTCGTGCTCACGCGGCGTGAAGGGTGTCGAAATGGTTTCTCGGCCCATGATCAGGCTTCCACGCCGAGAATGACGAGTTCGATGTAGCCCGCAATGTTGCGAATGAGTTCGAAGATCCATGGAAGCATCACACACCTTCCGCTTCGATCCGAAAACTCCACCGAGTTGTCAGCGCTTCAACCCTTCCGACCCCTTGATAGGCCTACTCGGCCCATCGGAAGCTCCGGCGAAAACACTTGAGCCGCGCCGCAAGAACTGCGCGTCCCTCGCCGGACGGCCGACGAGGCCGGCCGACGCGGAAACCGTGTGTCCCGAGCCCCACGCCGCGTCTCTGCGCGGCGAGAAGTCCTGGCCCGGCGCGAACGCCCGGGCCGCGCCGCCAGCGGACTAACGCCGCGAGCGGCCGTTTGACCGCCCGGACTTCATCCAGCACAGACCCAGCACCATCAACGGCAGCATCCCCACCACGCCAAGGCCGCATGGCGACGGCGTCAGCGCGTCGGCCGGCGGATTCTCGGCCGTATCTCCGGCCACGTCCGGGGACATTGGGTCATCGACCACCTGCGGCGTGAGGAGTGGGTCCGTGTCGGGCGAGCCCGAAAGCGACGTGCCCGAGCCGCTCGTCGAACCGCTGGTTCCCGAGGTCGAGCTCGGATCGGTCGTGACTCCGCCGCCGGTGACGGGTTTCAGCAGAAAGGCCCGCGTAATCTCGCTGCTGCGGTCCTTGCCCCAACCGACGATCTCGCCGCGCTCGTTAATGTCGCGGGCCTCGCTGAGGACCAGGGCCGAGCCGCTGGGGAGCAGATCATTCAGGTCGACCATCAGCCCGTTTTCCCAGAAAAACGCGTGCCGCACGCCTTCGGACGTCTCGGCCCAGCCGACGATTTGCCCGGTATCGTTGATGGCGGCGGCGCTGCTGTGCGTGCCGCCAAAGGTGCCGAGCGAGGTCATCGCGTCGTTCTGCCATAGGAAGGCGTGCGTCTGAAACTGCGCGGTGTCGGATTCGCCGACGACCTGGTTGTTGTTGTTGATCGCGCGGGCCAGGCTGTTCGTGCCGCCGAGCGTGCCCAGATCCTGCATTTGTGGGTTGGCGGCCGGACCCGCCGTCCCGTTCTGCGCCCACATGAAGGCGTGGTACGCGGCCAGCGCGCCGTCCAGGTAGGAGTGGCCGACGATGACGCCGTTGTCATTGACGCCGGCGGCGGCGCTGACGCTGCCGGTCCCGGCCAGGCCGTCGAAGGCGCCCAAGTCGGTGATCAGATCGTTGACGCCGTCCCCGTTGGCATCGATATAGTAGCGCCCGTTCGACGGTTGGACCAAAAAGGCATGGTGCGGGCCGCCGCGTCCCAAGCTCAGCCAGTTCCAGTCGGCCCAGCCCACCAGGTGAAAATTGTTGCTGATCGCGGTAACGGCACTGTTCGGCGACTCGCAAGGCGGGTTAAACGATCCGAGGTCCACTACCGCGTCGCCGGGCACCGGCGTGGCGAAGTCCGTAATGGTCGCGGGACGCAGCAGCAGGGCCGACGTGATCGTAATCGTCCCGTCCAGACATTTCACATTCGCGCGGCCGGCTCCGACCAGCTGGTCGGCGTCCGAGACGGCGTAAATCTCGCTCCAGGGCACGGTGAAGACCAGCAGCGTGGACAAGTGCGTGGTGTCCTGGATGTCGACGAATTCGCCGCTGCTCCAGTGAAAGCCGTGGTGGTCGGTGCCGGCCTTGTACCAGCCGACGACCTGGCTGAAGTTGTTGATCCCATAGGCCTTGCTCTCGGTCTGGCTGAGCTCGACCAGCCCGTAGCTCTGGGCGAGCGCCGGCCCGCCGATCGGGGTGATGGCCAGGACAAATGCGAGCGTGAACGCACTGGCGACGATTCTCGAAGCCTGCATGGTTTTTTCCTTCGCTGTGCCGAGCGAGCCAACGGGTCTTCCGCCGCGCGCCGCCGGCGCGCGCCGCAGTCGCAAGGCGTTGTCCGCCTTCGCGAGACGACGGAGATATCGACTATCCCTACAAAGAGCTTCAAATTCGACGGCCCGCCGGGCAAGTCGGACCCTGTCCGGGATGAAAGGAATTGGAAGAGTGGTGGCCGTGCGCGGTGGTATCGCGGCTGCGCGCAGATTACCGGGCGTCGCGCGCGAACCGGTGGGTTGCCGCGCTTCGTGTGATAACACGTCACGCCGTGCTTGCGCCGCCGCCGCGCATTTGGCTCCGGCGCCACAAACGGTGCCACGGTCGTGTCGGCCGTGAATTTGCCAAGTGGCACGGATAGCACTAGCAGGTTGAGCGCGCCATCCGTCGCGTTCGTGGCGTTCTCGATCCGAGGCCGTTACAACATCAGCCAGAGCAACAGCGACAGGATCAGCAAACCCACCACGACCAGAAAACCGACGCCGCGGCGCGCGGACGGCGGCGCCGCGTGGGGCAGCCATTCGCCACAATGCGAGCAGCGCGGCGTGTCATCGAAGACCGGATTGCCGCAATGGGGGCATGGCTCGGTCGGCGTCTCGTCGTCGTCGTCGGGCAGGTCTTCGGGATCCGGACCTTCGAGCTCTTCGTCGATCTCGTCATGTTCGTCGTCGTACTGTTCCGCGAGCGCGCCCATCTCAACGCACGATCGGCAACAATCGTTTGAACAGCTCGGTCCCGGACTCGATCATCATCTCGTAGATCGCCGACTCCACGGTCGTGATGACCGCGCCCGCGTCGCGCAGCCGCGCGAGCGCCACCTCGTGGTCGCTCGGCCGTCGAGAGCTGACGGCGTCGGCGAGCACGATCGGCAGCAAGCCCATTTCGAGCAGGTCCAGCGCGGTCTGCTGCACGCAGACGTGCGTCTCGATGCCGACGAGCAGAATCTGCGATCGATTGAGCGAAGTGACGCGCTCACGCCCCGGTTTGCAGCCGCAGAAACTGAACGAGAGCTTCTCGATTCGGGGCGAATCGCCGGCGGCGTCAAGGATGCCGGGATCGGTCGGTCCGAGTCCCTCGGGGTACTGCTCGGACACGGTGACGGGCAGGCCGAGCTCCTTTGCCGCGCGCAGCATTCGCGCGGTTTGCGTGAGTACGCCGTCGGCGTTGTGGATGTGGGGCAGGAGCCGCTCCTGCACGTCAATCACCAGCAACGATGCATCTTCCTTGTCGATTCGCTGAACAACGGGCATCGCAGCACTCCTGGAAGGCCGTCAAGAACCCGCACGCCGATCGCGTGGCGCACCTTTCCGGATAGTTTCGCGAAGGCCGAGCGCCAAAGCAACGGCGGGCCGACGCGATCAATGGAACCGACGCAATAACGTGCAGCTCAGAAAAGCCGCTTCGCGACGCTGGACCACCGCGGCGCCGGCGGGTAGGATTCCTATAGACAATTTGTGAAGGAGCAGTGTGTCATGGATGACGAAGCTGCAAGGATTCCTGAGGCAATGGACTGCACTCTGGCCGGTGGGCTCGGCCGTGACGGGGAACCTACCCTGACGGAGCACGAATCGACACCGAATGACGGGGAGACTCCGCCGAGCGAGAACTTCGAAGCGTCCGACGCGGACCCTGGAACGCTCGACGAGCCAGCGCCTGCGTGCGCGCCGGATTCGCAAGCGGAGCGCGACGCGGAGCCGGCCGCATCGTTGCGGGCCGCGCCGTCGGACGAAGTCGACGCGCCGGATATTTCGCCGCCTCAGATCATCGAGGCGCTGCTGTTCGCTTCGGACGCGCCGTTGAGCGCGGGGCGGCTGGCCGAGCTGCTTGGCGCGGGGACCGCCGCACAGGTCCGCCTGCACATCGACGAGTTGAATCGCAAGTACGCCGACGCCGGCCTTTCCTTTCGCATCGAGCCGATCGCGCGCGGGTACCAGCTCCTGACGCAATCGGCGTATCGCCCCTGGCTGCAAAAGCTGGACAAGCATCGCTCGCGCACGCGCCTCAGTGACGCGGCGCTAGAAGCCCTCGCGATCGTCGCCTACAAACAACCCATCATTCGCGCTGACGTCGAGGCGATTCGCGGCGTGGCCTGCGGCGAGGTTCTGAATCGGCTGCGCGAGATGGGTATGGTCCGGATTTTCGGCCGCGCCGAGATCGTCGGCCGTCCGATGCTTTACGGAACCACCCGCAAGTTTCTCGATGTTTTCGGACTGGCCGACCTGGACGACCTACCGGCCATGGAAACGCTGACGCTGCGTCGTCCGTCCGAGGTGCCCGAAGTGTCCGAGACGCCGGATTCCGACGAACAATCTCCCGGCCCACGGGCGGTCGCCGGCGCCTGACCCCGATTGAAACACGCCCGGGGCGGTCGGCTTGGATGTATGTGTCCGTCGAGCCGGCACGTCCGATACCCGTCTTCACGTCGCCGCCGCACTTCGCCGATATGACCGCCGATGAGCGTCCGTTCGGTCTTCCACTCCTGGATCCCGTCGAGCCTTGCCGCGCGGGGCGTGCTGTTGGTGCTCTTGGTCGCTTCGTCGATCGGAATTCCGGCGCTGTGGGCCTACCGATTCGTCGCGACCACCGACCGGAAACGCGCCGACTCGGCCGCCGAGGCACTGCTCGCGGTCGCGTTGTCGTCGTATCTGGAGGACGCTCCCGCCGGTTCGGTCGAGAGTCTGGACTGGATCGACCGGCTGGCCGGGGAGAGCGCCCGCGTGCGCTGGGCCGGCGTGTTCGACGCGGAGGGGACCGGCCTCGAGTTTCGGCGGCGTATCCCGCTGCCGCGCGAGGAGATTCTCCCTCAGGTCGGCTTGGGTGGCGCGGAGCGTGAATTCAAGCCGCTCGTGTTGCGCGGCGAACGGTCGGAGCGCTATTACCTGCTCTCGATCCCGCGCGGCGACGGCTCGACGCTGGCCGCCATTGTTGACCTGGGCAAGTGTGGGCGCGGCGGCGCGGCGCTCGGGCTGACGATGCTCGGCACGTCGGCGGTGATCGGGCTCGTGCTGAGCTTCGCCTTCTTGCAAGCGGCGATCGTCGCACCGATCCGACGCGCGGCCAAGACCGTATGTGATCTGCACGGGGAAGTCTCGGCGGCGGCCCTGGAGGAACCGGCGCTAGTCGAGTTGAAGGAGGCGGTTCGCGCCGCGGACGGCATGCGCCGCGACATTTCGCGCTGGCAGTCCGAAGCGAATCAGCTTCGCCAGACGGTGCGAACGCAGATCGATGCCAAGACGCGGGACGTCGAGCGCGCCCTGCGCCACGCCGAGCGCGACGCCGACACCGAGCCGATGACGCGGCTGCGAAACCGTCGGGTACTCGACCGCGCGTTGCCGGAGTTGTTTGCCGCCCAGCGCCGCTCGGGCGACGACCTGACGCTGATCCTGCTGGACATCGACCACTTCAAGAACTTTAACGATACGCTTGGGCACCAGGCCGGTGACGCGGCCATCGCGTTCGTGGGCGAGCTGATCCGGGCCACGCTGCGCCGCGGCACAGACCTGGCGGTCCGCTACGGCGGCGACGAATTCGTGCTGGTGCTCCCCGGCACGTCGGCCGAGGACGGTCTGGCGATCGCGCGGCGGCTGGTCGCGATGTTCCTGCAGCGCGCCAAGACGTTCCCGCCGGTCGAACCGAGGCTCGGCATGTCCGCCGGCGTAGCCTCGCTCCTCGCCCATGGCGCCGCCTCGGCCGAGGAATTGCTCCGCCAAGCCGACGGGGCGATGTACGTCGCGAAGCGTCACGGCCTCGACGTCGCGACCCTCGACGCTCGGCCAAAGGCGAGAAGCCTGAAGCGGGAGCGCTGATCGGGTGGCCTACCTCTTCAGAGCTGCGGTACACGAATGGATCGCGTATTCGCGTCCCCCGCGGCTAAAGCCGTGAGCCACCCACCCCACACAACCCACTCCGTAGTTGATGGCTTCCAGAGCGCTAATCAAGCGCGCCGCCGCAACTGCTCCCCGCGCCCGCCGTGCAGCCGTAACAGTGCTGCCCGGTCACGATTTGGCGGTCTTGCAGGCGTTGCGGATCGAAGTCGGCGATGTGCTTCGGTGCTCCGTGGTCGCAGTGGAGCCCGAGCATCTGATTGAAATCGCAATCGTACAAGTCGCCGTCCCACCCGATCGACAGCATTTCGCGGCACATGACCGCCCGCGCCGCGTCCGGGTTGAACGCCGCGTGCAATCGCCGCATGTAAGACGGATAATTGCCGGATTCGATCAGGTATTCGAGAAACCGGTTGATCGGCATGTTCGTGATGGTGAAGACGCGGTTGAAAACGATGCCGTAGCGCTTCAGCAGCTCGCGGCGATAGTCGGCCTCGATCGCTTCCTGGCGGGGCGGCAGATACGCGCCCACGGGGTTGTAGACCAGATTGAGCACCAGGCCGCTGTCGGTTTGGCCGTAGCCGGCGTCGTTCAGTTGGTGCAGGGCCTCGATGGAGCGCTCGAAGACGCCTTCGCCGCGCTGCGCGTCGGTTCGCTCGCCGATGTAGTACGGCAGCGACGCGGTGACCTCGACCTGATGCCTCGCGAGGAACTCGACCAAGCCGGCGTACTTGGGCAGCGTGAGGATGGTCAGGTTGCAGCGGTCGATCACGTGGCGGCCGAGGGCGCGGACGCGTTCGACGAGCCAGCGGAAGTGCGGGTTCATCTCCGGCGCGCCGCCGGTGAGGTCGACGATCGGTATTTCCAGCCTTTCGAGGGCCCGCAGGCACAGCTCCATTGTTTCGCGAGTCATGATCTCGGTGCGATCGGGGCCGGCGTCGACGTGGCAATGCTTGCAGGTCTGGTTGCACATTTTGCCGACATTGATCTGCATGACGCGGATGCCGTCGGTTTGCAGAGCGTCGATTCCCGCCCGGCTGAGGGATTGTTCGAACGGCTCGACCCCGCCGTCGTGCTTGATCACGTCGAGCTGATGCGCGATGACGGCGAGCTCGTGATGCCTGCGTTTGAGTGAGGCTGTGCCGGGCACGTTGAGTTCCTGTTACATGGATAGTTTGGATGCGACGTTGCGCATCTGGACGCCGTGTACGAGCGCCGCGCCGCCGCGGATCGCCGCCGCCACGTGGACGGCCTCGGTCATCTGCTCCAGGTTGCTTCCTTTTTCGAGGCTGGTCTGCGTGAAGGCGTCGATGCAGTAGGGGCATTGCAAAGCGTGCGCGACGCCGAGCGCGATCAGCGCCTTCTCGCGCTCACTCAGGGCGCCTTCCTCGAAGACCGCGCCGTAGTACGCGGAGAATTTCTCCCAAAGCTGCGGGGCGTTCTTGCCGATCTCGGCGAAGCGCTCGAGATCCTCGGTTTTGTAATAGTCACTCATGCTCGGCCCCGCGAAACGCACCTCGAATCGCAACAAAGCATAACCGATTTCCCGGGCGCAACCCAGAGGCCCGTACAGACGGACAACCCGCCACAGGCGGCCGGCATTCCCCATGCGTCACGCGCAGATGCCGCTCGGCGGCCGTTCGCGACACCGGCGCGGGCTGCCGTCGGCGGATTTGGGAATGGGGCAGTTCGACTGAGCCGCGGCGTCCTCGCGGCCTCCGCGCTGGGGACCGGACGGCTCTGACGCACACGAAACCATCACCGGGAATCCGGCCGTCCGGATTTCTGGTCGTGGTTCACTTTGAATTTTTCCGGCGCGAGCGGCGTGGCGTACAATAATCGGGCACTTCGGGAGAAAAGACATGGCTGGACGCAAGTGGCAGATTGCTTTCGCGATCGTCGTATGCGCGAGCGCCGTCGGACAGGCCCAGGCCGACTTCGTTCCCGGGCGCGTGTACGTCTCGGGTCGCACACTCGAGCCCTGCGCCTGGGGTCCCAACGAGCGCATTTATGAGTTCGACCCGCTGACGGGCGAATCCCGCGAGTTTGCGGTCCTGCCGGAACAGTACTGCGGGGGTCTT
>JACZRH010000109.1 GCA_022574815.1 Planctomycetota bacterium | reverse complement strand
CCACGTACTTGCGGGACGACTCGAGCAGCGTGCGGATGTCCGCGACCGTCAGTTCGCCGCGCTCGCGAATCGCCGTGGTGACGGTGGCCACCAACTCATCCCAGCGGCCGGTCTCGAACCACATGCCCTCCCCGACGCGCAGCAGAGCGCCGCGCGCGACCGCCAGCTTGATGAGTTCCATGATTCGCTTCTCGTTGCGCGGCGTTCGGCAGCGCAGCGCCGCCGGCGCGGGTGGTTGAAAGGCGGCCTCGCGCAGCTCGCGCAGAATGGCGTCGTACAACTCCTGATCCGCCGCCGACATCGCCGAAGCGTGTCCGCGCGGAACGACGAACCCGTCCGACAACGCCACGTGTTGCTGCGTGACGATCCAGTCCGCGACCGCCGGCCGCAGCCGCTCCGGGCAGGCGCGCGGCATCCAGCCGACCCACTCGCCGCGCGAAATGCCGGGCAGCCGCGGGTTTTGCTCGAGGTGCTCCCGCAGGCGCTTCGATACGACCTCAGCCGCCGAGCAAAGATGAGAGCTGTGAACGGAAACGCGCGCCGCGCCGGCCTCCAAGCGCTGGATGGTCCGCTCACCCGTCAACCTCTGGAGCAGATCAGCGGCGGCGGCCACCGTCTTCAGACCGGCGCGGACCACGAGCCGCTCGAGCCCCGCCCCGTCCCACTGCCAAGCCCGCACGACTTCCTCGGCCCGAGCGAGCGGCGCGCCATCCTTCAAAACGGTGAGTTCTTCGGCGCGCGGCGGCCATTTCGCTGTCCAAGTGCGCGCCGTCGGACGCAGCACGCGCCCGCCGCCAAGCGTGCGGCAGCCGCTCTCGTCCCGCACAATGAAGCACTGGCCCCAGGTCGCGACGACCGGCTTGGACAGCTTGAGCTGCGCGAACTGCTCGCGGCACACGTCCTGGGCGGGCGGTTCGAGCAAACGAAGCGTCGCGAGCACCTCGCTGGTCGCGATGTGCAGCCGAAGCCGGACAACTTGGCGCCGCGTCTTGCCGGGCATGCGCAGCCATTGAACCCACACGTCCATGCGGCGCGTGGCTTCGAGGAATCCGGGCGTGGCCAGTTCGCAGCCGCGCCCGACCTCGTCGAGCGAGAGGCCCGCGAGGTTGACGGCCAAACGCATGCGCCCGCCGACCGCGTCGCGATGATCGTGGTGGGTCTGCAGGTCGCGGACGCGCACGCGGCGGCCCGTCGGCCAGAGCTCCAGCTCGTCGTCGCGGGCAAGGGAGCCGTGCGCGAGCGACCCGGTCACGACCGTCCCGCGCCCGGGAACACCGAAGGCCCGATCGATCGGCAGCCGAAACCAGTTCTCCGTCGCGTCCCGCGCCGGCCCGCCGCGCGCCAGGCCTGACAGCGCCGCGCGCAACGCATCGATCCCGCGTTCGGTCTCGGCGGATGTTCGCAGGATCTCGAGCGGTCCGAGACCGAGCGGTTCGAGCAGCGCGCGCACCTCCTCCTCGACCTGCTCGGCCCATTCATCATCGACCAGGTCCATCTTGGTCAGCACGACCACGCAGCGCGTGACACCCAGCAGGCTCAGCAGCTCGGCGTGCTCGCGCGTTTGCGGCATGACCGAATCGTCAGCGGCCACGACCAGCAAGGCCACGTCGATGCCCGTCGCGCCGGCGACCATGTTGCGGATGAACCGCTCGTGTCCCGGCACGTCGACAAACCAGATATCGCAATCATCGATACGCGTGTGCGCGAAACCCAGGTCGATCGTCATCCCGCGGGCCTTCTCCTCGGGCAGACGATCCGGATCGATGCCGGTCAGGGCGCGTACGAGCCGGCTCTTGCCGTGATCGATGTGCCCGGCGGTCCCGACGACTAATTGTGGAGCAGTCTTCATACGCCGGCACATTGTAACGACGTTCCCGCGCGGCGGCCCCGAACTTCATCGCTCCCGGCCTCATGTCCGAGTACACTGCGCGAATCAATCGGTTGAACCGGAGGACGCGAACGCATGACGGTCAGCGGAGCTCTTCGCCGAGGTAGAAAGATGGTTTTCTGGGGAGTGTTCACCCTTCTGCTAGTCGTCACGCTCTTGTTCCTTATGGTCATTCGGCAGGTCACAGTCATGCCGGGAGTCAGCTTTCGCGGCCCGCTGCCGCCGCTGACCGAACACGAAATCGCCGTGCGCGACCGGTTGCGGCGTGACGTCGAAACGCTCGCGGGAGAAATCGGCGAGCGTAACGTGTTCACGCCCGACAAGCTCAACCAGGCCGCTGATTTCATCGAACGCGAATTCTCCGCGGCCGGTTTTCGCGTCGCCCGCCAGAGCTACGACGTCGCCGGCATCACCTGTTTCAATCTCGAGGTCGAGCTCTCCGGCAACGACCGGGCCGACGAGATCGTCATCGTCGGCGCCCACTACGATTCCGTTCACGGCTGCCCCGCCGCCAATGACAACGCGTCAGGCGTCGCGGGAATGCTCGCACTGGCTCGGGCCTTCGCGAGTCGGCAGCCCGCGCGCACGCTGCGTTTCGTCGCGTTCGCGAACGAGGAGCCGCCCCACTTCTGGACCGAGAACATGGGCAGTCTGGTCTACGCCCGACGCTGCCGCCGGCGCGGCGAGAACGTGGTCGGTATGTTCAGCCTCGAGACGATCGGCTACTACTCCGACCGCCGCGGCAGCCAGAAGTATCCCTTCCCGTTGAACCTGTTCTATCCCTCGACCGGCAACTTCGTCGGTTTTGCCGGCAACACCGCGTCGGGCGAGTTGGTCCGCGAGACGGTCGGCCGTTTTCGAGCGCGGGCCGCGTTCCCGTCGCAGGGCGCGGTCCTGCCCGCGTTCGTCCGCGAAGCGGGCTGGTCCGACCATTGGTCATTCTGGCAACAGGGCTACCCGGCCCTGATGGTCACCGACACGGCCCCCTTCCGCTATCCGTATTACCACACCCCAAACGACAAGCCCGACCAGCTCGACTACGACCGCATGGCCCGCGTAGTGCTGGGTTTGGAGAAAGTCATCGCCGACTTGATTGAGGCCAAGTAACCTGACCTGCACGAATGACGCATTATTCCGAGCAGCGAAACGCCCGGGAATCCGGCCTCGGTCGCACCATTGCGGTGTGGTGCGGCTGGAGGGCAACTACGCCAGCACGTACGACACGCACGGCAACCAGATCGCGGACATCAACGTGCACAAGGCCACGAGCCTCGCACTGAACTCCGACGGCGGCCGGATTGCCGTCCTGCGCCTCGACGGGAACTACGCCAATACCTACGACACGCAGGGTAAGGGAATCAGCGAATTCAGCGCGTTCAAAGCGAAAGGAATTGCGATCTGCGCCAGGCCTGTCGCTTCGCCGGCCGACACCGCGGAAATGGCCGCAAGGCCTGCCGCGAGCGAGAAGCCCAAAGACCGTTCGCAAGCCGTCGAGACTCAGAAGACCGGGTCACAAGATGGTGCACGCACCCGTCGGGCCGAAGCGCGGCGGCCCACTCGCAAAAAGAGAATTCAAACGCCCGAAGACGCCGTTGCTTCCTCTCCGCGCTCGGAATAACAGCGTTCGCCGGTTCGCGCGTGAATCGATGGATCCGGACGGCGGAGTGATTCCAGGGTTGGTGCGTGTCCGCGCGCCTCAGGCCCGGATCACCTTCAACGGCGCGAACTTCCTGCCCAACACCTTCTCCGGCCGCATCTTCAGCCAATTCTGCAACACCGCCGCGTAAACGCGCCGAAAGTCGCAGCCGAAGGAAAGGTCGCCGCGATGCAGCTTGGTCAGGTTGGGGTGCTTTTGGTGAATGCCGGGGCGGACCTGCGAGCCGAACAGGAACATCGGGGCGGCCTCGCCGTGGTCGGTGCCGCCGCTGGCGTTGGGCTGCACGCGCCGGCCGAACTCGGAGAAGGTGAGCACCAGGACGCGGTCGAGCTGCTTGTTGGACTTGAGCGTGTCGAAAAAGCTCTTCATACCCGAGCTCAATTGCGTCATGAGCTGGCGGTGGCGGTTGTCCTGACCGGTGTGCGTGTCGAAGCCGCCCATCGAGACGTAATAGATGCGGGTCGGCATGTCGGCGGCGATCATGCGGGCCACGAGATCGAGCGAGCGACCGAGTTGCCCGCCCCGGCCGCCGCGGCGATTGGCGGCGCCGCCCGTTCGACGGCCCGCGACGGCGTGGATCTCGTCGGCGCCGAGCTGGGCTTTGAGCGCAGCGCGCTGCAGGAATTGCGCCAGCTCACTGCCGCCGCGGGGCATCTCGCTGTCGACGTTGTTGAGCTTGCGGAAGACGTCGTTGGCGCGTTTGTTCCTCTGGCCGGCCTTCCAGGCGAGCGCCGCGGGATTGCTGAACGAAAGCGGGAAGAACCGGTCCCCTTGCATCGCCAGCGGCGCCTCGCCCATTAGCGCCACGCCCTCGATCGGTTCGGGCGCGGGGTCCGAGCCGCTGCAGCACGCGTCAAAATAGCGGCCCAGCCAGCCGTCGTGCATCTTCAGCGTCGGGTCGGCAGTGTTCCAGATGTCCATGCTGCTGAAGTGGCTGCGATTCGGGTTCGGATAGCCGACGCCCTGTACGACCGCCATCAAGCCGTCGTCGTACAGCTCCTTGAACCCCGTGGCGGCGGGGTGCAAGCCGAGTCCCTGCTCGAGCTTCAGCACGTCCTTCTTGGGAATCGCGAGCCGCTGACGAAGCTTGTAGTACGGATCCGCCTCGTACGGGACGATCGTGTTCAACCCGTCGTTCCCGCCCGCGAGCTGCACCACGACCAGAATGCGGTCGCTGTCGTTGCGGCGCTTCTGTTGCGGCTCCGGACCGGCCAGAACCCGGGCCGTGTTGCCGAGGAAGACCGGCATGGTCGACGCGGCGCTGAGGAACGAAATGCTGCCGGTGAGAAAGTCGCGTCGCGTGGTGTAGAGCCGTTCATCGGTCATCATGCTGCCTCACTGCGTGCGGCTAGGTCATCTGGTACTCGGGCGTCCCGCACAGAAGCTTGATCATCGTGCGGACCGCCGTAGCGGCCCCGCGAACGCCGGCGCTGAACGAGCCCGACTCGCCTTGCAGAAAATCCACCAGCAGTTGTCGTTTTTCGAGTGAGAGCGGCGCCGCCAGCAGGTGCGCGACGTAGAAATCGACGATCTGCTCGGCGGTCTCGAGCCGGTTGGTCCGCATCGTCGGCAGCGGGTCGTAAGCCGGGTGCGGCCCGGGCTGCATGCGCGACTTGGCGGCCATCTTCGGCGCCATCATGTTCATCGATCCCGCGGAGCCGTTTTCGGTCATGCTCGGCTCGTCGAGGAACCGGTTTTTCGCCCGGCCGCGGCGCTCGAGCATGGCGGCGACGACGTTGTAGCGGTTGAAGAGCGTGGCCGAGTTAATCCATTTCGCACCACCGTCCCAGCCCTTCACATTGGGCGGCTGCATGATCTCCTGACCCATCGCGATCATGGCCCGCAGGGCGCCGCGCAGGTCGCCGATCTGCTGGCCGAGTTGCCGCGCCGTGCCGACCACCACCTCGACCGGGCTCTTGACCAGACAGCCGCGGTTCTCGGCGTGGTAAAACGCGCGGCTCTGAAAAAGCGTTCGCATCGAAGGTTTGAGTTCGTACCTGTTCTTGCGAATGACCGCGGCGAAGCGCTCGATCAGCCGGCGGTCGGGCTCGGGGTGTACGAAGAACTCGAGCAGCTTGCGCGACAGATAGCGCGAGCATTCGGGCTGCGCGAGAATGATGTCCACGATGTCTTCACCGCCCCAGTTGCCCGTGCGGCCCAGGAACGTCTTCTTGCCGTCATCGTGCTGGCGGCGGCGGAGAACGAAGCCATCTTGATTGAACGCCCAGCCGGTGAACGCCCGCGCCGCGGCCTTGATGTCCTGTTCGGTGTAGTTGCCGACGCCGAGCGTGAACAGCTCCATCAACTCGCGGGCGTAATTCTCATTGGGTTTGCGGCGGTTGTTGCGCACGCCGTCGAGATAGACGAGCATGGCCCGGTCCTTGCTGATGCCCAGCACCATGTCGCGATAGTTGCCGAGCGCGTTGCGGCGCAAGAACTCGTTCTGCTCCTTCATGAAAATCGAGTTGCGCACCTCGCGCATGCCGCTCGTGAAGCGCCCGTGCCAAAAAAGCGTCATCTTCTCTTCGAACGGCCGCGGCGAGTTGATCATGCGGTCGACCCACCACAGCCGGGCTTCCTCGAAACTGCGGCGGTCGGCGCGGCGGCGCTTCTGTTGCGCCGCGCGGCGCTCCTCCTGGCTCAGGTCGCGCAGCCGGCGACGAAATTGCGGATCGAGCAGCAGCGGATCGATCGGTGGCGGTGCCAGTCGGTAGGGAATCTTGCGGTAGGCGACGAGGTAATCGACCGCCGCAGCCGGTCCCAGCGCGGCAAGCTTATCGAGCTCGGCCGGCGTCCCGCCGAAACCGGCCCGCCGCAGCAGGTGACTCGCCTTCTCGCGGTCCCACTCGCTTTCCTTGATCGGCTTCATCGACGAGCGGTCGGCCTCGTCGGCAAGCGCCAATGGGAAGCTGGTCAGAATGAGGGCGAGTATCCATCGGGTGGAACGCATGAGCCTGACCTCGCTACCGCTGCTCTCACAGCCAATCGAACACACGGCCTCCGTGCAGCCAAACGCCGCCTTTTGCGGACTATTGCAGACCGCACCGCCGGGCGTTCTCCCGCACGAACCACACCTTTCATTGTACATGATCGGTCGGCTCATCGCTCGCGCCGAGCAGAATCAACGCCCAGCAAAGCCCACGGCGGGCGCGATCCGGCCGAGCTTTACTGGTCCATGCCGCGAACAAGGCGTTCCAGACCTTGGTATGCCGACCCTCTAGCGTGTGCCACGGCCGTGTCGGCCGTGTTCGCGCGTTCACGAAAAGCACGGCTGACACAGCCGTGGCACTTTCGGAAAATGGTGGGGTGCCACGGTGTGACACGCCGCCGAGGCCCGATACACGTTGACACCGCCCACTCGCCGCGTCAACAATGCGGGTTGGACGCTGGCGGGTGCCCCATCCCGTTCGCGCAGCGACGGGATGGGGGACGGACACGATTGACGGCAAACCTCAGACTCGGCGGACCTCATTCCGGTATCATGCCGTCGTCAGTTGAGTCGAATCCGCCAATCACAATCCGGACATTATGTCGATAGAGACTGGGTATCACTCGCGCAACCCAGGGAGTCAGGCATGCACCTCAACAGGATCAAGCCCGCAAGGCTCACGGACTTTACGAGCGACAAGCAAGTCGCGAGAACGGCGCGCTTGCGAGCGGTGCGAGGCTGCCTGTGCGTGGGGTTCCTGCTTCACACCGGCGTGGCAAGTGCGCCGGCCGATATTAAGATCGAGCGGGTCGCGCAGTGGGGCGGGGCCACCAAGGCCGTCGCCGTTGTCGGCGATCGCGCCTACCTTGGCGTGGGACCGCGCCTGAGCGTCCTCGACATTTCCGATCCGGCCCGCCCGGTCGAGTTGGGCCGCACGGCCGGCGTGTTTGCGGGAGTGGTCCGGGAAGTGGTCGTGTCGGGCGATTACGCCTATGTCAGCGCGGGGACGCTACGGATCGTGGATGTGTCGAACCCGGCGGCGCCGCTCATCGTCGGCGAATACGTTGGGCCCGACGACGAGATCGAGAATGAGTTTAAAGCGCACATCCGAGGGCTTGTCGTCTCGGGCAACTACGTCTATGTGGGTTACGACCCCGACCATACCCTGCACATCGTCGACGTCTCGAATCCGAAATCGCCGCTGCGTGTCGGGGCAGTTGGCGTTATCGCAATCCGAAGGGTCATAGTAAGTGGCGATTTCGCTTTCCTGATGGCGGGGGTCGGCCTCGTGATCATCGACGTCTCGGATCCGACGGCGCCGTTCGAGATCCACCGCCGTTATTTATCGGGTGAAGAGCTGGACATGGCTCATTCCGGCCACTTGCTCTACGTCCTGAACGAGGTGGTAAGCATTAGGTCTATTGAATACATCGATGTCTCGGATCCAGCGGCACCCCAAACCGTGGCCACCCACCGGGCTGGAGTATGGGCCGCGAGAATACATGTGCGCGCCGGCCGAGCCATGCTTGTGCATGCAGACGGACTCGACATCTACGACGTTTCCATCCCTCAAAATTTTCCGACCTTTCTCGGCGGTTTTTTTCAGACCGACCGCAGGTATAACGAAGGGGCACTCGGTTACTCCGGTGGACACGTGCTTCTGCCGCTCATTCAAGGCGGTCTGCGTACGGTTGACGTCAGTGATCCCGCGACGCCGACCTCCGTCGGCGTCTACGAAACACCGGGCGGGATAGGCGATCTGGCCGTATCCGGCAGCTACGCGTATGTAGGTGGAACGATGCCGGATCTGCGGATATTGGATATTTCCGACCCGGCGCAACCGACACAGGTCGCCGAATTCCGCCTGCAGGAGCCGGGCGGAGGTGGAGTGACAATCGACGGCCCGATTTTGTATCTCGGCACTCGCCGGGCGCTGCACGTGCTCAGCATTGCCGATCCTGTCGCACCGGAGCACTGGGCAAGCGTCGAGCTGCCCGCCTGGGCTACGAGTTTGACGATGGCCGGTCAGTATTTATTCGTGGTTTTTCGTCAGGATGGCATCATGATTCTGGATGTCTCCGATCCGCAAGCGCCGCTTCAGATCGGTTCATACAACGACGGCAGCACGCTCACGGGAGTCGGCATATCAGGTTCTGCCGCGTTTCTTTTCCATTCCGGAAGCACGCTCGTAAAAGTTCTCGATATTTCGGATCTAACCGCGCCATTCCGCATGGGCTACTTCTACGCCGTCGGCCCGGGCGGATGGTCCCGCATGACGATTCGAGGAAACCTGGCCTACGTGTCCAACGGTACCCCGGGGATGAGCATTATTGATATCTCCGACCCGCTCGCGCCACGCTGGTTGGGTCGACACAACGCGCCCCGCACTTCTCGCAATCACAAGCTCGTCGGCGAACTCGCCTACCTCGCAGGCATGGCGGGTGGTCTGGAGATTGTCGACGTCTCGCGCCCCACCGCACCGGCCCTGATCGCCCGGCATGACACCTTCGACAGAGCATCCCAAGTTACCGTATCAGGCAGTTACGCGTTCGTTTCCGACAGTTGGGGTGGACTGGTCATTTTCCGCACAACTTTCCCCGGCGACATGAACTGCGACGGGCGCTTCAACGGCGCCGACATCGACCCCTTCTTCCTCGCCCTCGGCGACCCGCCGGCCTATGCGGCCCGCTTCCCGAACTGCAACATCCTCAACGGCGACATGAACGGCGACGGCGCCCTCAACGGCGCCGACCTCGACCCGTTCTTCCAACTCCTCGGCGGCGGGTAGCGCCTGCGGGCGACTAGTCCGTCCTGCACGAGCGGTCGTTTCTTCCTGATCAAAGTCGCGGCCGGTTTGCGCCTCTCGGCTTGACCGCGCCGCGCGGACTCGCACAATGGCCGGCGGTTGCCGGAGATCGCCGCATGGACGCGCAGGGGTTTATCGAGCGGATCAAAGCGAGCCGCAACTATCGCGGTCAGATCGCCGCCCCGCCGCGCTGCCTGGAGGCCCGCCCCGGCGACTATCGCAAACCGCAGCACGCGCTGCCGGATCGGCTCGTGCGGTTGCTGCGCCGCGAGGGCATCGACCAGCTCTACAGCCATCAGGCCGAGGCCTGCGACGCGATTGGCGCCGGCGAAGACGTCGTCATCGCAACCGGGACAGCCTCGGGCAAGAGCCTGTGCTATCAACTGCCGGTGCTGGCCGATCTGCTCGATGATTCGGAGTGCCGCGCGCTCTACCTGTTTCCCGCCAAGGCGCTCGCGTATGACCAGCTCGGCAACTTGCAGCGCATGGTCGAGGGGGCGGATCTCACCGACGCAGTGCGGCCGGCGTGTTACGACGGCGATACGCCCACGCACAAGCGCCCCGGCATTCGGCGCACCGCCAACATCATCCTCTCCAACCCCGACATGCTGCACCAGAGCATCCTGCCCTACCACGCCAAGTGGGCCGGCTTCCTGGCACGGCTCCGCTACGTCGTGCTTGATGAGATTCACACCTATCGCGGCATCTTCGGCAGTCACGTCGCCGGCGTCGTGCGACGATTGCAGCGCCTCTGCGAACACTACGGGTCGTCGCCGCGGTTCATCTGCAGCTCGGCGACGCTCGGCAACCCGCGCGAGCTGGCCGAGAAGCTCACGAACCGGCCGGCGCGCCTGATCGACCGCGACGGCTCGCCGCGTGGGCGGCGTTGGATCGTGCTGTGGAACCCGCCCTGGCTGGAGCAGGCCAAGATCTCCCGTCGCAGCGGGAACATCGAAGCGCAGGAGCTGATGCAGGCCTTGCTCGAGCAGGGCGCCGGGACGATCACCTTCGCGCGGGCCCGCGTCGTGGCCGAGTTGATCTACAAGTACGTCGTCGACGCGCTGCGCACCAAGCGGCCCGACTTGGCCGCCCGCGTCCGACCCTACCGCGGCGGCTACCTCCCGCTCGAACGCCGCGAGATCGAGAAAGCGCTCTTCAGCGGCGAGCTGCTCGGCGTGTGCAGCACCAACGCGCTCGAGCTCGGCATCGACGTGGGCTCGCTCGATGCGGCGATCATCGTCGGCTTCCCGACCACTCTGTGCAGCCTGTGGCAGCAGGCCGGCCGCGCCGGGCGGCGGCAGGACGAATCGATCGTCTTCTTCGTCGCCTACGACGACCCGATCGACCAGTATCTCATGCGAAACCCCGAGTTCATCTTCGACCAGCCCATCGAGCACGCGATCATCGACCCGCAAAACCCGCACATCCTCGCCAAACAGCTCGGCTGCGCCGCGGCCGAGTTGCCCTTGTCGGAGAACGACCTCACGGCGTTCGGCGGGGCGGCGGCGGAGGTTTCGGCCGCCCTGACCGAAGAGGGCTGTTTGCGACACACGGCGGAGCGCTACTACTGGGCCTCGCCCGAAATGCCGGCGCAGAAGACGAACCTACGCACGATCAGCGACGCGACCTACGCCATTCTGGACGTTACCGACGGGCGCAACGAGGTCATCGGGCAAGTCGATTCGATCTCCGCGCCCGAGCTCGTGTATCCCGAAGCCGTCTATCTGCACCAGGCCGAAAGCTACGTCGTCCGCGAGCTCGACGAGGAAACGCGCATCGCCCGCGTCGAGCGGCTCGACACCGATTATTACACCCAGCCCATGCTCGCCAGCGATTGCCGCATCAAAGGCGAGCGGATGCACGGCGAGGTGCTCGGCGGCGAGCGGTTCTTCGGCGACGTGCTCGTGCAGTGGCAGACCGTCGCGTTTCGCAAGTTCAAGTATTACACGATGGAGCTGATCGGCCAGACCAAGCTCGATCTAAAGCCCCTGAAAATCGAAACAACCGCCCTTTGGCTGCAACCGCCGAAAGCGGCCTTGCAAACGGTCGTGACCCAGGGCTTCAAGAAAGCCGAAGCCCTGGCCGGCGTGCGAAACCTGCTCACCGTCGTGCTGCCGCCTTTGGCCATGTGCGACCGCCGCGACATCGGCGGCATCGTCGATTCGTCTCAGCTCGGCCAGCCGACCATCTTCCTCTATGACCGCTACGAAGGCGGCGTCGGCTACGCCCGGCACGGCTACGAGCACATCGAGCACCTGCTGCACATGGCCCACGAGCTCGTCGCCGGGTGCGACTGCCAGAGCGGCTGCCCCGGCTGCGTCGGACCCGCCAACCTTCGCCCGGCGATCCACCACGACCCGGACTTGCAGCGCGGCTGCGAAATGCCGGACAAGGCGGCGACGGTCGAACTCTTGAAAAGCTGGTCGCAGGCGAATTGACTCGGCGCAAACGCGTCGCTCACTCGACGGTGAGCCGCCCCGCCCGCAGCACCTCTTGCAGGCCGACCACGTCGGCCTTCGCCAAACGCCCCGATCTCGTGGCTGTCCAAATCCAGCACACTCCAGCATGTTCGGTCGGTTTCCAGGAGCGACGACCGACTGCGTTCACTCGCTGCGCTCGCCGTCGTTTGCATCGCGGCGCGCTATATCGTCGTAGGCTCGATTCATCCTTCCGGTTATTACGGCGCCTAAGGTTTCCGGGAGCAGGCCGCGGAAGGGCTCAGGGTGCGGCGCGCTCCTAACTCATTTGAAAATAAGGCGTTGCGCGATTCGGTCGCCCCCGTGCCGCCCGGCGTGCTCATCTGGGAATTGAATTGCACTTCAAGCGGCGAATGCGTAGAATCGTTGACAAGCGGCTTTCAACCCATTGTGCAGCGTGCCGTGAGCATCGCGCATAGTGATGTTTACCCGAAAGCGTCTCGGGTGCGCGCTGGTACGGAGGCTTTCAAGATGAACCGGGCACTTCGAGCTGTTTCATTGACCCTGGCGACCCTGATCGGTCTCGCGCCCGCAGTCGTCGCACAGGAACGCCGCGATCTTACCGGCTGGTTTAACCTACGTGATCGGCTCGGCAGCGCCTTCCCGACCGGAGCGGACATCACCGTGCTTCAGGTCGAGGGCTGGGCCCCGGGATACCTCCCGTTTATCGGGCAGGGCACCGGTGAGTTCAGCGGCAAGATCAATATCGACCACACCGGCCTGGCCCAAACCTCCAGCCACGCCGGAACCGTGGGCCGCCGCTGGTACGGCAACACCCAAGGCTACGCCCCGGGAATCGTGACCATCGAGAGCTACAACGCCGACCACTTTCTCACCCTGGTGTTGCAATGGACCCGGCGCATCGCGGCCAGCGAATGGCCCGCTTTCATCGCCCGTCTCGATCCCGGCGACGCACGCATCATCAACAACAGTTGGATCCTCGGCTCGCCGAGCGAGTCCGAACGCCGCGCCTTGGTGCGCTCCGACTTTCAGACCGAATTCTTCGGCCTGATCTACATCAACGCCGTGAACAACGGAGCCGCGTCGGCCATGCCGCCCGGTTTCACGTCTTCCTTCAACAGTATCGTCGTGGGGCGTTCGGACGGGAACTCCAGCGCCGGCCCGACCACCGTCCAGGGTGCCCGCGCCAAACCCGACCTCGTCGCCCCGGACACCGCCACGAGTTGGACGGCACCGCAGGTCGGCGGCGCCGCCGCCGGGCTGGACACCACGGGGGTCATCCCCGGCGCGCAGGCACCGTGGGTCGACCGTCGTGACGAGCCGTGCCTGACCATCGACGACGTGTCGACCCGGGACCTCGACGACGCGGTCGGCGCCACCTGGGACGGCACCGAGGCACCCGTGCAGCTGGCGGTCCACATCGCCGACGCCGGGCGGGCCATCGGCCTGGACTCCGACGCCGACCGCTACGCCCGCGTCGCCGGCGCGACCGCCTACCTCGCCGTGGGCGACAACGCCCCGATGCTGGACCCGGCGCTGTCGGAGGGGCTGCTGAGCCTGCTGCCGAACGAGGACCGCTTCGCCCTGTCGGTGCGGTTCACCGTCGAGCCGTCCGGCCAGATCGGCGACGTCGACGTCGAGGTGGCCGCGGTCACCTCGCGCGCCAAGCTGTCGTACGGCGCGGTCGAGGCGTGGCTCGACGGCGACCGCGACGCGGTGGTCGCCGAGGCCGGCGCGAACGCGGCCGAGGTCGACCCGGTCCTGACCGCCGCCATCGAGGCGGCCCGTCGCCTGGGCGCCGAACGCGGCGACCGCGACACGTTCGAGACCTTGTTCGCCGCCGCGGAGGTCACGCCCGCGATCGTCGACGGGAAGCTGTCGACCGTCGAGGCCGAGCCGCACGCCGCCGCCTACCAGCTGATCGAACGGCTGATGGTCGCGGCCAACGAGGCCGTCGAGCAGCGACTCTTGGAGCTCGAGCTCGCCGAGCTCGAGGCGCATTGGCAGGAAGAGGAGGAGCTGGCCTCCATCATCGACGGAGAGCTCACACCCATGCCTCTGCTGGAGAGCATCCGCAGAAAGGTCGTGGGCGCGGGTCAGGCGCCAGCCTTCTAATAATCCACCGGCCTCAAGTAGAACGCTCCGATGGCGCTGGACGAGAGCATGGCCACCGTCGGCAATTCGCGCTTCCAATGGGTCGACGAAAGGCGCTTCCAGACGAGATCGACCTCCTCCACGCCG
>JACZRH010000108.1 GCA_022574815.1 Planctomycetota bacterium | reverse complement strand
ATCGCGTTTCCGAATTGCGACCCGCTCAACGGCGATATGAACGCCGACGGGCGCCTCGACGGCGGCGACATCGACCCCTTCTTCGCCTGCCTCGGCGGCGGGGTCTGTCCGTAGGGTCCGTCCGACTTGACGGCCCGCGGCGAACAACCCAATGTGTCGCCAAATGCGGGCTGATAGGAACAAAGGGAATAAAGGTGTCAGGATGGTTTTCCAAACCCGTAGATTCTTCCTGACACCTTTTTTGCCTTTGAGCGTGGAATAACCAACTATAGTAACCGAAGCGGAAGACGGGGAAAACCAAAAAGGGGAGTGTGTTCCGGCTCATCGTCTGGTTATCGGACAACTATCGTTGGAGCCACGCCTTAATCTCCGAAAGAGAATCCGGGGCAACCATCGTACCTTGATACCAGTCTACGATATTCACCTCAACCAAATTACGGATTTTACGCAGCGCCGTAGATACCTTGTCGATATCTGGCGAGCCGGCTTCGTAAACATCGATCGTGATGCCGAGCGATTGAACACTCCCATCTCGATGAAATCCGTAGATGTTGAAGTTGTCGTCAATCCGGAAAGAAAACCCACCGGATACATGACCGACGGATCCTATCGGTGGGAATATGGTGGGTTCAGAGATGAATAGATTTCCGGAGCCGACGCCAAGAGCACTGCTCAAATCGGTCAGACGAAGCGAGAGCTTCCCGAAGGCCGTCGGATGATCAGGGCGGACGAAGATACTGGAAAAGCCGAAACCAATCTTGTGATCGATCTTGAACTGTCGAAGTTCTCCCAATTGGGACGAAATGTAACCGGAGTCTGCAAGCGGCACGAACTCAATCTGTCGCCAGTCATCTTCGTGGAGTATCAGGTCTCCCTTGGTAGGAGTGTCAGTGGGTGCTTCGACAGGTGCCAGGCGGTCGCAGATTGTTGGAAGGGTATACATCACTTGAGAGGGGTCGACAAAGTTCACCGCCCCAGAAGTAGGCGAACTGTCCGCTTCCGTCTTTGCGCTGTCGTTACGACGGCGCGCCACAACCACGATGAATGCAAGCACAACAACTATCGCTGCGATGAGGAGGAGGTACTTCATGAATGGCTGCACAGGTCAAACTCCCGCCAGTGAAGGAGCTTGGTCAGGCGCTGTTGCGCACCAATCAGAGAGCATAACGTGGACCGGCGGCCGCTGCAACGCCGCTGTGCCCGCCCCGTGCGTCGTCCGGCGAAGAGGCCCGTGCGCCACCATCACGATTCCTGCCTAATCGGGCCAGCCGAAAGCACGGACCGCTACGGCCGCGCGCGCAGGATCGGGCGCCTCGCCCGACGTAGGGTCCGACCGACTTGACGGCGCGCGGCAAACAACCCAACGTGTCGCCAAATGTCGGCTGATTCTCCATTGATTCCCGATTCTTCGTCGGCCCCGCGCGCGGCGGCCGTCGTCCCGCCGTTCGTCGCCGCGGTCGGGGCCGCGGCGTATCTGACGCTGCTGGCACCCAACGCCTGGCTGGTCTTGCTGACCGACGGGGCCTTGTCTGTCGCCGTGGTCGCGGCGGCCGCCGGTTGGGGGGCTTGGCCGGCTGTGTGGCTGGGCTTTCGGCGGCGGAGCGTGATGCAGCAAACCTGCGTCGCGGCCGCGCTGGGGCTCGGCATCCTCGCTACGGCGACGCTCGCGCTCGGTGTCGCCGCCGCACTCAATCGGCCGGTCGCCTGGGGCCTGGTCATCGCGGGCGGCGTGCTCGGGCTGGCGCGCATTCAGTACAGGCAGGGGCAGCGTGCGAAAACCGGTATCGGCGCCGCCAAGCAGGGTCGCGGCGCACCCGAGGCAGCCGCCCCGGAACCCCGCCCCGGTCTGACCGCGGCGCCCGTTCGCGACCTCGCGCTGCGCAGTCTCGTCCTGCTCACGCTGGCCGTCCCCGCCGGCATCATGCTGTTCGGGGCGACGCTGCCGCCCGGCGTACTTTGGAACGGCGAGGCGCGCGGCTACGACGTGCTCGAATACCACCTGCAAGCGCCGAAGGAGCACTACGAAGCCGGCCGCATCCACTTTCTCCCGCACAATGTCTACGCCCAGTTCCCGCAGCAGATGGAATCGCTATACCTGTTGCTCATGCACCTGGCGGGCGGGCCGTACGAGGCCGCCATCGCGGCGCAGATCCTCCACGCGCTTTGCGGCATCCTGACAGTGCTCGCACTGGCGGCCTGGGCACCGCCAGGCTGGCCGCGGATCGTCGTTGCCGTCGTGGCCGGCTCCGTGCCCTGGCTCGCGTACCTGGGTTGCCTCGCCTACGTCGAGCTCGGCATGTTGTTCTTTGCAGCGGTCGCCGCCGGTGTCCTGCTCGACCGATTCGGACCGAGTAACACGCTCGACTGGCGGTCCGCACTGACGGCGGGAGTCTGCGCCGGGCTGGCCTGTGGCTGCAAGTACACGGCCGTTGTGCTCGTGGCCGCAGGGCTTGGTGTGGCTTGGTTTCTGACCGTCCCGCAACCCGTGTCCGCGCGATTGCGCGGACTCGCCATTTACGGCATCGCCGCCCTGCTCACTTTCAGCCCGTGGCTCGTTCGCAACGCGGTCTGGACCGGCAATCCGGTGTATCCATTCGTGTTCGGCGGCGCGAACTGGAGCCCGGAGCAAGCCGAGCAGTGGCAGCGCGGGCACGCGCTGCCGGAGGAGGCGGCTTCCCTGGCTGGGCGGGCACAAACGGCCTTTCGCGAACTGTTGCGATGGCATTTATCGGAATCCGGAACCGGCCTCGGACGCATCCGCACCACGCTCTTCGGCTCGGCCCTGTTCGTGTTGGGCGTGCTTGGGTTGATCATCTCGCGCTCGCGGCCAGCCTGGATGCTGATGATCTGGAGCGTCCTGGTGTTCGTTTCCTGGGCGCTGTGGACTCACATGCCGGGCCGTTTCGCGGTGCCGCTGATCGTACCGATGGCCCTACTCGCGGGCCAAACGCTACGGCCTGCTCAGCGCGTGAAGGATCCCGAAGGCGGCGCGGACCCGCGAAAGCCGACGCTACGGACACCGATCGTGGTTCTGGCGGTGATCGGCGCCACGCTGAATGCCGGCACGCTCGCACGGCTGCTCGTCGAGCATGATCGCTTCTGGATGCCTACCGCGCGGCAAACGGGCTCATCGCTGCCCGGCCTGGTCGGGTTCACGGACGGTTTTGTCGAGGCTGACGAACTCAATCGCGCGACCCGCCCGGACGCGCACATCCTGCTCGTCGGCCGGGCCAATGTCTTCTACATTGCACGCCGATTGCACTATACGGTGGTGTTCAGCCGCGACGAATGGCTGGAGTTCGCCCGCGACGCCGACGCGCGGGTGTGCCTGGACTGGCTGCGAACCCGCGGCGTCACGCACGTGTCGTTTTCCTGGAGCGAGATCGACCGTCTGGCGGGGACATACGGGTTTGCTAAGATTGTGACGCGCGCGTGGGTGCGCGAGCTCGAAGCGGCCGGCCTGCGGCGGGTTCGGCCGACAAGCGAACCCGCGAGCGTCGCGTCAAGCGAACTTTACGAGGTGCCACAGGAGTGACACGACCGATAATCGCTATGGCCGCTCTCGCACAACAGAATCTCTCGCGGAACCCAGGGCCGTTTATCCTATGAAGAAAGCTCGTCACCGCTGGATCCTGACCGTATTGCGCTTCGGCCTGTGCGCCGCGGCGATCATCTTTTTGATCTTGAGCGTGAGCTGGTACGACAAGATCACGCTTCAGGACGGGACGAAAGTCAGGCTCCTGAGTGATGACGGCGACACGCTACTGATCGAGCAGGACGGAGCGGAACGCACGGTCAAGCTGGACGAGGTCGTCAGCGTCGATGTGGCCGGCAGGAGCGTTGCCGAGGTCGAGCCCGGCATCGCCGGCGTCGTGAGGGGCATCGAGCGCTGGCTTGCCATCGGGGCCATTCTCATTTTTCTGCCCGTCCCGCTGCTGCAATCCCTGCGGCTGGTCTGGATGCTCGCGGTCCAGGACGTTCGCCTCTCGTATTGGAACGCGACGAAGCTGACCTACGCGGGCAACTTCTTCAATTTCGCGCTGCCGGGCACGACGGGCGGCGATCTGATCAAGGCCTACTACATCACCCGGTTCACGCACCATAAGACCGAGGCCGTCACAACGGTCTTCCTCGACCGCGTGATCGGCTTGCTGGGGCTGGTGACCCTGGCCGGAACCATGATCGCCCTGACCTGGAACCCCGAGCGGTTCGGCGATCTGGCAATCGTGATCGCCGTCGTCTGCGGCGGCCTCGCCGTGGGGGCCCTATTCGTGTTCAGCGAGAGGCTGCGCAACGCGATCGGTCTGCCGCGGTTGGCCGCCAAGCTTCCGATGGGCGACCAGCTCCTGCGCGTCGGGCGCGCCACGGTAGAGATGCGGCGCCACAAGATCCTGATCGGACTGTCGCTGCTCAACACGATCGCGTTGCAGTTCATCGTCATGGTCAGCGCCTTCGTCATGTCCCGCGCGCTAGGCATGGACGGCAAGTTCTCGCTCTATCTCATTTACGTCCCGATCGGATTCCTCATCTCCGCAATTCCAATCTCCCCGCCGCAGGCCTTTGGTGTGATGGAATGGGCCTACATCGGGTTCTTCGCCCACAGCGGTCTCGACAACGCCGTCTCGCAGGCCGTCGCCTTCGCGTTGGCGGTCCGCGTGATTCAGCTCGTTTGGGCTCTGCCCGGCGTGCTGGTCCCGCTGCTCGGCGCGCACCTGCCCAACGCGGCCGAGCTCGAGGCCATCGAAACACCCGACGATCCCGCTGACGTTGCCGACGCCGCCGAACCCGCCACGCCAAGCGACCGAGCCGACGAAGCCTCCGCGTCCGTCGTTTCCGGAAAGTGAGCGCCGTCGGCCCCCACCCCGCGAACCTGCGAGCCGCGCGGCTGCGCGGTGCGCTGGCAGTCGTTTCGCTTGGCATTCTCATCTTCAGTTTGCACGCCCGGTCGCTCGGCTACGGCCTGTTCATGGACGACCACGCACACTTTCAACAATTGCGCGAGTGCGATTGGTCGCTCGCGGGACTCACGGACGCGTGCCGACTCGAACTGGTCGGCGGTATCGCCGAGCTTTGGTGGATGCCCGAGTTCACGTTGCGGTTCTTTCGACCCGTCGCATTCGGCCTCATGAAGTTGACCTACACATTGGTCGATTGGAACCCGGCCGCCATGCACGCGGCCTCCCTGCTCTGGCACTGGGTCGTGTGCGCATTGCTTCTGCGGCTCCTGCGGCGACTGGGGGCATCGTTGGCGTTGAGCTGGTGGGTCGCCGCCTTGTTCGCGCTGCACCCCGCGCACGTGGCGACGGTCCAGTGGATCGCGGTTCAAAGCGAGCTGATGGTGACAACCTTCCTGCTGTCGGCGACACTTTGTTACGCGCGTTTTCGCGGCTGGCCGGAATCCGAGACGTCGGCCGAGCGCGAGATCGAAGTCTCGGCGCCAGCGCATCAAGGTTTCACCGAGGGGCGCGGCACCCGCGGCTGGGCCGCCGCCTCGGCTGCGTTCTTCGCGCTCGCGCTCGGCTGTCGCGAGAACGCGATCGTGTACCCGCTCGTCATTCTCGCACTCGAGCCCTTCGTAACGCGGCGGCGCGGCCGCCCCGTCGTTCTGCTGCACGTCGTCTTTTGGGGCACGGCACTACTGTATCTGGCAGCGCGCTGGCATTTTCTCGAGGGCGCCGCCCTGCCGCCTCGGCCGTACATGATCCCGCCCGGCGCCCCCGACTTCCTGCGCTACGTCGCCGATAAAACGTGCTACTACTTGCTGGGGGAGTTCTTCGCCGTCCCGTGCGTGCCCATCGGCGGATTGCCGTATTTCCGCGCGCGGCCGCTGGTCTTCTACGGCCTCGCACTCGCCGTCGCCGCTCTGCTCGTCGCGCTTTGTGTCCGCCATCGACGGCGGTTTCCCGGCTTGATCGGCCCGGTCTGGCTGCTGGGAACCATGACGCCCGTCCTGCCCGCATTTGAGTCGCCGCACCATCTCTACCTACCCGGAATCGGCTGGGCCGTCTGCGCGATGCTGGTGTTGCGCGGAATGCTCGGCGCGGACGCTCCGCAGCCGACAGCCGGACGGAGCATTCGGAGACCGGCGGTGTGGGCCGGCACCGGCCTGTCGCTGATCGTGTTCGGCGTCGCGACGCACTTTTACGGATTGGCCTTGGAAACCGGCCATCGCGTCGAGCGAAGGGTCGTGGAAGAAGTGCTTGCCGCCCCGTCCGGCCTGCACGACGGTGACACGCTCTACATGGCCAACCTCCCGATCATCGCGCACTATCTGGGGCCGGCCGTCGAGCAGGCGTCGGGGCTGCGCGATCTCCGCGTCGTACCGCTCACCTGGGCCCCGCGTGTGCTCCGCGTCGAAACGCCGGCCGAGCTCACGTGGGTCGACGCCCGCACGATCGACGTTCGAGTCGCACACGACCGATTCTTCGCCGGCTCGTTCGGCCAGCTCGTCGCTCAGGCAACCGGGCGACCGAGTGCGATCGAACGCGATTCGCCGATCCGCTTCGCCGAATTCCGCGTCGAGCTCATGGAGCGTGACGAACAAGGGATCGAAATGCTACGATTCACGTTTGACGAGCCGCCCACGCGCCCGGGGTCGCACCTCTTCTGGGGTTCGACACGCCGCTGGGCCGCGGAAGTGAAACCACCGAAGGCACGCGATGAATGACGAACAGGCCCTCCCGGCGATGCGCCCGGTCGACACGATCCCGTTTCGCAACCAAGAAGACGAAACCTACGTCGCGCTGCGCGACATGGCCCAAATCTCCCGACACCCGATCGCGGTCTCGATACCCGGCTATTTCGTCGCGACCCA
Organism: Planctomycetota bacterium; assembly: GCA_022574815.1. Taxonomy (GTDB): domain Bacteria; phylum Planctomycetota; class Phycisphaerae; order UBA1845; family Fen-1342; genus JACZRH01. Next base: position 7,182 of record JACZRH010000108.1, on the reverse strand, counting down.
ACTCGACGGCATCCGCACCGTGGCCGACGTGCAAGCGGGCTTTCTCGAGCAGTTCGGGCAGCGCATGCCCGCGGATCAAATTCGGAAACTGATCGAAGCGCTCGACGACGCCTTGCTCTTGCAAAACGATCGCTTCGAGGCGGCGTATGCCAAGTGCCGCGACGAGTACCTGGCGTCCGCGGCCCGTGACAATCGGGACCGCTGGGCGAGCGCGGCGGAGCTGCGCGAGCAGATCGAGCGGATGCACGCCTCCGGAACGGTCTCAAACACCAACGGCGAGCTGCGCGGCATCATCGCCCCGCACCTCGATTACGCCCGCGGCAGCCCGTGCTACGCCGACGCATACGCCACGCTGGCGGCGAGCGAGCCCGCCGAACGCTTTGTGATCCTGGCAACAAATCACTTCGGCCGCTCGCAGAGTGTGGTCGCAACGGGCAAGGACTTTTTGACACCGCTGGGCCGCGCAGCGACCGACCGGGAATTGATCGGGCGGATCGAAGGGCGGCTGGGCCGATCGATCTGCGTACACGAGTTCGATCACAACCTCGAGCATTCGGTCGAGTTGCAGGTCCATAACCTGCAAGTGTGTTGTGCCGAGCGCCCCTTCGAGATCGTTCCCGTCTTGTGCCCCGACCCCTGCGCGCCCGCGGACGGCGCCGAGAATGACGGCCCGGAGCTCGGAGCCTTTGCCGACGCGTTGCGGGCCGAACTCGCCAATGACGGGCGCAAGACGATCCTGATCGCGGGGGCCGACCTCAGCCACGTCGGGCAGCACTTCGGCGACCCGGACCCGACCACACCGGCGTTTCTCAAGCGCGTCCGCGAGCACGACAGGCGCTTGCTGGGGCTGCTGGAGCGGCGTGAGGAGGACCGCTTCGTGGAGGTGTTGCGCGCCGCGATGAACCCCACGCGGATTTGCAGTGTGGGCTGTATCTATGCCTTGCTCCGGGCGCTCCCGGACGCGCGCTGCAACGTGGTCAACTACCATCAGGCGGTCAATATGGAAACGGAAACGCACGTGACCTGCACGGCGGCGATTGTCGCCTGATGGTGCGGTTCAATCCGATAAATTTGAGTATGATCGGCAAGAACGGGTTTCCCACATACCCGGCGGGCAAGGTGCCCGCCCTCACCATTGTCGCCGATTCATGAGACACCCCGACGACGGTGCGAGCCGGTAACCTTCGAGCGCAAAAAACTGGGCCACGAACGTGCTTACGCAACGTCCAGTGGCCCATGCGCTGGGATGGGCAAATTAAGGCGCGTCAATCTGTTAAACACGGGGCGAGCCCAGGAGTGTCTGTTTTTTTTTCGGGGCTTTTCATTCGACGCCGGACGCCCGGCCACGGCGTACGGCCAATCGCCGTAACTGATTATTCAGCTTATAGTTACGCACGATGCCGCGGCTGGCCGCTACGCGACCGGCTCCCGCCCGATGACTGATGGAAACGCTGAACGATCTTCGCCAGCCGCTGCAGCACCAGACGACCGTCAACCGTCAGCTCCAATCCGACGAATTGAATCGCCAGGCAGACGCCGTGGACATCATCCTGACGAGCGCCGCGGTAGTGCGCGTTCAGCAGCATCGGCGGTTCGCTGTCGTTGAGATTCAGCTCGAGGCCCAGGGTCTCGTTTTCGCTCCAGGTCGGCAGCGAGACCGAGTTCAGCCGGATCAGCGTGCCGCCGCAGGAAATGTCCAACAGACGACCCGACTGGCAATCGAGCGGCGACTGCTGAGCCGAGCCGCGCGCGTTCAGCCCGCCGGACCAGATGCTCGCCATGAAATTGGCGCCTTCGGGCAAAGGCGTACGGTAGTAGGCTCGTCGCTGCATTTCGGTCAGGCCGTCGGGCCAGCGGTAACGGATGGCGGTGACACTGGTCTGGTCCTCGAGCAGGAACCGTCCGCGGGCCTCGACAACCGTCGCGAAGAGCACCTTTCGGCTGCGGTTCCGGAAGCTGATGCCGACGTATTGCCCGGGGATCAGCTCGGGTAGCGCTTCGCCGTTCATGGACTGGTAGTCCAGCACGATGAACTTTCGGTTGGTGTCGCACTCGCGGAAACGGCACTTGAACGTCTTCCAGTCGTCTTCTTCCTGTGTGGTGACGACGGCGAGCGCCTTGGTGCGGACCGCGTTGGCAAAGATCTCGTTCGCATGGTCGGATGTGAGAATTCGCCGGGGTTTCATGTGTCCCCCTCCACGTTTCCGGTGCCGGTGATCATTTCGCAGAGAATGCCGCGAAGACGATGGAGCACGTCGCGCGCGGCGACGTCGTTCGCACACGGCTTGAACTTGAGACCGATGGTGTGCTCCTGCCCGTCGGTCGCCGGTTTCTTGTTGCAGATGATCGCCGGAAGGTCGAAGGAGCCGCCGTGATCGGGCAGTTCGAAGCTCACGCGAATCTCGTCTCCGACGAAGAACACATCGTCGAAGTCGTCGCCGGTCACGCGGCAGGCGAGCCCGTCGGCGCTGATGTCCAGAAGCTCGCCGACCGGAGAGTCGTCTGCGCCACCCGCCTCGACGCGTACCGGCGATTTGCCCGTCACAGGGCGTCGCTCGAATCGTCGCCGGTTGACGAGCTGGATCATGGTCGGCGTAGCCAGCACGAGCCGGCGCGGCACGCCGGAGTCGGCCGCGTCCACGACACAGGTTGAAAAGAGGTACATCTGTCCGGAAAGCACGGTCCGCACGTCGCAGAAAGCCCCAATCAGTCCGGTGAGCGGGAATTCCGCCGGGGTGTCGTCCAGCTCGATGCGCAGCAGGTTGCCGTCACGATTCGCGACTGTGCCGCGAAGGATCTGGTTCTCGGGCCAGGTGCGCGGCTCGATCTCGAACGATGCGCGATTGCGAACGGCCTGTTCGAGCACACGCGCGAGCTGTCGCGACGTCAAGTCGAACGTCACCACCATAGGTTTGCCTCCCGTGCTGCGGTCGCGGGTTTGGCTACGCGGCGTGGGTCACTTCCGGCCGGCCACGAAGCACTCCAATCGGCGAATGTTCTCGTCGTGGGTCGCGGGGTCATCGTGGGAGCAAATCTCCCAACCCAGCAGGGTCGCGCCCCCTTCGGGCGCCGGCCGGGCATGAACCAGCCTCACCGCGAACTCGAATGCTTGGTTCGTGCCGGGCAGGGAGAACTCCATCCAGAACGGCGAACCGTTCGTCAGGCGTAGAGCGTGCGGAAAGACCGTCCGGCCCGCCGCGCCGCCGCGTGACAGATTCGTCAGGCGCAGCACGAAACGGGCGCTCTGGTCGAGCATCCCCGTCATGTGCGCCTCAATCGGGGCCATTTCTTCGATCGGGATTCGCACGTCGCAGCGGGGGTGGCGTCGTTCGACCCGCAGCGGCACGCTCAGCTTGAGGGCCGCGACACGGGCGCCTCCGCCGAACTCCCGCTCACAGCGGCCGCGCGTTTCGGCGACGGCGGTATACGCCTCGCCGTCCTGCCCGAAATCGACCTCGATCGGCCGACCGGCGCGGTCCGCATCAGGAGGTAGCTCGTCCGTCCAGCTCACGAACAACGCGTCCGTTTCGAGTGCGAGCATACGTGTGCGGCTTGGGCTTGCGGCGTGCGCGTCCCGAAACGAAATGCGCGCGTCCTGGCGGCGAGCGCACGCGCTAGCCAACAACGCCAGTTGGCCGTTTCGCCTCGTCAAACACGGTTGAGCCATCGGACGCCACTCCTGTCGGTGATCCGATGGACATGTCGTCCGGCGCGCGAGCCTACTTCACGCGCAACGCGGCGACGCCTGTTCAACTTGCCGACAAAAGGGGACCACCCGGGCCGCCGACGATTATGCGGCCCCTGCACGGCACAGCCGCGGTCAGACGGTATGGGAACCAGCTCGATTCGTCCCGGAACATGCGCGATGAACCGCCCCAGGGCCTGCGATCGGCGGACGCCGATTCCGGAGTCGCCCAGGGAGCAAGAGCGCGCCTCGATCCGCTCCCCATAACGCCGACTCACTCGACGCGGACGCGCCTGTCAACGACGATTAGAATTCGGCGTGGTAAGTCCGCGCGCGACCGCCGAGACACTGATAAACCGTCCGCGCGGCCGATACGAACACGTCACCCCGGACGTTGCGAAGCGCACCGTTGTAACAAATCTCCCGGTCAGATCGATGCGACTTGGTCGGCGACGATACGCCGCGTGTCGGCGATCTCGAGCCCCTTTTCGGTCAGCAGTCGTAGAAACCAGAAGTCGGGAGAGATGGGAAATGGAAAGTCAAGCGTGTCGGCGTTCTCTTCGCCGGCCAAGCTCGAGATGTGCAGAAACAATCGGCGGCGCGTGGGAGCCGGCGCGTAGGCCGGGCCGCACGCCAACACATGGGCGTGCGTTCCACAGGTCGTCCAGGCCGCGGCGGCGGCGATGCGCCCATCCGGGCGCCGCTCGACGGCACATCGGAGTTTGCCGGAACTTTCCGCGAAGTGAGACAGGACGGATGAACTATCAACACCCGCACCCCGCGGAGCGTTCCGCGTCAGGACGTCGGCGATCTCGGGCGACCAAGCCGCGTTCTCGGCGCTCGTTTCGCCTGCTGTCGGCGGCAGGTGGCCCTGATCCGACGAGAGCAGCGAATCGATGTGGATGCGCGCCCACTCCGGCGGGCCGGCGAGCCAGCCGTCCGCGGGGCGCGGGCAGAATTCGTGGACGATAACCTGCGCTACGCCGCGCGATTCGGCCAGTTGCAGCGCGCGACTTTGCAGCAGCCAACGGGCGCCGCCATCGTCGGTAAGCACACCGGCCGCCGGCGAGAGCGGAAGGCTGACCAGCGATCGCTCGCCGCTGGCATTTTCGGTCTCAAAGAGGGGCAACACGCCGACCACATGCTCGCTATCCATCGCGGCCAAGTAGAACGGCCGGCCCGCACCGGCAGCCAATAGTGCATCGCGCCAAGCGAGCGAATGAAACAGCGTGGCGTCCGGATGATGCTCCAAATAGCGCGCATAGGGCGCGCATTCGGGCTCGTCGAGCAACCAGACCGCCAGCGGCGACGTCACCGGGCTCGCGAGCGGCGGTGCGTCCGGCACGAAACGCGAGCGGCCGGCTGTCACGCCGCACACGCGCGAGCGCGATCCGGCGGCGGCATCCGTCGCGGTCTCGGCGTGCGGAATTCGCGTCCCCGTACGGTTGAGAGGCATTCTTCGACTCTCCGGAATCAACACATCGCTACCGGTCAAGGCGCCTTTGCCGCTGCTTGACCCCCTGTCGCGGTCAAGGCTCATTGGTGACTATCGGGCGCGCCCTCGCTACAATTGAGCCGCGATTGGGCCATGGCGCGGTTGCTTGCGGGAACCACATTCGATGCGCATTGGCATCATCTCCGACACGCACGATCGGCTTCCGACGATTCACGCGGCCCTGGAGCGCTTCGAGCAACTCGGCATCGATACGCTGCTGCACCCCGGTGATATTATCGCGCCCTTCGCCGCACGCCCGCTCGCCGACTTCCCCGCAGCGCTGCACGTCACCTACGGCAACAACGACGGCGAACGGGCCGGCCTTAGGGCCGTCCTGCCACAAATTCAGGACGGGCCCCTGTTCCTCGAATTGGCCGGCAAAAGCGTTCTCGTTCACCATTTTGTCGACTGGTGCAGCCCCGACGACATCGAGCGGGCCGACCTGATCGTCACCGGGCACACGCACCAGGTCGCGATCGACAAACGCGACGGTAAGATATTCGTGAATCCCGGCGAGTGTTGTGGCTGGGTAACCGGCCGCTGCACGATCGCCACAATCGATTTGGACAACGACGAGGTCGAACTCATCGAGATACCGGCATGAACCGAACCCAATCCGCTCTCGCACTCAGCGCGCTGGCCCTGCTCGTCACCCTCGCCGGCTGCGTCGAACGCACCATGAGAATTCAGACCGACCCGCCCGGAGCGCTGGTGGTCGTGAACGACGAGGAGGTCGGCAACAGCCCGGTCAAGTTCTCGTTCCTCTGGTACGGCGACTATGACATCATCCTGCGCAAGCAGGGATACGAAACGCTCAAAACGCACCATCGCGTGGCCCCCCCGTGGTACCAACTGCCGCCCTTCGATCTCGTGGCCGAAACGATGATCATCGGCACGCTGCACGACGATCACGTCCTGCCGTCGTACACGCTGAAAAAGGCGGAATCGCCGCCGTTGGACGAAGTCATCGAGCGGGCGCTCGAACTGCGCGAACGGGCGTTGCTCGAAACGCCGTAGTAGTCCGCCGCCAAAGTGTAGCACGGCCGCCCCCGGCCGTGTTTTCGCGCTACCAGGCGCGTTTTCCGGCACACGGTTCGCTCTTGCGGCGAACTGTGAGCGCCGCGCTCGGTGTGCGGGATAAGTCTGCCTCAATTCGGCGACAGGGCCTTCGCCTTTTCGACCAATCCCAGAAACTCGGCGCGGTAGCCCTTCTCGTCCTCGCCGACCGCTTCGGCCGCCAGCTCGAGCACCGCGTCGAACGTCCAGCCCTCGATGGTCGGCGAGCTGCGCAGCATCATGCCGAACGACGCGACCGCGGCGGCGAAGCGGAAGTCGCGCGAGGTCTCGTCGAACGACGCCCCGCTATCAACGACGACCCGCTCGATGAGCTTACTCACGTCGCCGTCCGGCTCCTTGTAGCGCAGCTTGACGGTCAGCAGCTCGCCGCTCGCGGCGGCGTCGGAAAGCTGCGTTTCGCTCTGGTACTTGAGCGGATCGACTCCGGGCCGTTCGGCTTGCTGGGCGCCCGGCTGCCGTCAGCGTTGATGCCGGCCAATGAGTCCAATGAGTCCGGATACTGGGAGCCCGAAAGGCTCGTGGCTCTGCACGATGAGATGCTCGAATCGGTCGGCTCGAAGTGGTACGACGTCTCTGCTTTCCCGGATTCCTGGTACGAATCAGAGGCGGCGGCGAGTTTCGCGGGGCGAGCACTCGAGATTCTGGAGCAAGAGTACGGCACGGCCCCTCTGTTCGTTCTGAAGGATCCACGCATCTCGCGATTCGTCCCCTTCTGGCTATCGGTGCTCGAGACCTTGGGGACGGAGCCGTCGTTCATCATCATGGTGCGTCAACCACTCGAGGTGGCGGCGTCGCTCGAGCAGCGTGATGCCTTTCTCCCCGCTCACTCGATCCTCCTCTGGCTGCGACACATGCTCGACGCGGAAAGAGCAACGCGAGGACAGAGTCGCGCCTTCCTCGACTACGACCGGCTTCTCGGGGATTG
>JACZRH010000107.1 GCA_022574815.1 Planctomycetota bacterium | reverse complement strand
GTTGCGGGCGTCCTGTCCTTCGCCGCCGTGCATCAGGATCGCTTTGCCGAGCGTCATGGCCCGCCCGTCGTGGAGGTAGGGGGCGGTGTCGGCGATGCCCCAGAGCCTGGCCGTCACGAAGAACGGGTCGAGCTCCACGCCGAATGTCTCGGCCAGCTCGGGTCCCATGTCGTGGCGTTTGAGGTCGGAAAAGAGCGGGACCACCAGGCCGCCTTGCGGGGTGGTGTCGAAGCCGGCCTCGTCCGCCAGATCGGCTGAGAGGAACTCGTTGGCGAAGGGGTCGGTCGCGACTTCGGGAAACGAGTAGGGCAGCCTGCGGCGCTCGGTGTTCAGAATCGGAACGTGGCAATCCGCGCAGCCGATCGACAGGAAGAGCTCGGCCCCGCGAACGGCGGACTCGCCGCGCGGCTCGACGATCGGCGTGCTGAGCGTGGTCCCGAAGACGTGCAGCGCGGTGAGTTCGCCGACGAGAATCTCGTTCATGACGCCGTCGCCGTCGTGGTCCACGTCCTGGCCGACGAGCTCGACCGGTTGCATTCCGAAGTGAAACTGAAGGGCTCCGACAGCGAAAGCGCGGACGGTCGCGAACTCGCCCTTGCGGCCGAAGGGCCGGACGACCACATCGTCGTCGATACCCTCGACCCGCGCGGGGTCGAGCTCGCCGTTCTCGAAGCGGATCGTCCCGAAGTCAACGCCTTTGGTGATCAGTCGGACGTCGACGCCGGGGTTTTCGAGCGCCTGGCTTCGCAGGATCTGAAGATCGCGGGTCATTTCCTTGGCCAGCAGCTCGACGCCGCCGGCGCCGAAGAGGAACGGCGGATTGGCGAAGCGCCCGGTGAAGGTCGCAATGCCGGCGCCTTGCTCGTCGAGCACGTCAATCAGCGAAGGCCGGATGACGGCATTCGTTACGCCAGCGCCGGCGCCGCCGATGCCGATGCCGAAGATCGGCGGCACGGTGGCGTTGCTGACGACCGAATGGCACTCGATGCAGCTCTGGGCGTCGAGGCCGTTGACGCGCAAGAAGACGCCGTTGCCCTGGAGCGTGGGGCGTCCGCCGGGAGTCAGCGGATCGGCACTATCCATCGGCCCGTCGCCGTACCCGTCGTCCTGATTGAAGGAGGTTGTGAAGAGTATCAATCCGCGGCTGCGCAGCTCGTCAAGCGTGAGCTCTCCGGTCAGGACCTGTTGCTGGGTGGTGCGGTCGGTTCCGAGGCGCGGGCCTTCGCTGAGCGCGTCGCGCGGCGCGGGGCGACCGTCCGTGCCGAGGTCCGGGGAGTTCGGGCAGCCACCGAGCGAGAGCACGAGCCAACTGCCCGCGACAACTTGAAGCGTTCGTTTCACTTCACTGATACTCCAAAGCGCACAATCCTCTCCCGGCCGTCCCAAACACGCGGCGCAGTCTATTGTAGCACATCGTGATCGGGATGTCGGAGAAGAAATGCCGGATGGCGCAACGATCGGCTCGGGGCTGAGCAGGTATCATGCGCGTATGTATCAGACCTCGTCCTATTCGGGGCCGCTGCCGGCGGAAAGCGGGCCTGCGGTCTGGATCATTCGCGAGCTGGCGGCGGCCGGTCACATGGCCTTGCTGGCGGGGGGGTGCGTCCGCGATCTGCTGCTGGACCGCGCGCCGCATGACTACGACGTCGCGACCGACGCCACGCCGGAGCGCGTCTGTGAGATCTTTCGGTCGACGCGCAAGGTCGGAGCGCAGTTCGGCGTCGTGCTGGTGCGTCGAAAGGGGCGTTGGGTGGAGGTCGCGACGTTTCGGACAGACGGTGAGTATCGCGACGGGCGGCGTCCCGAATCGGTCACGTTCGGCGAGGCGCGCGAGGACGCGCTACGACGTGACTTCACCGTCAACGGGATGTTCCTAGACCCGATCGCGGCGACGATTCTCGATTATGTCGGCGGGCAAGCGGACTTGCGGGCGCGGGTCATCCGCGCGATCGGCGAGCCCGCTGAGCGCTTCGAGGAGGATCATCTGCGTTTGTTGCGGGCGGTGCGGTTTGCGGCGCGGCTGGAGTTCGCGATCGAGCCGAGCACGCTGGCGGCCATCCGCGGCGCGGCGGCGAAGCTGGCGCGGGTCGCGGCCGAGCGGGTGCGCGACGAGCTGGAGAAAATGCTCGTTCACCCGAATCGGCGCGCCGCGATCGAATTGATGGTCGAGACGGGGCTGCCGGCGTATCTCTGGAAGGGCGCGGCCTGGGAGCCGCGTCAGTTGGACGCCGCCTTGGAGCTGCTCGGTCGGCTGCCCGCGGGCGCGACGTTTGAATTGGCATTCACAGCGCTTGTGTTCGATCGGCCCCTTGACGAGATCGGCCGCATTTGCCGTGTGCTGACTTTTTCGAATGAGCAGCGCGAGACGACGCTCTGGCTCGCGCGCCACCAAGCCGATCTTGACGATGTGCGGCCCGAGACCCCGTCGCTCGCTTCGCTCAAGCGCCTCATGGCGCATGACGCGTTCGCCGCGTTGCGCGATCTGGCGACCGCACGGCTGCGGGCCTTGCCGGACGGCGAGGAACGGCTGGCGGCGCTCGAGCGGCGACTCGCAACGATCGCGCCCGAAACGGTGCGGCCGGCGCCGCTGGTGAACGGCGACGATCTCAAGGCGCGCGGCGTCCAGCCGGGCCCGTTGTACGGTCGGGTCCTCGCGGCGCTCTACACGGAACAGTTGGACGAACGGATCGCCACGCGGGCCGCGGCGTTGCAATGGCTGGATGCTCGGCTTGAGCGAGAATCGTCCTCGCTGCAGTGACGGGCTTCGTCCGCTATAGTCTTCAGTCACGTTTGGCCAGGAATGATGCGAGCGGCGGGCCGTCGCCGCGCAGCGAGAAACGCATGAAAGTCATCCGCGTCGGCAACGCCAGCGGTTTCTGGGGGGACAATCCCGACGCCGCCCCGGAACTGTGCGACAAGGGCGAGCTCGACTATTTGACGCTCGACTATCTGGCCGAGGTGAGCATGTCGATTCTGGCGCGCCAGCGGGCGAAGGACCCCACGCGCGGCTTCGCGCGCGACATGATCGACTGTCTGGCGGCGATCGCACCGCACATCCGGAAGGGTCTGCGCATCGTCACCAACGGCGGCGGGCTCGAACCGCTTCGGGCCCTGCTGGCGCTGCGCAGCCGATTGCAGGATAGAAAGTACCCGGTGCCGGCGACATCGGTCGTGCTGGGAGACGACCTGATGCCGAGGCTGGACGAGCTGTTGGATTCGGGGTGTCCGCTCGCGCACCTCGACGACGGCAAGCCGATCTCGGTCATTCGCGAGCGGGTCAGGACGGCCAACGCTTATCTCGGCGCCGCCGGTCCGGTTCACGCGCTGCAGGCGGGGGCCCAGATCGTGATCACGGGGCGCGTCGCCGACCCCTCGCTGACCGTGGCGTGCGCGCGGCACGCGTTCGGGTGGGATGACGGCGAGTGGGACAAGCTCGCGGGCGCCGCCGTCGCCGGGCATCTGATCGAGTGCGGCGCCCAGGCCACGGGCGGTTTGTTCACCGACTGGGAGACCGTCGAAGGCTACGATCGAATCGGGTATCCCATCGCCGAGATTGACGAATCCGGCGGCGTGGTCATTACCAAGGCGGCGGACAGCGGGGGCTGCGTGCGCCGCGAATCGATCGTCGAGCAGCTCTTGTACGAGGTGGGCGACCCGCGCGAGTTTCACACGCCCGATGTCTGCATCGATCTGTCGGGTGTGACGCTCGAGGACGACGGCGACCAGCGTGTGCGGGTGCGTGGCGTGCGGGGCCGGCCGCCCAACGAGTTCTACAAAGTCAGCGCGACCTACTCGGACGGGTACATGGCGGCGGGCAAGCTGACGGTGTTCGGCGAGCGGGCCGCGGCGAAGGCCAAAGTTTGCGGGGATTCGGTTTTTGCTCAGTTGCGGCGGCGCGGGGTGCACTGTGCGGAGTCGTTGGTCGAAGTGCTCGGCACGGGGGCGTGCCTGGGTCGCACGGAGTTGGACGAGCGCGCCACGGAAGTCGTGTTGCGAGTGGCGGTCCACGATCCGAAGCGCGGCAACGTGGTCCGCTTCAGCAAGTACATCGCTCCGCTGGTCACGTCGGGGCCGCCGGGAGTTACGGGCTACGCCGACGGGCGCCCCAGCGTGCGGGAAGTGTTCGCGTATTGGCCGGCCCTGATCAAGAAAACCGCGGTCGAAACGGAAATCATCGTTCAGCAGCCCGTCTCCTGAGAAGGGGTCGAATGTTCCGGCCCCGCGTCGCAGCGCCCGGCCGGACGCGGAAGGACCGCCCCGCTGCGGCGGCGGATCCTTTGGGGACGTTGGCATCTCGTTTGCTGGACGAGCCCTCACCGTGCGCGGATCGCGTCCAGCGTTCAACCCGCCGGCGGCCGGTGGGTTTTCCGTCGATGGGATGGCTGGCGACGATGCGCAGCGTTTGCGGCGGAGCTTTCGCGATCGCAGGTCTCGGCGCGGCCGAAGCGAGCGACGAGATTCCGCTGGGGTTCTTTTTCGACACGGTGTTGCGCAAGGACTACTTCGTGCGGCGGGGGCAGCTCAACGACATTCTCAACGGCAAGTACCACCAGGTGCACGTGGCGGAGATCGACACGGTGCCGGTGGGCGTGGCGATCACGACACGCGGCTCGCGGCTGGTGAATGCCCTCGTTCATCCAGCGTAGCGCGGGCTGGGCATCGGACGCGAGCTGATCCGCGCGAGCGGCGCGACCGAGGGTTCACAGTTCGCGGTTCAGGATTTATTGTGTGCCACTGCTGAGTGAGCAGTCGGACACGGTCAGTGCCACCCGGCCCCCGGTGCGCGCTCATTTGATAAGGCCACTCGCGCGTAATTCCTTTTCGATTTCTACGGCGACCTCGAGCACCGAATCCTGAAACTCAATCCGGTTAATGCCGTCGAGATCCGAATGAATCTTCGATCCCTTTTTAAGAAGCAGACAAACACGATTGCGCCCCAATCGCCCGTAGAACCACCCGATCTCGAATGTCACGTTGGGCCGGGCTTGGGCGTACGTGCCGTCTGACGCTTGGATAACATCGTCCGGCGTGAGCAGGGCGAAAGCAACACTCGCCTTGAGGGCTTCTTCTTCGAATTTCTCAATCAACGTCCGCCCCTTGCCCGGTGCCTCCGCCAGAATGACCGCATTCAGCGCATGCTTCTCTCGAAGATGCTTCTGGAGTCGCAGAGTGTTAAGCTCATCGTGGCCGTGGACAAGAAAAACGTCCTTTCCCGTTGCTCTGGATTGATTGGCTTTTGAGTTCGAGGTGGATGAGGAGTGTCGGGAAATGGCGGGCTCCGTAAATGTCAGCTGTTCTGGGAACTCGCGGCATACTCGAATTAGTGCCTCGACGTACTGCAAACCGACTTTGCAGCGCAGTCTGTCCGGCCCTCCTATTCCGACTTTCCCATCGAATTTCGTGGCTTCGTGTATTCCCAAATTGTCGCGAACAATGCACATTGTCGCAGCAATCCACCGCTCGAAGAGATCGCGGTCATGCTCGCGGAGACCCATTTCCGGCGCGCGCGAGAGTATCGCACGAGCGACCGTCGCCTGGGACTCAAGGCGCTCAATAAGAGTCGTTCGTTGCTTGTTCGTTATCATGTGCTCCAGCCAGCCTCGTCACGCCCCGATCGTCGCGCTGGCGGTCTCGCTCCAGGGGCCGGTGTCGCCGCGCGTGGACTCCCAGCGCAGCATGTAATGGGCGACCTTGTTCGCGTCGGCGCCCGTGTACGGCGCCAGATACGGCGTGCGCGTGTCGGTCCCGAGGAAAGTCAGCTCGCTCGGGTCGGCCGGGGGCGGGTCGCCGACCTTGACGAAGATCTGCGCGCCGCGCACGCCCGCAGGCTTGGCCGTGCTGGTCGGCGTCAGTTCGTCGGCGAAGGAAATCGTGTGCTGGAGCCGCTGGCTGGTGTCCACGCTGACGACCGGGCGCGTTTCAGGCGCGCCAACCGGCGTCGGGATCGTGTCGGGTACGGTGATGCCGAGCGCAGCGCGCTCCGTGTCGTCCACGTCCGGGCTGGCCTGCAAGCGCGCCACCAGCGGACGGATGAGACCTTCGTATGCGCCCCGGGCGGCGTCCTTACCCTGCCGGGCGGCCTGGGCCGCGGCCTGCGCGGCGGTGTTGGCCGCGAGGTCGGTCGTCCAGACGCCCTGCGCGGCGGTCAGCGGCGGGATATCGACCAGCGGGTCGAGCCCCAGGGCCGCCGCGTTCGCGGTGGCGTAGGTCAGGAAATTGATCTGCCAGGCGTCAAAGTTGCCGTCCGCTCCGGGGATGTAGTCGGGCATGTCCGAACTCCGGTTGGTCCCGGACCCCGGTCCCGCTCGCGGCCCCGAAACGTGCTACCCCACTTGTAAATGACGATCGCAGCATAACCGGCCGCCCCGGCCGTGGCAACGCGAGGTGGCCGCTGTGTGGCAGGCGTTTCCCGTCTTTCGCCCCGGCGAGACGGTTTCACGGCCCAGAAGTCGGGAAACGGACCGGAATCCCCCGCTCCCGCCGCGGAGCGTATAACCCGCTCCGAGGAATCAGCAATGGGCTCCAAGGAGCGGATGACCCGCTCCAAGGAGCGGATGACCCGCTCCAAGGAGCGGATGACCCACTCCAAGGAGGGGACGACCGGCTCCAAGGAGCGGATGACTCGGTCCAAGGAGCGGACGGTCTGCCGCCATCGGCGGACGATCCGGCGCCCTCGGAGGCGCCCGGCGCCGCCCCGTTCCGCGACCTCTCTACCGGCAACGTGTTCGAAGTTATCTCCTCGGAGTATCCGCCTGGACGCGATTGTGCTATCCTTCTCGGGCAAGACTGCGCTGCCGTGCTCCAATTCGCAGCGTCCGTCCGGGACGCACGCCACACGGCTTCGTGTCAACGACGGAATAGAGACCTGTCTAGCATGGCAGCAGGCACGAACACATCCTCGACGAAGACGACCGCGCCTGCCTGTTGGAAGAAATGGGCCGCGCTACGATCCGAACTCAGCATTCCGGGCTACTGGAACAGCCTCACCGAGAATTGTGCCCAATGGGCGAGCGAAGTAGGCGTCTGCGGGTTCTGGAAAGACGTCGAGAAACATCGAAAGGCCTGGTCAAACGAATTCCACCAAAAAACGGGCGGCTCCCTTCTCGCGCAAGACCAGCTTCCCCAGTTTTGCGGCAAACAATGGGAACGGATCCAGACGAAAATAGAGCAATTCACGACCGGGAAGGGCGCCAATAATCCAAAGGAATATTGGCCGGCGGAAGGCCCACCGGTGCCACGATTGAATGATCTTGTTCGAACGCGGGTGGTGTGTCAGTTCCTTGACGGCGTTGAGTTTATGGGAAATAAGCTTCAGGAGCTCGCAACAGAGATGGGGTTAAGGGTCACGCGAGAACGACAAGGACGGCTTGAAGGTTACTTCGCGCAGCACCTGTACTTTGACCACGAGGTGTTGTTCCGCTTTGGAGGCAGCCCGCAACAAGTGACGATCAAATGCGAAGTTCAGATCGCCACCCTGCTTGCTACGCGCCTATGGTACGAGTCACATGGCGTCTACGAGGAATGGCGAGGCCAAGAAGAGACGCAAGAAGAATGGCAGTGGGACCCGAGCGACTCTCGGTTTATCGCGCGCCAATTGGGCCACATGATACATTTGGCTGATGGATTGCTCGTGGGGCTTCGCGATGCTCGTTCGGGCGAAAGGATGTAACGATGCCGGATACGTTGAAAGACCAATGGGGACCCTACGCACGGCTAGTCCCCTTCGAGACTGTTGCACAACAAATCGAGTTTGCCAGGTCGTGTTTGCCAGAAGAGGTGCGGTTTCTGGTGCCGTCCTTGAGTCTGGCAAAGGACGGACCCGTCGTGGAGACCGTCTTTCTCATCACCGAGAAGTATCTGTGTGAAGTGCGCCTCAAAGAGAACGCGAATGATTTTGATGTCAGCCTTCTAGCCACGATAGGTAATTACCGCGTCGAAACTGATAAACAGGAAATCACACATGAAGAGGCAGCGTCCGAAAAGGACGCAGCGACAGAAAGCCAAGTCACTAAGATTACGTATGACACTGCGAAGATCCGCTTCGTTCATACTGTAAACGTGGCGACCGACCTCACATACGTGGGAGAAGGCCGTGACGACTGGATTCAACAGGTGTTCACTGCATTCCCTATCGATCTTCTATTCAAATCACGCCGCGAAAGAACAAACCCCTCCGTGTAGGTCCGGGTGGAGCATTGTCGGCACGCGGCGGGGACTACGGCACGTTCGTGGCCGGCCATGGCGGATAGTGTAGCCAACGTGGCCGCCCGGCGGCAAGGCAACCACAAACACCGGTTGCAAACCGGTGGCACACAGACAGGAACCACCGGCGGGACGCCGGTGCCACAGGGTGGACCTGGCCGAACACGCGGCGTGGAACGGGTCGCCGTTCGTGAGCGGGATTCCGTCTCGCGTGCAGGCACTGCACCGGGCCGGGACGGCGTGGTTCGAGTCGGTCGCGCGGGGTGAGATCAACCTGCCGGCGTCGTCGCCGCCCGCGTCGCGCACGGCCGAGGACGACGCGGCGCGGTTTTCGGGGGATGTACGAAAACTCACTGGCGACGAGCTGGACGGGTTGTAGCGCGCGGCCGGGCTTTGAAGGCAGAACCCGAAACGAACGAATGACAAGCGGAGCGGACACATGGCAATCGTACAAAGTGCGTTTACATCGTCGCAGACGGACACGGTCCTGGTTGCGGCGCAATCCGACAAGATCATCCTGGTATTGCGGGTTCTGGCGACGAGCGACGTGAGCGGCAATTTCAAGCTCGCGTCGGACCCGGGCGGCGCGAGCGAGACCGACCTGACGCCGGACCTGTTCATGGTTGCGGGGCCGTTCGATTTGAAATTGGGGCGCGGCTTCGGTCTCGCGACGGAGCGCGGCAAGGCCCTCGGGATCACGACCTTCTACAATGGAGATCCGGCGAACCATACGTACGTGATCTGGTACGAGCTGGTGGATTGATCGGGCAGGGCGTGAAGCGCGGAAAACGCGGACCGGCTTGCGGCGGAACGGCGCGGGTTCGGCGTTCAGTGGACGGACCGGCGCCGTTTCGATGACAACGCGCTTCACTTGGACACTGGGGCTTGGCTCCCAGTACCCGGGCTGCTTGGTGGTGCGGGTGAACGCCGCACGCCCGCGTTCGGATCTGGCGGATCGCCTTGGTTTTCCATCCGTGCAATAAACGGGCGATATTGAATGGCTTCCAAGAGTTTCGCTGGGCATTCCTCGTCAGTTGCCATCTGGCGAACGATGCGAGAATCCTGGCAGAACGCCTTTACTCGCGCGGCATTGGCGTAGTCGAGAATCCAATTCCTGTTCAGCACTATGCCGCGAGCCCTACGCGCTCGAAGCTGCACGTTGAGATGTTCAAAGAAACCAGTCTCTCCTGGGCTGCTCACAGCGAACCCGCTACAGTTGGTGCCGAGACGAAAGTGGCGAAACCGCTGCAATACGGCCGCCCTGGCGCCGTTTGTGTATTTCACCAGCACTAATCGGCGTTTCGGTCCACTTGAGATCATCGTTACGGAATCGCTTCCCCACTGCCTTCGCACCGCGTTGATAGATCGCTCAAGCGGGCCAATAATCCCGTTCGCATGATCAAAGCCAAGCATCGCGTCTCGCAGACGACACTCATCGTTATATGGATCGTGGACGATCATCTCCACACGTGCCTCCGGCTGTTTCTCAAGGAACTCGTCGAGTACAGTCGGAGAGTCACCGGCAGTTAGATTTGAGAAGCGGCTGCCGAATAATATCACGCTCTCAACAGATCCCCGGTCGGCCAGCAGCAGCAGGTCCTTGATTTCAATGTCGGCATTGCCGTTGAGCGGGAGTTCCTTGCAAAGCTTTATTGCAAACTGCGTGAGCGAATGATCCGTGCGATCCCTTTCCTTTAAAGCTGCCATGATTGCCATGCAGAGCGCCAGGGTAGCAGCTAGGGCTGTGCATGTGACGATGAGCGGCACACGGAGAGGGGCCGATCTAGTGATGCGACCTAGCGAAGCGAGAACGGAGCCTTCGCCCAGTACGCTCGTCGAGTTGCTTGCCGCCGGCGCGGTGGTTTTACTTGTCGCCGGCGTGGTCGTTGCGCCACGTGCCGGAAAACGGCCGGAATGGCCATACGCCGAAAAGCCGGCGAGCGATGTCAGAAGAATCGCTGACAGAGCAACCGCGCCGAGGATTGCCGGTGCGGCTCGCAATAGTGGCCTCGACCCGGCCCACCTCACAAACTGCCAACAGAGCGCGAGGCGGTGACCGCCGGGGCGCATGGAAAGCCACACGATGAATCGAACGGCAAAAAAAACGGCGGACCCGGACAGCATGATGAACGTGAAGTACGCTAATCCCCAAATCGCTTTCCAAAACGTCACATCGCCGGCAGGAACTCCCTCAAGAAAGCTGCTCACACCCAAGGCACCGACCGCGCTAGCAGCGGCGGCACCCAGCCCAGCATAGAATCCAAACCGCGAAGTCAGGCGGCGGCGTCCAGGCCTTTCTCGGCCGGACATGCGGTGGTCAACCGACATGCGATACCTGATGTGCTATATTCTGAAGTTTTCTTTTGTCGGTGACTTGGACCGTATGAAGATTGGTAGCTGCGACAGAGAAATGACTACTATGACCGGAGCCAGCAGTAGCGCAGCAGTGATGATTGTGACAATCATTGGAATGTCTAACATGCCCTATTCTCCGCGTGGCCGCTTCTCGCCCAACCATCGTTGCCGTGCGGAGATCATGGTCGCGTTTAGTTCGCTTGTCAACCATCCTATCGGCAAGACACTGGCTCGACTTCATCGACTAATCCCAGCGAGACGCTCCGCTTACAGACACCCGCCGGAAACGCTCACGGCAGATGGTACCGTACCGCTGACTTTATCATTCGGTCGCCCGCGTTGTCAATCAGGCAAAAGCCTGATTTCGAAGATTTTTCTTGCCCCCCCCCCACATTGACGCGACATTCCTGTGCCAACGCGGCATTGTTGCGCGCGGGCCGGGCCTTACCAAAATGGCTGAAAGCTGACCGCTCATTGCTCCGCCACTCTCAGCGAACAAAGTTTCTCGCTTTGGTCGTGGCGCGCCCCGAAAGGGGCGTTTGCAGCGTCGCCACGCCAATTCGCGACACGCATTGGAGGGATACCTCCGAAGATCCACCACTACCGGCCGTCAGCATTCGGTACAGACGGCTTCCGAATGACCCGGGGCCTCAGTGTCGAGCCCGTGCCGATGTGCCCAGAGCGCCGAGAGAACTCGGTCGTGAATGCCGAGTTTGTCGTAGGCCGATTGACGGGTGGCGTCGATCGCCGTGGGAGCCAGACAGAGCGTCTTCGCAACTTCGGGCAGGCGCAGACCACGACTCAACTGCGCGACGACCTAGCGCTCGCGCAGCAATAGCACGTCCGGCGGTGGCTCGACCTCTTCCATCTAAGCTGTTTAGCGCCGTCTGCATGCACCGCGCTCACGCAAACGGGGCGGAATTCTCTTTCTTGCGATTAGCACGACGGCGAACACCGTCAGCGCTTGGCGCTCTTCACGGATAATGTAGGCCACGAGCCGACAAGACGACAAGGCGACGACGAACGCCGGTTGAAAACCGGTGCCACACATTGCACCACCGGCGGGACGCCGATGCTCCCCGTCGCGGGCAGGATGCCCGCCCCACCCTGAACGCTGAACCCTGAAATCAGCCGCCGGCCGAGCGCGCGACCACGATTCCCATCACGATGATCGCACCCACGCCCAGCGCCGCCGCGACGATGATTGCGATCAGGAAGCGGCGGCCTTGCTCGCGGAGCAGGTCGGCCAGCGATTGCTTCTGCTCGCGATTGTCGACGTGCATGCTTTGCAGCGTCTCGACTTGCGCGGCGCCGGCCGAGCGGAGCGCGTCGACCGCCTGGCCGAAGCGATCGAGCGAATGCGTAAGCTTCTGGTCGCACTCCCGGCCCGTCTCCATCTGCCTCGCGACCGAGTGCAGCGCGTCGGCCTGGGCCTGAAGCGAGGAGGGCATGCGGCTGAGCGTCTCCGAGATCGCGGCCGCGTGCCGGCCCGCTTTCTCCGCGCGCTCGGCGATGGTCTGGACGAAGCGGCCCTGGGCTTGCTGCGTCTCGGCGAGCTGCTGCATCGCGCCGGCCATACGCTCGACCGAATCGGCGAGCCGCTCGGCGCGGCTGTCCTGCTTGGCGAGATGCTCGCGGATCGTGCCGGCCAGCTCGATGATGCGCTGGTGGCCGGCGCGCAACTGCGCCGCGTTCGCGTTGGAGCGGCCCCAACGAAGCAGCGAGCTCATCGAGCGCGGCGGTGCGAACGACGAGTCGGGCGACTCGCTTCGGGGCTCGGCAGCCGGCTCGATCGAGCCGACGGCTGCGACGCCGCTCGCGCTCGCGCTGGCGCGCGTACCGGGTTCCGAGCCGTTACCGTTGCCGCTTCGGGCGAGCCGCCCGTCGCCGCCGTGCCCACGGAACATTCCGCCGAGCCGACTCCATAGGGTGGATTGATTGGGCATGTTCTGTACCTCCATGTACACGTGACGCCATCCGTGGCGTCGCTCGCTCAATCACCGGTACGACTTGGAGCGGGAAACGTCGGGGTTTGGTCATTCCGAGCGGAGCAGAGGAATCCTGCTCAATGCACGGCAAGATGCTTCGCTTCGCTCAGCATGACGATCGGCGTCCCACGCTCTGGGCGGTATTATAAGACCGTTGCGAGCACTGTGCGAGTTCGGAAACCCACGAAATCCGTTGTCTTGAGTTTTGGCGTATCGAAAGCTATAGGGGGGTCGGCCGCGCGCCGATCCAAGCGGTTGACAGGTCTCGCGTTTCCGACGGATGGGCAATGACCGTTTCCGGCGTCTTATCGGGGCTGATCGATCCGCGTGGAGCGGGGCACGCGCTGTCGCGCGCCGCCGCCCGCATCGATGTCTCCACGCCGCCCGCCGACGATTCGGTCCGCGCGGTCGATTCCCCTGAAACCGCGAGCTTCGACGTCGAGGACGTGGTCGAGCTGAGCTCGGCGGTCGTGGGCGCGGAGCTGACGCCCGACGAACAGGCCCAAGTCGAGCAGCTCAAACAGCGCGACGCCGAGGTTCGCCAGCACGAGGCAGCCCACGCGGCGACGGCCGGCCCGTACGCGCGCGGCGGGGCGCAGTTCGAATACCAGACCGGTCCGGACGGGCGGCGGTACGCCGTCGGCGGCGAAGTTCAGATCGACACGTCGACGGTTCCGGACAATCCCCGCGCGACGATCGCCAAGATGGAGCAAGTCCGGGCGGCGGCCCTGGCGCCGGCCGATCCGTCTTCGCAGGATCAGCGCGTCGCGGCCCAGGCCGCGGCCGAGATACAAAAGGCGCGGGCCGAACAGGCGTCCTCGTCCGAGGACGATCAGGAAGGCGAAAGGGGCCGGACTTCGGAGGCGGCCGCCAGCGAGGGATTCGGCGCGCTACAAACGGGATCGGCCGGAGTCTACAACGAGCGAGCCCAGACGCAGGGTCGTTTCGATCGAGCCGATCGGACTGATCGATCCGCTCGACGGTCGGCGGCTCGCGAGCTTGATGAAGCCCCGCGTTTCGATCGTTCCCAGGATCCCCGCTTCGTCCGCGACCGCCACCCGGCGCCCGCGTTGGTCGACACGTACGCCTGAATCGCCGCGCCGACCGCAATCTCTTTTGATCACAAGAAGGGCCGCTTCGGGCGGCAATCTTCGGGCGTCGAGCGATTCGATGACTCGCAGAACTTTCAAGCCAACGATCCGGTCCCGGGACTGGAGCATCGCGTCCGGGGTGCCGATAATTAAGTGGGAAAGTGTGCACAAAAGCCGCGGGGCACGGAGGCGCGAATCGCAAGTCGCGCGGCAGCCCTCGTCGGTGACCCGAAAAGGAAGCACGAATTGTCCGACCAAGTGGCGCTGATCACCGGCATCACCGGGCAGGATGGGGCTTACCTGTCCGAGCTGCTGCTCGATAAAGGGTACGAAGTCCATGGAATTCGTCGCCGGTCGCGC
>JACZRH010000106.1 GCA_022574815.1 Planctomycetota bacterium | reverse complement strand
CCACTCGAGGCTTGGCCATCTTGAGTTCTCCTGCGGCGAATCATCCGTGTCCGTTCAGACGCGGCGGGTCGGGCCGCCGCCGCTGCGCTTGCGTGGCGGACGCCGCGCCGCGTTGCCGTCGTCCGGGTTTTCGGAGTAGATCGCGGGTTAACATGGCGCAGAAAATCGTGTTCGTGATCAGGTAACGCCACCACATTCGCCGGGGCTCCTGCAGGACGCGATACAGCCACTCGAGCCCCAGCCGCTGCCAGGCGACGGGGGCTCGGCGAACTACGCCCGCCAGGACGTCGAAGGCGCCGCCCACCCCGTGACAAACCGGTACGCCCATGCGCCCCGCCCAACGCTCGAGGAATTGTTCCTTCTTCGGTGAACTCATGGCGACGAACAGTAAGTCGGGCCGCGCCGCCTCAATCTGCGCGGCGATCTCGGGCTCATCGCTCTCCGAGTAGTAACCGTCGCGACCGCCCACCAGCGCGACGCCGGGATTCTCGGTTCGAATCTTGTTCATCACGGCCTGCAGGACGTCTTGCTTCGCGCCGAGGCAGAACACGCGGTAGCCCTTCTCGTTGCCGCGTTCGAGCAAACGCTCCATCAGATCGATGCCCGGCACACGCTCGGGGACCGGGAGACCCAGAAGCCTCGCCGCCCAAACGACTGCCATCCCGTCGGCGACAATCAGATCCGCTGCCAGGACGGAGCGGCGCAGCTCCGGGTCGCGCCGCATGTTGACGACCTTGGCGGCATTGACGACCCCCATCAGCAGCGGCTCGCGTCGGGCGATGCTCGTGTCAATCCGGTCGAGCACCTCGGCCATTGTCAACGCATCGAGCGGCACACCAAACAATTCGCCGCGCCGTGTTTCCGTCGCTGTACGGATCATTCCACTTGCCCCGCGCGCAACCAAGCGTAAAGCAACCAACCGGCGTGATAGGGACGACTCTCGTAATCCACCGCGCCCGGCGGAAAGACCGTGTTTAGCCCCGGAACGCGTATGGTCGGATGGGCCCGGCTGGCGAGCGCCTGCAAGCGCCGCGTAAGCTTACGCGGCTCGCGTCGGGCCACTTTCCGCCAAATCACCTCCGCGGACTCGTCTATCAGGGTTCCCCCGTCGAGTTCCGGCGCCGCCTTCAGCCACGACAAGCCGCGTGCGATGGCCTCACGGTGCGCGCTGCCACCGGCCTCTTCCAGGTCGAGCAGCGCCATCGGGGCCATCGCGTCCTGGTGAACTGCGTAGACCGGATAGCCCTCGACCACGCCTCCGGTGCGCACGTCGTAGTGCCACCACCATTGCCCGTCCTTGCCGAGCGACGCGCACATCCGGGCTGCGCACATTTCCGCGATCTCGAGCGGCCGAGAATGTCCGGTCGCTTTGTGGTAGTGCGCCAGCGCCTGAATCGGGTATACGAGGTCCGCGAAACACGCGACGTGGGCGCGCGGCCCCCCGCCTCGACCGCCGAGCCGGTGGGGAAACAAACCCGACCGTTCCACGAATTCGTCGAGCAAACGCTGTGCGACGTCATCTCGCAGCTTCCCGCCGTCGACGCTCTCGGGTTCAAGGCATAAGGCCGTCAAGGCCCAGGCCGCCTCCACGGTCGCGGGGCGCGCCTCGTGGCTCAACAATTCCTCGAGCCGGCGGCGGATGACCTCCCGGCCCGGGACCGCCACGACCTGCGCCGCCCAAAGCGCCAAGGCCGCGTCGCCGAGATTCCGCTTGCGCGGCGCCTCGTCGCGTAAGTCGGCACAGACGTTCTCCAAGGTGTCGCCGTGGATCGCGACCTTGACGGCGTCTTTAGGGGCGCGCGCCAATCCGATGACGACGATGGCCGTGTAACGAAAGCTGGTCCCTTCCACTATGGCTTGCGGGTGTGCCTGTCGCAGTCGGAACGCGAACCGTTTTTGCTCGGGGCGATACATCTGCCGCAGGCTGCCCAGGGCCAGAGCGCACAGGGCTTCCGTGCCGTCGAACGGGTGCTGCGCGGATCGGGGCGCACGATCGTTCAAGCGGAGGGGCACGCGGTTTCCGAAGTCTTGGATGTTAGGTTGAAGGGGGAGCGCGAAGAAGCATCCTTTCCGAGGATGGGCATTCGCGTCGGCACCAGGGTGAACTGGTCGGCGCGAATTCTGGGGTTCGGCAGAATCCAGGAAATTGGAACGTTCCAGCGACCTCCGCAAGTCAACACGGTCGCCAGCAGGATTTTGAGGTCCAGCCAGTAGGACAAGTGACGCACATAGAGGGTGTCGTAGTAAATCCACTGGTGAAAGTCGCCGGCCGAGCGCTCGTGTCGGCACACCTGCCACAGCCCGGTGATGCCCGGCCGTACCGACAAACGCGCCTGACGCCACGCGACACAGATCTGGTTCTCGCGGAATGGCGACGGTCGCGGCCCGATCAGGCTCATTTCACCGAGCAGGATGTTGATCAATTGGGGGAGCTCATCGATGTTCGTGATGCGAAGCCAGTGCCCAAAGCGGGTGATGCGCGGGTCTTGCTTGAGCTTAAACTGTGGGCCGTCCACGAGACTGTCCTTGTACAGCGCGCGCTGGCGGTTCTGTGCGTCCGCGCTCATGGTCCGGAACTTCCAGCAGCGAAAGATGCGCCCGTCTTTTCCTTCGCGCGGATCGGAAAAGAAGACCGGGCCGCGCGACTCGAGCTTGATGATGATGGCCGCCAACGCAAACAGGGGCAGGAGCGTGATGAGCACGACGAGCGCCACCAGCGTTTCCGCGACACGCTTGAACAGCGCGTGTAGCGCCGGAAAACCACGCGTCGCGCTGGCCGTTCCGGGCGCATTCTCCGCAAACCGAAGCAGGTTCATTCGCCGGCGGATTTCGGACGGTTTGCGGCGTGGTGGCTTGGTACAACTGTTCGACAAAACACGCCGGTAGACGGTCGCTCCCGCGGGGACGGTTACGCGCGCTGCCAGCAGACTGTGCGCCACGGTGGCATTCTGTTGCACGCGCGCGCCGAATCCGAGCAGGGCCGGCCCGATCACGGTGGCGCGCGCCTCCACACGAACGTTGTCCTGCAAGATCAGCGGACCAAAGAGCCGCGCCGTGGGATGGATGCGACAATCCGAGCCGACGATCACGCCGTTGTCGGCGCCGTTCAGGCCGGATTGCTTTTCGTTGTGTGACGCGCTTTCCCGAATCAACTCTTCGCTCAGGCTGAGCAGCCCGTGCTCGTGCGTCACGTCGATTGTCCCGCCTTCCAGCACGACGTCGCGGCTAGGAATCTGCTGGGCCGCCAGCGCTTTTCGAAGGGCGCCCAGCGATTCGATGTGCGTGATCTCGGCGCCGCGCGCCGCCGCCCCGGACACCATCGAGCAGAACACCGCGTGGGGTCCGACCGACGTCACGCCCGCGTAGTAGCGCTGGATGCGGCGCACGTGGCCTTGCGAATCCAACGTGACGCGCTCCTCGGCACGCTCAGAGCCTTGGTCCGTCGCCAGCAGGTGCGTGACGCAACGGGGGTCACGCAGCGCGTCTTTCAAAACATCAGTTGGATATTCGCGCGGGCGCAGATGCGCGGCGTCAATGAGCAAGAGCCAATCGGACGGCTCGCAACGATCCAGCAGCTCGTCGAGTCGAGTTATTATCGACAGGCCCTCGATCCCGGACGCCGCCTCCGACAGGCTCTCGGCATATCCCGTGGCGACCTCGAATGTCGGCAGGACCGCCGGATCTCCCGTTGCGGTTTTCGAGACCATCGCGTGCAAATGTCGCAGCACGTTTCCGGTGCCGAGCGGGATGCGGAGCAGCGAGAGATCCCCCCCGGCGTCGCGCAAATACTCGGCCTTGCCGTCCAGAAAGATCGGATAGATGGTCATCGGCGTGCTAACCCTTCCCGGCGTCCATCGCCGAAGAGGATGCCTCGTGCCCGCCGGTGTGGTGGTTGTAGTACCTGTCCTGATAGCGGTTCTGCCGCTGGCTGCTCTGAAAAACAACGCCGATCACGCCGCCGCCGCAATTCTCCAATTGCTCGAGTGCCTCGACGACATCGGCCCGTCGGCACTGCCCCTCTCGCACGACTAGAACATTCCCATCGGTTTGTCGAGCCAGGATGCGCGCGTCGGCGACCGGAAGCAGCGGGGGGCTGTCGATCAACACGAGGTCGTACTCTCGGCGCCAACGCGTCAGGCACTCCTTGAGCACACCATTGGCCAACAGCTCGACATCCCCGTTGCCGTTGTACTTGCCGGCCGGCAACACACTCATTCCGGGCCCGTTCCCGGCGTGGATGGCGTCGGCGTCCGCGACGCCGGCCGTCAAGATGCCGATCAGCCCCGGTTCCCGGGAAACGCCGCAGCGCGTATCGATGTTCGGATTTCGCAGGTCCGCGTCGACCAGCAAGACCTTCTTACCGCAGCGGGCGAGGCTCTCTGCCAGCATGACCGCGATGGTCGTCTTCCCCGCGCCCGGACCGGCGCTGGTGATCTGAATTACGCTGCCACCGCTCTCGTCGATTCGCTGCAACAGGGCCGTGCGCACCATTCGCACGCACTCGGCTTGGATCGCTTCGATCCTGGGCTCGTCGACACCGCTCTGCCGCGACAACGGCACGTGCCCGAGAAACGGGGCGCGCACCGAATCGGACAAATCGCTCGCTTCCTGGACGGCGGGAATCGTAATGGCCCGCAAATAGGCGGCGCCCGCCCCGCACGTGACCGCGCCCATCAAGGCCATGAGCGTAAGTACGAAAGGTCGTCGGCCGTTGGTCGGCTGCGCCGGAGGCAGCGCCAGACTCAGGACGTGGATCGAGGGCGGCGCCGATGCGTCGCTCTCGATGTCCCGGGCCGCCTTCTGCTGCCGGACGGTCTCGAACTGCTGCTCATAGAAAGCCAGATCGCCGAGCTGCTTCTCCAGCGACCGTGCATTGTCCGAGGTCAGTTTTACGCCCTCGAGTTCGACCTCGGCGGCCGTCACGGCCAGCGACAGCTTGTGCTCGAGCTTTTTCAAATTGAAAGCCAGGGCCTTCAGCTGCAGGGCAATCCCGCCCGGCTGCGCTGGCGCGCCCAGGATTTCCCCGGGCGGCGACCGAAACAACTCATCCAACTCGCGTGCGCGTTCGTCCATGTTGTCCTGGGCGTGCTTCAGGGTGCGGCGCAACTCGACCATCCGCGGGTTTTTCTTGCCGAGCGTGTCCCCTCCGATCTCGATGCGGTGCTCCGCTTCCTTCAAGGCCCGGGCGTACCCCCGGTATTCCAGATCGCCGATGTACTGGATCGCCGCAGGCCGTTCTTCTTCCGCGCTCCCCGCGGGAGTCTCCGGCGGCGTCATAAGCTTGCTCAGTTCTTTGTGCTCCCACTTGGTCAGATCGAGTTCCATCTCCAACTCTTCCTGGGCCTCGCGCTTCGCTTCCAGCCTCATTCGCTGGCGGGACAGCAACTCGTCCGGCGTGGTGGCCAGCAGTACGCCGCGCGTCAACTGGATCTGCTCCTTCAAGCCGGCAATCTTGTTGAGCAGCAGGTCGTAGTGCTGTTTCAGCTCGTCTTCCTTCCAGGCCCCGTGCTGCCGGGCGCGGTCGTCGACATACTGCAGGTACTCATCGACCACACTGTTGAGGACAAGCGCCGCGTCGTTGGGGTCTCGAGCGGTCATCGTCAAGCGAATCAGGGAAGAATTCTGGCGCGAGGTCACCCGCAGATTGGAGCGCAAGCGCTCCATCGGCGACGGTGGTGAGCCCAACGTGAAACCGGCAGGCCTCTTGAACCACTTGGTGTCGCTGATCTTGGTTAGCACCTGGTTCAAGAGCTGCGGGCTGCGCAGCGCCTGCGACTGTACCTCCATGTACTGGCGGAAAAAGGGGATCGCGCCGTTTTCGTCCGTCCGATACAGCAGCCGCGGAATCCTGGGGGAGACCTCCACTTGCGCCGTCGCGCTGTACATCGGCACGAAGGTCAGCCAGACTCCGAAGACCGCGGGAATGGACACTCCCCCGAATACGGCCAACGCCAACCATTTGAACCGCCAGAGCATCGTCACGGAAACCCGGCGTCGGACTCGGCCCGTGTCAAACGCCGGGGCCTCCATGGCCGGCTCGTGCATCATGTCCAGCAGACTCGCAGTCCCGCGCGCCGCCTTGTCCCGGGCGACGAGTGCCGTGTCGCGGTACGATTGCGGGTTCCCGTCCTGATCGGCTGAGTTGAACATGCTCAATTCCCCTCGGTTGCGACCGACACATTCGGTCGTGTGGGTTGAACCGCTGCGCGACGTGCCGCGTCGGTCTGACCGTCCTGAGCCCCGGCCGTGCCGGGGCGCGTTTCACTCTTGGCGCGGGCCGCATCCCCGCGCCGCGCGTCCGTCCCAGGCGACCAGGCCCGATCCAAATCGCGCGTGTGCAGCGTGCATTGGATACGCTCGCCGGAATCGATGACGGAGCCGGTTGCCAGAATACACTCGTCAATCCGGGCCGCGGTTCCGATCCGGCAGCGGTCCCAGACGACCGAACGACTGACCAACGCGCGTTCTTCGATCACACAGTCCGCGCCCAGCACGGTGGGGCCCACGATCGTCGCACCCGGCCCCACACGGGTCCGCGGTCCCATCAGGATCGGGCCAATCAACCGCGCGTCGTCCGCCACGCGCACATCGCAACCGACGCCGACCGACCCATCCAGGCGGTACTCGGGCAGGGGCACCTCACCCGCCGCGATGCGCTCGATCATCCATTCGTTCGCGGCCATGTAACTATCGATGTCCGTTACCCGCAAACACTCGCCTTCTGCGTGATAGATCAGTACGCGCTCTCCGCTCTTGTGCAGCGCCGGGATGAGCAACTCCTTGATGTCCTGATAACCTGTCGGCGGAACGGCCTCGAGCGCGCGCGGTGAGAATACAAAAATCCCGGTCGCGCGCGGCATCGCTTCGCGAAATGGATCCATTTCATTCCGCGGCTCGACCACCACCGTGATCGCCGCGGCCGTACGGCGATGTTCGGCCAGTAGTTCGGACAAGTTCAGCGTGGGTATCACACAACCGTCGGTCACGATTAGATCACCGCGGGCGCCCCAAAGGCCGGCGTCGCGCACACAGCCGGCCGGTCCGCGCGGCGTCAGATCCTCAAAATAGCGGATATCGAGTCCGTAGTCCGATCCGTCTTTCAGTAAATGGCGGACGAAATGTGATTCGCTGTTAGCGCAAACCGTTGCCGAAACCACACCCCCGTCGCGCAGCCAGCGCAACGCGTAGCAGATCAGCGGGGATTCCGCGACCGGCAACAGGGGCCGCGGAAGCAACCGCTCAAATTCGGACTCGCCCCAGCGATGCACGCCCGCCAGCACAATCCCGCTGGCGTTCGGTCGCGACTCATTGCACATCTCTCCCGC
This sequence comes from Planctomycetota bacterium, assembly GCA_022574815.1. Classification (GTDB taxonomy): domain Bacteria; phylum Planctomycetota; class Phycisphaerae; order UBA1845; family Fen-1342; genus JACZRH01. Next base: position 6,678 of record JACZRH010000106.1, on the reverse strand, counting down.
TCCTTCCATGCCCTTAGCAGGGCGCCTCGGACGATACCTTGCCAAACGCCCGAGCCTCCTCACTGTTATACAATACTCCGATTCGGACTTCGTTTTCAAGGAAAATTGTTCCGTCAGCGCGGCAGCGCCCCACCAGCGTCGTGCTGCGCGCCTTGCGGTGATAGCCGCGACTGACCCAGCCGGCCCCCGGAGCGGCGCCCCCGGTGAGCACTTCGAATTGCAAACGCGGGTCACCGATGAGCGTCAGCGGCCCCGGGCCGGCATCGATCTGAAAGCGATTCTCCTTCACCTCGCGGATCCGGCAGGTCTCCGACAGATGGAAATACACCACGATCTCGTGCCGCTTGCTTGCGTGAATCTCGTCGCGAACGGTCAGACGACGTTCGTTTCCGTCGAGTTCCAACGTCCGGCGGTGGATGACCGGATCGGGAAGCCGACGGTAGCCGTCGTGCTCGCCGACGACGCGACCGCCGCCGGGCCCCGGCTCCCAGGCCAGACACGTGGCTTGCGCACGGGCGCCCCACAGGAACGGGCCGAGCATTTCCGACTGGTCCGCACCATCGATCTCAACCGAATTGTGAGCCCGGGTGCTTCGAAAGTAATTGCGCCACTGCGGATAGCTGAAGTAGTCGTACGTGCCCGGGTCCACAAAGACGTCGACCCCGAACGCGCGCAACGTGAAACTGAGCGCATCGGCGTGGCCGTGCGCGGCGAGCGGCCCGTATCCCAACGGCGCGCAGTCGAACACGACGCTGATGCGGTCCGGCGCCCCGTGATGCCCGCTTTGCAGAAGATACAGGCCCGTCGCGCGAAAAGCGCGCGACTCGAGTCGCGGCCGATCCTTCCCGGCTACTCGCTCGTATTCCGCGCGGCTCTCAGGACCGAGCAACCAGTACGCGGCCTCGGAGTAGTCACCGGCCGCCGGTTTCCAGTCCGTCCGCTGAAACAGGATCGCTCCAACGCACAGCCACGCGCGCTCCTGGCGCGGGCCGCCACCCAGATCGAGCACGTACCCGTCGTCGCAGTCGCCGAACATCGGCAGGTCGCGGCCACCGCCGGCTAGTGCGGCCAAGAACTCGAACATGCGTTCCAAGCGGTCCCAGAACGATCGCGGCCAGTCCGCGCCGACGCGTCGCGCCACCAGTCCCGCGAGCAAAAAGAATTGAAGCACGAACACGTGGTAGCCCAACGCCTGCTCGCGGCCGCCACCATCCGAATGCGTCTGGCGGAGGATCTGTTCGCACAGGATTGCGGAGCTCTGCCGGCGATACCACGCCGCTTTCCGCAGCGATCCGAAATAGCATGCCGCGATCCAGATCCCCGCCGCTTCGCCGATGAGGTGGTTGTTGGCCGACGAATTGTGCGAGTATTTTCGGCTGATTTCCCATACGTGAAGCGCGACCGATTCGAGGATTCTCGCGCGGAGCGGCGCGTCAATCGTGCCGGCATCCCGGATCAAGTCCAGGGCCCAAACCCAGTTGATCAGCCGCACCCCCAGTTCGAGCGGGCTGCGCCAATTCATGCCCAGGGGGAAGGGGCATTGATCCAGCCAGTGCCGGAGTTGGTCTGCGACCGCTCGCGCGTAGCGGATGTCGCCGGTGGCCCGATATGCGCGTCCCAGCACCACGAGGTGGTGGTGCCGATTGGGTTCCCAGACGAATTTGCAATCGCCGGTCACGCGCACATCGCGGTAGTTGATCGACGGTCCAAACGACATCGGCGCGTGCGTGCCGCTTTTCGGATCGTGATTCCAATCGATCGGATCCCCGAGATCGTGGTCTTCCAGGTCGAAGATAGTAAAGCGATGCGATTTTGCCCGCTCGGCCTGCGCGTGCAGCCGCTCGAGCCAGGTCGTCAACGACTCGCCCTCCGAAGCGCCACGCCAGGCCCCGGGCGGAGGAAAGCCGCAAGGCCAGCCTGCATCCGTCGACGTCCCGTTTGGGTCGACCAGTTTCGCAACCAGCCGTCGCGGAGCCCCTTTCGCCAGACGAATCCGATCCGCCTGGTTGCGGAGCGCGTGTACCCCCCGCCGCCACACCTCTGAGACGGACATGGCTCGCAGGCGACGTGCATACCAGCTTGGCGATTGCATACGACGGCCTACTTTCCGGAATCCGCGGTCATGTCCCCCTGCAGCCCCACCGCCGGCAGACTCGGGCGGCGAAATCGGTAGTGCAACGTGATGCCGATCGCGATGAGCACAATGGCGACGAATATGACCGTTAACTGCTTGATTCCCATTCCGGGCGTTCCGCCGATCCCCACCAAGTCGGCGCAGAGCGACACGGCGAAAAGGACGGCGCCAGACAAGCTCAGGGCATGCACTCGGAGCATCGTGCCAGTGAGGACGCAAACGGCCCCAATTATCACGCCCAAAACCTGATAGAGCCCAAAGCCCGTGTTTCCGGAAATTCCCAGGTGGTCCGCGAGCACTCCCAGGATTCCAAGGCTCAAGCCGAACAGCAACAGCAGGAACACGCCGTGCTGTCGAGCGCGATCTCCGGTCCCGATCATGTCCGGATAGCTCTGCGGGTCGCGGTCCGCACAGATCAAACACAAATCTTCGTATTGCGGATCGCGATTCACGTAGCCGGTCAGAACTCTCACTCGAGGCTCCGATCCGCAGCGACTGCACGGCGCGACGTGTGCCTCACTCACCGGGACGTCGCCCGCGAGGCCAGGCGAGCCGAGCGCGCTCAGCTGTGCGGCGGCGTCATCCGAAACCGTCGGCAATTCCGGCCTAGTCACGTGGCTTGCTCCCGTTCCGCGACAGGCCCGACTTTGACATCAATCCCCGTCGTGCGAACGCCATCCATCTAGACTCCGTCCCCGTCGGGCGCATCAGAAAACAGCGCAACCGACTGTCATTAAACAAGTTACACTCTTTCGCGCTAGTCAGTTGCTTCCAGCGCTGCGGCGTCGATCTCGATCGTCACGGATTGATGCAGCACCGTCGCGGCGACGTACATCCGCCAACCCTTGCGCGCTTTCAGCACTACGCCTTCCACGCCACGCAACGGGCCCGACTTGATGCGGCAGCGTCGGCCTTCACGGAGCGCGGGATAGAGATCCACCTGCTCGCCACTTTCGACGACACAGTGAATGCTCTCCAATTCCCGGTGGATTCGGTCTTGATCCTCGACTCGGAGTATTTGAGCAACCTTGTTCGTTCTCCAGGCCGTTTCACACGCGCTCGCATCGCCGCGGACAAACAGATAGCCCGGGAATAACGGCAAATCGACGTTGACTCGGCGGCGTCCATGGGTACGCCGCATACGCACGAGCGGCAGATAGTGCCGAACGCGGTGCTTTTCGAGCGCCGAGGCAACGGCCTTTTCATGCCGCGACCGGGTGTGCAGAACCCACCAGCGATCGGATTCGCTCCCGTTGAACTTCTGCTCGAAGGTACTCGACAACACGCTCCCCTCGCTGGTCTCGCGAGCCGCGTTGGGGACACCGGCCCCGGTTCCGCCCTGGGTTATCTGCACCACGCCTAATCCCTTAAAGGCTGGAAGCTTGTGAGCAAGCGCCTCCCAGAGAGACGGTCCAGGTCATCCCTGACGAAACGCTAACTCCTCCTTGACGTGCCCGGTTACATTCTAACCGCCGTTCCGAAACCCGTCAACGCTGTGCAGAACCTGGATGAAACCACTTCCGGTCCGTCCCAGAATAGCTCCGCGCACCCTGCATACGCCGTATCACGATACACGCATTCCGAACCGGACGAAACCGGTTCCGAATACTCGACGTCGGCTCACGCATGGCGCGGACCGAAACATCCCCGAAGTGCATATCGTCCGGACAAGGGCCTATCGTTGATCTTGCTGTGTTTGTGCTAATCGAAAATGGGCTCTCAACGCCCTTAGGACGGCGCGCTCTGGGAGCGGTACCAAAGGCCCAGTCGGTAGGCCCCCCGCGCGCCCCCAACGGCGTGTGCGTCCCCTTCACCCTCGCGCCGCTCGCTCGCCCCGTACATCGTCCGAAAGATCACCGGAACGGGTGCCTCCTCTACAATGTCGGATCTAGCCTTTCGGCACACGCCTGCCCGCAATCCAGGACGAAACGCTTGATCCGATAATCGTGGTATCGCACCAAGGCGGGAGCCGATTCTGCAAGCCTTCCCTGATACCCAAAAACCCGTACGCCGTTCAAATTCCATGATTTCCCGTCGCTCCCCAGGGCCGACGGCGGCCTCAAACGGTGCGTGCCGGATTACGATCAACCGTTCGGCCGGCCAGTCGGCCGCCAAAGCTTCAGCCGCCCCATTTCGATTCGGGCGGCCTGACGCTCGGAATGTGATGACTCCGACAGAGCTCGTCGGCGGAGCGTCGAAGTGCCCCGAAGTCCTCGACCGGCTCCCCCACCACGATCAGATCGATCTCTCGCCAAGAGTTCCGCGCGAGTATCTGCAGTCTCTGTTCGCCGGTGTCTTCGGGCAGGAGCGTAAGAGAGCGTACGTCGAAGCGCGAGGCGGCCGTGCCCGCGAGCATCCACAGAGTTCCCGACGTTGGTTTGCTGATGGTGGTGACAACCACGATCTGCGCGGATGCCTGGAACGAGTCGAAGGGCAACGGCCTTTCCCATTCACTACGCGGGAGTGCGTCGACAACCGCTACGAGCAGGTTCTCGTCCAGCGCGAAGCGCGCGGGGCGTTGCCGGCTGACTTCCTGATAGCTCGGGGTCGTGCTGCCGAGCGGAAACGCCGACATGCCGCCGACCGCCCGTAACTCGGCGCAGCCGAAGCACACGCACGCACAGACGGCCGCGCACAAGCCAAGACAGCCCAAACGGGGCGATCCGGTTCGCACAGCGCGTGCCCGGAGCCGCGGAGGCGCAATGCACCGATTGTCCGTTCGCGGCGTGAATTCCGGTGTCGAGGGCCATCGGCTCATTTCGGTCAACTCCAATCTGGTTGCCGCCGTCTGGAGGCGCCGCCGGCGTTCGCGGCCGGCCGCACATCAAGTTTCCGGCGTGGTGTGACGATCTTCAGCGAGACAACCCGCACCATCCCTGGCGTCGCAGGCACACGATCAGCATAATGGACGGTGGACGGGTCGCCAATCGTGGTGCGTTCGGGGGGAGCGGGGGGCAGTTTGCCGACGTCCCTGCGTCGTTGAAAGTCCGACGGGAGTTCAACGTGTCGTCGAAGAGGGCTGTCGTCGTTTGTCCCAACGGGCATCGCTTTCGCGTCAAGCCTCGCCAACTCGGCAAGATCATGAAGTGCCAACTGGAGGGATGTGGATTGCATTTCACCTTGCGGTCCGTTGATGAGTCGAGCACAACTCAGCCGGAGGAGGACTCCGAACGTTCAGCGCCCGAAGAGGCAGCCGCGCCCGAGACGATCGAATTCGAGGACTTGCACCGCATCTTCCGAAGACCCGATCCGGCAAGACCGCATTCGCCGGTTCTTCCGGCAATCGCCCCACGACCGCTTCGTCGTCGGCCTTGGTTCGCGTTGGCCGTTCTCACGTTGGCAGTTCTCTTCGTTTTCTTCGTTCCCATACGAACGTGCCCGAAGTGTGGTGGCGAAGGGGAGCTGCGCGGGCGCGTGCTCTATCGTGACTGGCTCGTTGTCCGCGAACCGGTCTTGGTGACGCCGAATCGCCGTTGTCCGCGTTGCAGCGCGACCGGACGCTTGACGGTTTATCAGTTGCTGAGTGACCGAGCAGGCCCGATTGGGCCCTGAACTGTAGTAGTCGCTACAATGCCGATTACGCCCATCTGATGAAACCGACCTGTCGCGCTCGCGGTCTCGACGATCGTGAATTCGACCCAGCGGACCTCTCCGTCCTTGCGCCGGAGCTTGAATCCGTAGCGCGTGGGCACGCCCTCGTCCGGTTGGCGCGCCAGGGCCCGCTTCCGGGCGGTCTCGCGGAAATCGGGGTGTATAACGTCTCAGAAGTTTGCGCGTTTGCGATCGGTGATGTCTCGGGCGCCGGCGTAGATTTTCTGCTCCGTCACGACCGGATGGGCCGCCCAGGACAACCCTTCCCCACCGAGCGGTACGCCTTGAGCAAGTCGTCGCCGTCCTAGTGCCCGACGAACGCCCGACCCAGTGCGGGGGCTGCGGGACGACTCCGCCGCGCGCCCCAGCCAGGGGCGATTTTTTGGAAAAATGCCCGGCGGGGCGAGAAAATGTGTCTTTTCGGTGTTGCACGGCTTTGGCACAACTCTTTTTGAAGAGGGCAGTTGCGTCAAACTCCCACCGCGGCGGGGCGGTCCGGATCGGCTGAGAAGTGGGTCTCATTGGGAAATCCCGGAATGGCGCGCCTACAGTCAAACGGCAACACAGGAGGCCGGAAGACATGTCTACACGCACTCTTCGTGCTTGTGCAATCGTTCTATTCGTTACGACCTTCGCCACCATGGGTCGGGCCCAGGTAACGGTATTGCGGGCCAGTCTGGATGGCGGTCAGGAGGTCCCGCCATCAGGCAGTCTCGCGAGCGGCGAGCTCGCCATGTCGATCGACCAGAGTACGAACCTCTTCAATCTGGCCGTCTTCGTCAAAGGAATCGCACTGACCGACCTGACGGGTTCCCATATCCACCTGGCCCCGGCCGGTGTGAATGGGCCCATCATCGTCGACCTCGATTTCCACCAAACCGTCAATGTCGGCGAGAATGGCGGCGCTTTTTGGCACACGAGCCTCGAAAAGTTCCTCTACCCTAGGTAGGCCG
>JACZRH010000370.1 GCA_022574815.1 Planctomycetota bacterium | reverse complement strand
CGTTCTGACCCCCCGGGGCATCCCGAATTCCGATCGCGCCGATAGGAAAGCGGAACGGTCCGAACCGGACCCTTAGCGCCGCACGCCAAACTCGCTACTCTCCGCACCATGCCGATCGAACGCGTCTTTACCCAAGCCGGACCGGACGAGGAGATCTACCTGACCTCCCTGCGCCCGCGCACGCTCGAGGAGTGCATCGGCCAGGAGGTTGTTCGCGAGCAGCTACGCATCGCGCTCGACGCCGCCCGCGGCCGCCGCGAGCCGCTCGACCACGTCCTGCTCGACGGACCGCCGGGCCTCGGCAAGACGACGTTCGCGCACGTCATCGCCAACGAGATGGACACCACGATTCGCGTCACCAGCGGACCGGCCATCACCCGCCAAGGCGACCTGATGGGCCTGCTTACGCAGATGGAGACCGGCGACGTGCTCTTCATCGACGAGATTCATCGGCTCAGCAATGTCGTCGAGGAGTTCCTCTATCCGGCGCTCGAGGACTTTCGCGTCGATTTCACCACCGAGAGCGGCGTCGGGGGGCGGACGATCAACTTCCCGCTCAAGCGATTCACCATGATCGGCGCCACCACGCGGGCCGGCATGTTGTCCGCGGCCCTGCACGCCCGCTTCGGCTTGATCTTCCATTTGAGATACTACGACCCCGAGGAGCTCGTCCGCATCGTCGAGCGCAACGCGAAACTGCTCAACGTCCCGGCCGACCGACCGGCGCTCGAACGCCTCGCTTCCCGTTCGCGCGGCACCCCGCGCATCGTCAACCGCCTGCTGCGCCGCGTGCGCGACTACGCCGAAGTCCGCGGCGACGGCACGCTCACGCCCGAGATCGTCGACACGGCGTTGAACATTCTCGAGATCGACGCGCTGGGCCTGGACTCGCTCGACCGCGCGTACCTGCTCGCGCTGATCAAGCACTACGACGGCGGCCCGGCCGGCATCGAAGCCATCGCCGCCAGCATGGGCCACGAGCGCGATACGCTCGAGGACGTGGTCGAGCCCTACCTGCTCCAGATCGGCTTCGTGATCCGTACGCCCCGCGGCCGCGCGGCGCGCCCCGCGGCGTACGAGCACCTCGGTCTGACCGCACCGTCGAACGCCGCGGACGAACCCTCGCTTTTCGATTCATAGGCAGTGGCGAAACAGGAAATCGCTTGACTGGCTATCCCGATCGGTTAGACTGACTCGGTTGCTGCCCCGGCGCGAACCGCGCTGCCATTACGGGCGCTGCAAGCCAAATCCCGGGCGCCCCGCAGCGTTCGCACCCGATGTAGCGATTCGAGCACGGAACGATAGCTTAGGAGGCCTGTCATGGTTCGGGTTTCACATGTCTTGCTGGCCGCCGCGCTGGTCGGCGCCCCGGCATTCGCGCAATCGCTGACCACCACCTTCAATCTCAACGGTTCGGCCGACGGCATGATGTTCGACCTCACGGCCCGCAAGACGATCCAACTAACGGGCTTCGATTATCATCCGCGCGGCGGCGGCCCGGGCATTTTCAACACGATCGAAGTGTATTACGTCAGCGACCGCAGCACGTACGAAGGCAAGGAAAGCGACCCGGAGCTCTGGACGCTGCTGGGCCGAGAGACGGTCGAGACCGTTGCCTACCCGCCGGCGACGCACGTGGACATCGGCGGGCTGATCCTTTACGCCGGCGAGACGATCGGCATCTACTTCACGGAGATCAACGTCGCACCGACTTCCATCGCACGCACCGCCGGCCCGCTGGGCGTGTTCGAAAATGATGATCTCATTTTTGAGGACCGCGGCGCGGCCATCTTTTACCCCTTCGCGTCGGTCTTCACGCCGCGCGTCTGGAACGGCACGATCCATTACGAGGACCTCTCGTATTTCGGGGCGGGCGACATGAACTGCGACGGCGCGTTCAACGGCGCGGACATTGACCCGTTCTTCATGGCACTGGCCGATCCGGCGAAATATGTAGCGCGGTATTCCCATTGCTATCTTTTCCTGGCCGACATGAACCGCGACGGCCGCGTCAACGGGGCCGACATCGACCCGTTCTTCGCGTGCCTGGCCGGAAACTGCCCGTAGATCGGTGACTGACGCCATTCACGCGTGTTTGCGGCACGCGATGCCCGGCAGTGTTGGAAAGACGTCTTTTACGAAGGGAGACGAGATCATGTCCAGCAGGAATCACAGGCTGTCGGTCGTCTGTTTGCTGGCCAATTCATTCGCACTCGGATTCAGCGCCCTCTCGGCCAACGCCCAGGGCCGGCCGGACACCGTCTGGATGGCCGGCGGGCACGGGGCTGTAGTGACGACCGTTGCGTTTTCGCCCGATGGTCAAATGCTGGCTTCGAGCAGTTACGATAACACGATCAAGCTGTGGAACGTCCGGAACGGGTTGCTGATCCGCACGCTAACCGGGCACACGACTCAGTTGAACGCCGTCGCGTTTTCGCCCGACAGTCAGATGCTGGCTTCGAGTGGTACCGGCACGGTCAAGCTGTGGAAGGTCTCGGACGGGGCCCTGATCCACACGCTGAGCGGGCATTCGGGCAGAGTGTACTCCGTCGCCTTTTCGCCCGACAGTCAGATGCTGGCTTCGGGCGATGGGAACGGCGCCATCAAGCTCTGGAACGTCTCAACCGGGTCGCTGATCCGCGGGCAGGCCGGCCACACAGGCGGCGTGTACTCCGTCGCCTTTTCGCCCGACGGTCAGTTGCTGGCTTCGGGCGGTGGGGATGGTGCGATCAAGCTGCGGGACGTCTCGACCGGGTCGCTGATCCGCACACTGACCGGGCACACACCTTCGGTGCGATCGGTCGCCTTTTCACCCGACGGTGAGTTGCTGGCTTCGGGCAGCGGGGACGATACGATCAAGCTGTGGAACATCAAGGACGGGTCGCTGATCCGCACGCTGGCCGGACAC
>JACZRH010000105.1 GCA_022574815.1 Planctomycetota bacterium | reverse complement strand
AGTCTGCAGAACATCGAGTTGATCGCGGGAGAAGCAGCACGGCTGCCCGCGGCGGACGATAGCTTCGATCGGGGTTTGTGCTATAGCGTTTTCCAATGCCTTCCGACGCCGACGTACGCTAGGCGTTCGTTGCGAGAGCTGATTCGTGTGTGCAGGCCTGGCGGGGTTATTCTGGTCGGCGATGTGTTTGGCTGCGTCGAGCGGTTTCGGGCTGCCTGGCAGGACGGAGCACCGAGCATCGAGACGGCACGGGCGGCACTGGCGCTGCCTTGGCTGCTACCGCTGCGCTGGACCCTGACGCCGCTGCGCTGGAGTTTCGCTCTGCGGCACGGGATTGGTGACGGGCGAATCGGTGATGACGACGACTCGCTGCCACGTCGCCACTACTCGCACCAATTCTTTCGGCGCATTGGCCATGAATGCGGCTGCGAAGTTGAGATTCTGCCGCAGATAATCCCTGGACGCAAGAGCTCGCGCCAGCGTTTTGACGTTAGACTGATGAAAGCCGCGCCGATGGACACATCGGCTGACTAACATGGCTTGCGCTAATTCCGGTATAGGGACTATAGGCTAAGCGCCGCGGCGAGCGGTGGGGGCATACGCCCGATGAAGAACATGATCTCGGTCGTTCTCACTATTGACACCGAACCGGATGATGCCTGGACGAATCACCGGAACCCAAGCGTGGCCAACGTGCAGGAACTTCTCCGGCTTCAGGAGCTTCTGGGAAAACATGGAGCCAAGGCGACCTGCCTCGCGACATATCGCGTGATTCAGGATGAGGCCGCGGTGGCCGTTCTGCGCGAACTTGTCGAGAAGGGCGGCGCCGAGATCGGCGCGCATCTGCACCCTTGGGAAACGCCACCGTTCATGGAATCGGGCGTGGATGTCCGCTACGCTGCCTACCCACACGAGTTGCCGCTGGATATCTTTTCTCAAAAGCTCGAGCATCTGACTGAAGCAATCACCGAACGATTCGGCCGGCCCACGGCATACCGCGCGGGGCGCTGGGGGTTGTCGAGCGAACACTTGCCTATTCTCGAGCGGCTTGGCTATGAAATCGACACGTCCGTGATACCGATGGTAGATTGGCGCGGGACGATGGGAATCCCAGCCGATCAGAATGGCCGTGGCGGGCCCGATTACCGCCGCGCACTGCGTAGTCCTTATCATCCGGACTATGCGGACGCTTGCGGCCAGGGCGCGTCTCGACTGCTGGAGGTACCGGTTACGGTATCGCTGACTCGGCGGTTCCCGACGGCGTTGTCCGATCGATTCGGTCAGCTACCGGTTCTGTTGCAGCGTGCGCTTCGCAAGTTGAGGATCGTAGAGGCCGTGCATGCGATTCCTGCCGACGCTTCGCACACGCAGCTAATGAGAATGATCAAAGTGTTGCTGGCGGCACAACCGCCGGTGATCAACATTGCTCTTCATTCGTCGGAGCTGGTGGTCGGGGGCTCGCCGAGCTCGCAGACGCGCGCGGCTGTCTCCGCCGTTTTCGACAAGATTGAGGCGATGCTCGCAGCGCTGCGGTCTTCTGGGGTATGCGAGTTCATGACGCTCAGCGATGTGGCGCGGCGCCACGCAACGCGCACAGCCTCAGACTCGCCGCCGACGCGCGTGCGTGTCGCTGAAGCGGGCCACAAGCGACAGAGTTTCGCGACGGTGAAAGGGCATCGGCACATGCGTGAGTTGGCTTACATCCTGTCGCCCAGTTACTCAGGGTCCACGCTCCTCACATTCCTGCTCGGGACACATCCAGACATTGCGACAATTGGAGAGTTGAAGGCGACGCGGATGGGCGACGTGGAGCAGTACGTGTGTTCCTGCGGGGCCAGAATACGACGATGCCCATTTTGGCGCCGGGTTGAGGAGGTTATGGCCGGGAGGGCTGTTTCCTTCAGCGTGACGCGGTTTGGCAGCCATTTCTCGTGCGCTCGTCACTATGTGGTCGCTCGGTTGCTAGGAGCCCGAGTCAGGGGCGCGATGCTGGAGGCGATCCGCGATGTCTGCCTGTGGGCTCTACCGACGGCTCGTCGGGAACTGCGCAGTATCGTCGAGCGAAACCGAGACCTTATCGACGTAACATCGTCGCTTCAACGCGCCGAGTTGTTCGTCGATGCCTCCAAGGATAGTGTTCGATTGAGACATCTGCTACGAACGCGGCACTGGAACATCAGGGTAATCTACCTGATTCGCGACGGGCGCGGCGCTACGAGCTCCTTCATGAGGCACCACAGTACGACAATGAAGAACGCCGCTCGTGAATGGGCCATTACCCACAAGGAGTGCCGTCAGATTCTGAGGTACGTGCCCCAGCAAAGTTGGTTGACAATACGTTATGAACAGCTTTGCAAGGATCCAAAGCGTACGCTATACTCCGTTCTGAGTTTCTTAGGCGTTGACCGGAATGGGGCCTCGCAGGATTATCGTTCGGTTGAGCATCACATTGTCGGGAATTACATGCGTCTGAAATCGAACGATGAGATCACGTTGGATGAGAAGTGGAAAGCGCGATTGACGAAACATGACTTGCGGGTTTTTGATCGCATCGCGGGCAGGATAAACCGACAGCTAGGCTATGAGTGATGACCGTGTGCGCGCGGGACGGCTTCGCGGCTCCACCACGGGACCCTAACGGATATGAGTGATAAGGGGGTCAATCCGCCACGCCGGCCAGTTTCGCTGGCCGGCGCCGTGGGGGCTAACTGGCTTGGGTATCTGGTCTTCGCGGTTTCTGGCTTTCTGCTCCCACGCCTCATCGGGGACTCTATCGGCCAGGAACGGCTCGGCATCTGGGACTTCGCTTGGGCTTCCGTCGGCTTCACCCAATGGCTGACGTTGGGTGTTGCCTCCGTTATAAGCCGGGACGTAGCGCGATTCCGGGCCAGCGATAACTGGGCTGCTCTGAGCCAAAGCGTTAGTGCCACTCTGGCCGTGTTGTCTCTGGCGTTCGGCGGGGGGCTGGTGCTGATTGGCGCGTTTGTTTTTCTGACGCCGTCGTTGTTGCCGCCCGAAACCGACTCGGCCGTCATTTTTGAGGCGCGCTGTGTCGTTGCGATCCTCGGCGTTAACGCCGCGGCGGCCCTGCCGCTCGGCCTGTTTCGCGGGATCCTCAGCGGCCTGGAGCGCTGGGACCTGAAGAACCTGACTCGCTCCGGCCCGCACCTCGTGGCTGTGGCGATCATAGTATTGCTGCTACTGGCAGGACACGGTTTGGTGGCGCTGGCTTGGGCTATGTTAGCGTCTGACGTTGCGGGCCACCTTTGGAGCTACCGCTTCGTCAAGCGTTTGTGTCCGGAGCTGAAGATTTCACCCCGACTAATCACGAGGCACGACCTGCGCGAGGTATTGAGCTTCGGGGGACGAACCTACTTGCAAGGAATCGCCCGCGGCACTTTGTATCAGGTGAACGGCCTAATCGTTGCGGCATGGATGGGACCGGCCGCCTTGGCGGTATACGCGCGGCAGCGTAACCTAGTGATCTTCGCTCAGCGGCTGACGAATCAATACGGAAACGTCTTCACGCCGGCCAGCGCGGCACTGGCCGCCCGCGGTGACCAAGTGAAGCTCCGTGAGCTGGCGCTCAAGAGCGCCCGCTACGGCATGTGCCTGGCGCTGCCGATGGTCGTTGTGCTGGCAATTGCTGGCGGCCCACTGGTTCGGCTCTGGATGGGGCACGCGTACGAGGCGCCGCTTGTACTGGCGGTCCTGGCGATCGGGCACCTGCTCTCGTTCGCGCACCGCGGTTCCTATCGCATACTTGTGGGCATCGGTCGGCACGGCTGGGCCGGGATGGCGGAGTTCTGCAGCGCGGTGCTGGCCACGGGGGCCGCCTACTTGCTTGTCGGTCCTCTCCACGGGGGGCTGCTGGGCGCCTCAGTCGCCGTCGCAGTCGCTGTGACAGTGGGCGGGGGCCTGATGCCGGCCGTGTTATTGTGTCGAGCGTTGCAAATACGGCTGGCATCCTTCCTCTGGAAAACCACTTGGGCTCCATTACTCGGCGTGCTGCCATTGGCCGCGGCGTTGATTGTGGGGCAGGTCTTGTTCGCAGATCAGCCGATGATCTCCCTCGCGGCCGGCCTAGGCGTCGGTGGGGCGTTGCTCGCAGCGGTCTATTGGCGCTGGATACTCCCGCCTTCGTTCAAGAAGCGGCTGCTCAAGCGTTTCAGACGGGCGGGCCGCGCGGAAGCGCGCTCGATCGGGGGAGCGGCCGACGGGTCAGAAGCCCGGACCTGACGTCCAGTCTCGAGGATCCGATTACTATGCGAAACGGTCGTCCGAACATTCTGATCACTGTGCTGGACTCGACGCGTCCCAGTTTGCTCTCGTGTTACGGTGGACCGCCGAGCAACACGCCGAACATCGATCGCCTGGCCGAACAGGCCTATGTGTTCGAGACCGCGATCGCTCCATCCGCGCACACCTGGCCCGTAACGGCCTCGGTCTTCACCGGCATGTTGCCGAGCAAGCACGGCGGACACGACGAGCACCCCCTGCTCGACTCACCCTATCCCACGATGGCGGAGGTCTTCTCGCAGGCCGGCTACGACACGGCGTCATTCGCCGATGAGTCCTACATTGGTCCCAAGACCGGGCTGGATCGCGGTTTTCCGGTGGCGTCGAACCTGAGGTGGCACCAGGTGACGCTGCGCAACCGGTTACTCAAGTTGATCGGTCGCGCGCACCGCGAACTCACGCGAGCGTATCAGAAGACATTTGAGACGCGCGTCCTGATTGGCGAGGCGTTGTATTGGCTGAAGCGACGCTGGGACCGTCGCCGCCCGTTCCTGCTGTACGTACATACCGACGAGACGCACATGCCACTGTTGCCGCCCGCACAGTTTCGGCGGCGTTTCACGAGCCTTAGCGCCAGGCAGAAGCGCGCCATCAACCAGGACAAACACTTCTTTGTCAGCGGTATCGCACGAATGTCCGACGAAGACTTCCGCAACCTGCACGAATTGGGGCGGGCAGAGGCGGCTTTCTTCGATGAGTGGTTCGGCAAGCTCTTGCGATATCTCGATCATCAGGACATGTTGGACGACACGATCGTCGTGGTGATGGGTGACCACGGTGACAATTACGGGGAACATGGGTTGCTTCGGCACGGCCTTTGCCTGTATGACACGCTGCTACGGGTCCCGCTGATCCTTCGGCTGCCGGGTGCGCGTGCCGGCGCGCGCATCCGACCGATGGTTCAGACGGTCGATTTATTGCCGACGCTGATGAGTCTGGCGTCGATTTCAGCTCCGGAGGTTTCGGCGGAGCTGCAAGGGAGTGACCTGCTGGAACAGGTACGGACGGGGTGCTACTCCGACTTTGCCATCTCCGAGTCGTACCGGCCGGTGAGCGGGCCGTGGGAGCAGATCGTGCCGCAGTTCATGCCGGAGTTCCGCGCCAAATACGACCGTGTACTGCGGTCATATCGCACGAACACGCACAAGTTTCTATGGTCTTCCAACGACCGACACGAGCTGTACGACTTGGTGCGGGACCCGCGCGAGGAATGCAACCTGATCGACGCGGAACCGCAACTTGCCTGCGAACTGCACGACGGTCTGAACCGGTGGCTGGAGTCGTTCTCGCACGCGCGAGTCACGGTATGACGGCTCCCGCGACCCGAGTTGCGACCCGCCCGAATCGTCAAATCAGTGTGCTTGGCGGGATGAGACTTTGCGTCGTGGCGCACTCTGCCTTCCCCACGCTGGCGGGTGAACCGAAGGGGCACGTCGGGGGCGTCGAGCGGCAAACCAGCCTGCTGGCGCGTTGGCTGGCGGCGCGCGGCTACGGCGTGAGCGTGCTCACGTGGGACGAAGGCCAACCGGACGATCTGGTCATCGACGGCGTCCGCGTGACCAAGATCTGCCGCCGAAACGCAGGGCTGCGCGGGTTGCGATTCTTTCACCCGCGCTGGACCGGCCTGGTCCGGGCCATGCGGGAAGCCGACGCCGATGTGTACTATCATAACTGTGGCGAGTACGTGACGGGACAGGTTGCCTTATGGTGCCGCCGCAACGGTCGGGCGTTCGTCTACTCGGTCGCCAGCGACCCCGACTGCGACCCGCGCCTGCCGGAGATGAAGACGCTGCGCGAGCGCGCCCTATACCGCCATGGGCTGCGCAGCGCCAACCGTGTGATTGTGCAGACCCGTACGCAGAAGCATATGCTTCGATCGCGCTTCGGAATCGAATCGTTGGTCATCCCGATGCCTTGCGCCGAACCGGCCGACGGCGAGTGGGTCCGGCCTGCGGCGCCCGCCCCCGAATCTGTGCGAGTGGCCTGGGTCGGCCGCATCGGAACCGTGAAGCGCCTGGAGTGGCTGCTCGATATTGCCGAGGCGTTGCCGGAGTATTCGTTTGACGTCGCCGGCGCCCCGGATGAGACCACGCCATATTCCCAGGCCCTCTTGGCCCGGGCCGCCGCCATCCGGAATGTGGCCATGCATGGGCGCGTCAACCCTGGTGACATGCCGCGCATCTATCGAGCAGCGGCATGCCTTTGTTGCACCTCCGTCTTCGAGGGCTTTCCGAATACGTTTCTTGAGGCATGGAGTCATGGCGTGCCTGTCGTATCATCGTTCGACCCGGACCATTTGATCGCTGAGCGGCATCTCGGTGCGGTGGCTCATGACGTGCCCGGTCTGATCCTGGCTCTTCGCTCGCTACTTGGCTCGCCGGAGCGGTGGAAACAGGCCTCAGCGAACGTGCGGCGCTATTATCTCGAAAACCACACTATCGAGGCCGCCATGCCGCAATTTGAGGCCGTTTTCTTGGATGCGCTGAAGCATCCTCCGAGGGGCGCGGCGGCCCCCGGTAATCCGCGCCCGGCCACCGAGCCGACAAGGCTCGTCACACCACAATCCGGGGCGGACACTGGAAGCCCAGAATGATCATCAACACGAGGTTGATTCAGCCTCTGACCCGGGAGCTGGCCCATATTCCAGAAGTCGGCTGCGGGCGAGGTGACGGGCTCGTCGCGCTCGCGCGGCTCGGCCACGCCTGTATGGTGTTGGCGCTGGTACCGGGAATGGACCTGCGGACCTTTATGGGCAAAATGATGGCGCTCGATGACATCTTCCTGTTCGGGCTCAAGCCCCGCGCTCGGGCCCGGCCGACGTGAGCCATCCTTCGTAGTAGGACAAGGAACATACCGATGAAAGTCGCATTCGTCACACGATTCCCGGCCGACCCGTCGGCGCCCCGTGGCGGGGTGGAGTCTGTGAGTGTAGTGCTGGTGCGGGCGCTGTCCGCGCTCGGCGATCTCGAGCTGCATGTTGTCACGACCGACTCGAATTGCCGGCGGCCCGAGATCAGCACGTGGGAGGGTGTGACCGTCCATCGCCTGCCGCGGCGCGGGTGGTCGACGCTAACCGAGGCGGTCGGCGGGGGCCGCCGACAGATGAGGGCCTACCTTACGCAACTGAGCCCGGATCTCGTGCATGCGCACGACGTGTACGGCCTGATGGTCAAGGGCCTGACGCTACCGCGCGTGTTCACGATCCATGGCTTCATTTACGGAGATACATTGGTTAGCAGACGGAAGCTGCCTCGATTGCGGGCGCTGATCTGGAAATGGGTCGAGACCTCCGGATGGGCGGATCAACCCCACTTGGTCTCGATCAGTCCGTACGTTCGGGAGCGGCTGGGCGGGATCGCACGAGGCGTGATTCACGATATCGATAATCCGGTGAACGACGATTTCTTTCAGATCGAGCGCCACGAGCGAAGGGGGACGATATTCAGCGCGGCGTGGATCATTCCACGAAAGAACACCCTCGGTCTGCTCGCGGGTTTTGCGCGGCTGTCCGCCATGGGAGTGAAGGCTGAATTGCGTCTGGCCGGATCGCAGAGCGATTCCGACTACAGCCGTCGCGTGCGCGAGTATATCCGCGACCACGATCTGGACGGGCGGGTCAAATTGTTGGGTCGCATCGACGCGCAGGCCGTGCAGCAGGAACTCTCCCAGGCGAGCGTTTTCGCTCTCGCGTCGCTCGAGGAAAACTCGCCCATGGGGGTCGAAGAAGCGATGGCGGCGGGCGTGCCGGTCGTGACCTCCAACCGCTGCGGGATGCCGTACTTGTTGCGCGACGGTGAGTCCGGTTTTCTGATCGATCCACATGATCCGGACGACATCGCACAGCGGCTCAAAGAGCTGCTAGAAGACGATGCTCGCCGCGCTGCGATGGGCGAAACGTCGCGGAAGATCGCTGGGGACCGCTTTCAGTCCGCCGTTGTGGCGCGACGTACGCGGGAAGTCTACCTGCGGGCCATCCACACTTTCGGTAACAAGAACGGGCATGGGCAACGGCGACGCTGAACTGCGGAAGATCCCGTATCCATACCGCGCGATGCTCGCGATCTGCAGCGACCTCGACGAAACGCCGGACCGGCAGGTGTACCACGAGATCATGCGGTTCTTGAACACGACCGAAACGACCGCGATGGGCCCCGGCGTCGGATTGGAGGTAGGCAACACGATCTACTTCGACATGCCGCCGGACCAGTTCGCCTATTGGAACACGGACGACGCCGGGCGGGCGATGGTGCGCGACCTGATCCGAAGCGGACACATCGACTGCCTACACTCCTACGGCGACCTGGCCGCGACGCGCGAACACGCGACGCGGGCGCTCGACGAGCTCGACCGCCACGACTGCCGGCTGGAGGTCTGGATCGATCACGCGGTCGCTCCGACCAACTTTGGAGCGGATATCATGTGCGGTCACGGCGACGAGCCGGGGCACGCGGCCTATCACGCCGACCGAACGTGCGATTTCGGCGTGCAATACGTCTGGCGCGGACGCGTAACGAGCGTGATCGGACAGAACGCCCCGACCAGCCTAGCGGGGTTGCTCACGCGACGCGCGCCGCTGGCGTCGGCACGGACGTTGGCGAAGGAAGCAGTCAAACAATCGTTGGCGCGCTGCGGCAGGGCGAAATACAACATGCACGCCTCGAACGACGTCCTTCGCCGAACGCAGCTTCGCGATGGTCGGCGGGTCCACGAGTTCTTGCGCTCCAACCCGCACTGGGGCGGTGTCAGCTCGTGCGATACGGGCCGGGAAATCGGACAAGTGCTGACCGAGGATTTGTTGAAGCGGCTGGAGCGACGGGGCGGCGCTAGCATCCTGTATACGCACTTGGGCAAGATCAGCGACTCGCGCGTGCCATTCAATGACGCCGCAGTCGCCGCCTTTCGACGACTGGCCGACGCACATCGCGACGGACGCATCCTGGTCACGACCACGCGACGGCTACTGGGTTTCTGCCACGCGATTCGCTCGGTTGAACTTTCAGTGGAAAATGATACACAGGGGGTGCGGATTCGCTTGGCGCCCGCACCGGGCCTAGTGGCAACGCCCAACACCACCGGTGCCTGCGACCTCGACGGTTTGACCCTATACACGCAAGATCCGCAGCGGATATCCCTTTGCGTCGGCGACACACCTATGCCCGGTCTGCGCTGCAATCCTCCTGATGAGTCGGGACGGCGGAGCGTGTCACTCGGGTGGCCGTCGTTGCGCTTTCCGGATTGGGACTGATGCCGCCGGAGGCCGCGTTGGGATTTGTTGATCCACGAACGGGAAGACCCGGCAGTGGCGCGACCCGCCGCCAGTTGAATGCTGCTGTTCCTTCGCTGCGGCGTCGGGTTGGTCGCACGCTGTATCGGCTGCTGCTGCGCGCGGCGCTGGGAATGCACGCGGTTTGGGTCGTGCTGGGCCGAAAGTTGCGGCCCGTCCGATCTCAGCGAGCTCCGGACGGCGTTGACTTGCTTCTGACAGCCATGTTCCACTCCGAAAGCTGGATTCGCGCGCAGCTTGAGCCGCTGGCGCGCGCGCCGAACTGCCGGACGATCTGGCTGATCACGACGACTCGGCTGCCGCCTTTGCCCAAGTTGCATCCGGTCTATCCACCGCGCTGGCTGATCCGCTGCACCGGCCGCTCGACGGCACGGCTGATCGTGTTTGCGTGGACCGCGGTTCGCCGTCGGCCGCACATCATCGGCGGATTTCATCTGCTCGTGAACGGTCTGGTGGCGGACGCACTGGCCAGTTGGCTCGGCGTGCGCTCGCTCTACATCTCCACGGGCGGTCCGATGGAGGTGATCGATGGCGGCATCTGGGCGGAGAATCGGCTCTTCGCCAAGATCGAAACGCCTGCCCCCGTCATCGAACGGCGACTCTTCCAAGCCGTCGGTCGGTTCAGCCAGGTCGTCGTCCGTGGTTCACGCGCGCGGGAGGTATTCCGTTCGCGTGGCGCGTTCAATCCGATCGAGGTGATCACCGGCGGCATCGACGGAGTCACGTTTGCTCCGCCGTTGACTCCACCGGACATTGATCTGATCTTCACCGGCCGGCTGGCGGAGATCAAGCGGATTGACGTCTTCCTGCGTACAGTCCGTTTGGTGCGCGACGCAGTTCCGAGCGTCAGCGCGATTATCGTCGGCGATGGCGAACGCCGCACTGCGCTGGAGGCGTTGGCCCGCGAGTTGGACCTCGGCGACTGCATCACCTTCGCCGGCCACCAGGCCGACGTGGCGGGTTGGCTGCGGCGGTCGAAGATCTTTGTGCTCACGTCTGACTCAGAAGGATTGGCGCTCTCGCTGATGGAAGCGATGATGTGCGGACTGCCGGCGGTCGTCTCCGACGTCGGCGATCTGGGCGACCTGGTCGAAGATGGAGTCAACGGGTACCTGGTGCAGCGCCGCTC
Organism: Planctomycetota bacterium; assembly: GCA_022574815.1. Lineage (GTDB taxonomy): Bacteria > Planctomycetota > Phycisphaerae > UBA1845 > Fen-1342 > JACZRH01. The sequence goes on along the minus strand of JACZRH010000105.1, from coordinate 3,452 downwards.
GCCCGAAGCTTTCGCGGAACGCATATGCGAGTTGCTTCTGAACGAAGACAAGCTGGCCGCCAATTCAAGAGCTGCACGACAGGCGGCCTTGCGACACGAAACGGGGCGCGTGGCACGTCGCTGGGATGAGATTCTCGAACAGGAGGCGTCGCGGCCGCGATAGATCATTCTCGCGCACGATCGTGAAAGACGCTCAATTCTCCCGCGGCAGACCGGCTGCAGTCGGGTAGCCGAGCGTCCAGTAACGGGCGCGAATCTTGCCAGTCGTCACGCCTCACGTCAAGCGGGTTGCGGCGGCGCGCCGGCCGGGTGTGGACGGCGCGCACCGGGGCTGCGCGGGCTCGACACTGGTAGTATACGGATGCCACCGGGCATGTCTGCCATCACGATCGGCGTGATGAGCGACCTTCGGACCATTGCCGCGCCGGCACAGGGTGAGCAAAACATCGTGCGAGCAACTCCATCCAGCCTGGATTCCACGACAGTGGCGATATTCTGCGGAGAGCCGCGCTATTCTGCTGTGCCGCCGTTTTGCCCGAGCGACCCCGTGGCCGAGTATCCCTTCGGCGACGCCCTGGACCGTTCGCAGCCCAACCCCGCCTACCACGCCGTGCGCGGCGCACTGCGGCTGCTTGAGCTCGACGCGGCGAAGTTTGACGCGGCGGGCTGGAATCCACTTGGCGGGATCGTTCGTCCCGGCGACACGGTAGTGCTGAAGCCCAATTTCGTGCGCGACTTTCGCGAGAGCAGCCCGGACCACGCTGACTGCGTCATCACGCACGGTGCGGTCATTCGCGCCGTGCTCGACTACGCTTTCATCGCGCTGGAGGGGCGTGGCCGACTGATCATTGCCGATGCACCGCAGAACGACGCCGACTTCGACGCGATTCGAAAAATCGCCGGCCTAGACGAGATTCGCGAGTTCTATCGCCGGGGGGCCGGCTTCGATGTGGAGGTGTACGACCTGCGCCCCGAAGCGGCTCGCAAGATCGACGGAGTGATCGTCGGTCACACGACGCTGCCCGGCGACCCCGCCGGCTACGTCCGAGTAAACCTCGGCGAACACTCGGCATTCTGCGAGATCAACCACCTGTGCCATTTGCTCTACGGGGCGGAGTATGACACGGCCGAATTGCACAGGCACCAGCACGACGACGTACACGAGTATCTGATCTCCAAAACGGTGCTCGACGCCGACGTGGTCATCAGCCTGCCGAAGCTCAAGACGCACAAGAAGGTTGGCCTGACGGTCAACCTGAAGAACCTGGTCGGCATCAACGGCAACAAGAACTGGCTGCCGCACCATCGGCAAGGGACGCCGGCCCAGGGCGGGGACGAATTCAGCGAGAACGGCATGAAACGCCGCATCGAGCGCACGACGGTGGCGCGTTTCAAGCGGCTGTTTCCGCTGCTCGGGCCGCTGCGCCCGCTGCTGGCCGGACCGATCAAGGCGTTCGGAAAGAGGATCTTCGGCGACACTAACCGCGACACGATTCGCTCGGGCAACTGGCACGGCAACGATACGACCTGGCGGATGGTGCTCGACCTGAACCGCATCCTGCTCTACGCCGACGCGGACGGAGCGCTGCACGATCGACCGGTCCGCCGCTTCTTCAGCGTGGTCGACGGCATCGTCGCCGGCGAGGGCAATGGCCCGCTCGACCCGACGCCGAAGCCCGCCGGCGTCGTCCTGGCCGGCGCCAATCCGGTCGCCGTTGATCTGGCGTGTGCGCGTCTGATGGGATTCGACTGGCGCAAAATGCCCGTGCTGCATCGCACCTTTGATCCGCACCGCTGGCCGCTGGCGACGTTTGAGTCGACGGAGGTCGAGTTGCGCTGCAACGATTCGGCCTATGAGGGGCCCATTCATGAACTCGACGGAGTGCAGATGGGCTTCACACCGCACTTCGGGTGGCGCGGACAAGTAGAGCTGGATGCGAACAGTGCAGACCGCAAGAGCGACGATCCATGTGCGGCATAGCCGGTTACATCGGATTCGACGATGAGCCCCTGCTGCGGGCCATGTGTAGAAGCATTACGCACCGTGGTCCGGACGAGGACGGCTTTCATACCGAACCGGGCATCGGACTGTGTGTGAGGCGCTTGTCGATAATCGACCTTGTTACCGGGCACCAGCCGATCTCGAATGAGACCAGCGACATCTGGGTCGTCTTCAACGGCGAGATCTACAACTATACAGAACTCACCGAAGAGCTGAAGCGCCGCGGTCATATCTTCCGTACGACCACCGATACTGAGACAATCGTTCATCTTTACGAAGAACATGGACTGGATTTCGTCCAACACCTGCGGGGCATGTTCGGGATCGCGATCTGGGACAGTTGCAAGAAACGCCTGGTTCTCGCCCGCGACCGAATCGGCGAAAAACCGCTCTATTACTCGTGGGACGACAAGTGCCTGCTGTTCGGCTCGGAGGCCAAGGCCATCCTCCAGCATACCGCCGAGCGGCAGGTCGATGCGACCGCGGTGTGCCAGTTCCTAGCCTGCGGCTACGTACCGAGCCCGACTTCCTTCTACCGGCACATACGAAAGCTCCCCCCGGGGCACTTGCTCGTCCACGAAAACGGCCACGTGGAGACGCGCTCCTATTGGCGGCTCGAAACGCAGCGCAGCGCCCTCACATTTGACGCCGCCGCCGAACGGCTCGAAGATGAGCTGACGAACATCGTCCAAGGCTGCCTGAAGAGCGACGTCGAGGTCGGCGTGCTTCTCAGCGGCGGACTGGACTCGTCGCTGATCGTCGCCCTGATGGCCGAGCACGGCGTTCGGCCGCACTCTTTCACGGTCGGATACGACGCTGGCGCCACCGGCTTCAACGAGCTGAAGTACGCCGCGCGCGTGGCGCGCATGTTTTCGCGCGAGCATCACGAGATCACCATATCGGGCCGCGCCAGCATCGAGTTGTTGCCGCGCGTGCTATGGCATTTCGACGAGCCGCACGGCGAGCCGACTTCGATTCTGGTCTATCTGCTTTGCCAATTCACTCGGCAGCACCTTAAAGTCGCTCTGGGCGGAACGGGTGGCGACGAGCTGTTCTTCGGCTACCCGCGCCATTCGGGCATCCGATACTTGCAGTACTACCGTCTTCTGCCGCGCGGCGTACGCCGGCACCTGGTCGAACGCGTCGTCATGAGATGGCCGGAATCGACCGCCGGCAGCCGTTTCGCCAAGCGAGCCCGGCGTTTCGTCTCCGGCTCCGACCTGCCGCCCGACGAAGCTTACCTGAGCTGGGTCAGCCTGCTGCATCGAGACGTGCGCAGTCGGCTGGTGAGCGAAAGCATTTCCTCGATGACGGAAGATCCGCTCGGCGAGGCGCCCTTGCGGGAGTACCTGATGGCCGGCAGCGATCAGAGCCTCTACGAACGGGCGGCCGCGCTGGACGTCAACAACTATTTGCCGGAGTTTCAGCTTAGCTACATCGATCGAATGAG
>JACZRH010000104.1 GCA_022574815.1 Planctomycetota bacterium | reverse complement strand
GTGCCCGAGCGCCAGCGAGGGCGGGGGATGTTGGTTGAGATCCAGCACACGGTGCCGGGGCACTTCTCTGCGGTACATTCCCCTGCACCCCGTTCATGCACAGCAAGCTGCGCCTGAAGCGTGCTCCGCCTACGCTGCGCGCCGCTGTCCCGCTTCGAAGGCTCAAAGGGGGAATCTAAGCGGTGTCGCCTCAGAACAGCGATTTTGCCAGCCTCCTCGTTACCTCACGGGGTCATCGAATATAAAAAATCTGATAATCACAGATCGGGCAATCGCTCGTCCGTGTGCAGCGTCTCCACAAATTTGTACGCAGGAATCTAGAAGCGTGAAACGTGAAACGTGAGGGTGCCTCGCTGAGACGTTTCTAAGGGCACCCTCACGTTTCACGTTTCACGTTTCACGTTTCACGTTTCACGTTTCACGTTTCACGTTTCACGTTTCACGTTTCACGTTTCACGTTTCACGTTTCACGTTTCACGCATCCAGGTACTTAGCGCACCAGCATCACGGCGCCGGTCTCCGTCTTCGAGCCGGCGGTCACTTTCCAGAAATAAAGCCCGGAACTCAAGGCCGTTCCGTGAAGGTTTTTCCCCTCCCAGGCGACCTGGTGAGGCCCCGTCGCAGCCGGGCCGTTCATCAGGGTCGCGACGCGCCGCCCGAGCAGGTCGTAGAGCGTGACCGACACCTGAGCCGGCGCGTCGAGTTCGAAAGACACGGTGGCTCGTTCACGGAACGGGTTCGGGTACCAGGCGACATCGAGACTGGTCGTCGAAACGATCTCGTCTTCCACAGCCGTCGCTTCGGCTTCGATCCAGTCGAGGGCCGCTTTGATCACGGTGTCTACGCCGTTCGCGGCATCTTCGCGCGTGAACCACACCCGCTCGTCAGGCTCCAGGCCGAGGTGCGTGAGGTACGCGTGGGTGCTCACGAGGTACTGCGTGCTGTGAGCCCGGGAAACAAACCAATCGCTATCCCCGATGCTGATGAAGTCGGAGCCCGTGTTGCCGCCGGGCGCGGGCAGTCCAAAGATCCGTGCGTTTGGATGAAAAGAAAGACGCCGCGCTTCGAGTTCGCCGGCAGAGATAGAGCCCGGCCCGATCAGGATAGCGATGGGCTTGTCGAAAAACGTCGCCGGATTGCCCCGGATGACGAGGTTGGCCTCCCGCCGAAGCGGATCCGGCTCCATGGCGAAGTGATCCGACGATCCGGGGATGCGCTGGTCGAACCCGACCGTGGGCACGGTTTCGTTGAAGAGGAGTTCGAGCCCCTCCCGCGCCAGCGAGCCGCCTCCCGTGTTAAAGCGAAAGTCGAAGATGATCCCGTCGGCGTTGTGGACGCGCATCAGCTGGTCGACCGCCTGCTCGAACCGAGCCCGGATGTCGAACTGGGCGTCGAACGACCAGGACGTGACGGTCACCAGCCCCACGTTCGTCCCTTCGATGAGGCCCCATCCCACCCGCTGGCTGAGGTTCCGATTCGGCCACGGCACGCCGGGGGGAGGGATCTGTTCCTTCCCCCAGAGGGTGCGGGTCTGCCCCGCTAGCAGGCTCGTGTCGAAGTGCAGCGTGTCGCCGGTCGTGCCGCCACTGCTGTGCGGGATCGGCCCGCCGCGGACGCCGCGATAGACCATTTGCTCGGCGTTCTTGCGAACGTCGGCCTTTTGCAGGACACGCAGCTTCATCAGTTCGGCGTACGGATCGTCGCGGCGCGGGTCTACGCCGCAACGCTCGAACAGAGTCTCGAAATACGGCAGCTCGCGGCGGGCGAAGATCAGCAATTCGCGCAGGCGGCGGGCGCACTCGGCCCGGACGACCTCGAGCGGCTGCTCGGCGAGCCGCGCGAGCTCGCGCAGCTCGCGCAGAGTGTTCCGTCCGCGCAGCCGCTCGTGGGTCGGGTAGGTGAGGTGTCGTACCAGCCAGGGGTGCGGGTTCATGCGTTGCAGCTCTCAGTCTCCGATCGTCACGGGCTCGGTCCGGGGGCTTGCGTGTTGCGGCTTGCGTGGGAGTGGGGCGGTGGTATCGGTCGTTCGTGCAGATGGAACACTCGCCGCCGTCGCGCGGCGGGCGGCAGACGCCTTGGGCTTCAAGATGGACTCGTACAGGTCCTGGATTTGCCGCACCTGCCGGTCGAGGCTGAAGTGCTCGGCCACGTGAGTGCGCAGCTCGCGGCCGATGCGTTGCCGCAGCGCAGCGTCGCCGGCGAGCCGCATCATTTCGCTCGCCAGGGCCGGCGGATCGTGGGGCGCGACGAGCGGCGCCAATGCGACGGAGCGATCGTGCTCGCCCCCTGGCCGGCGCGTCATCACGTCCGCGACGCTGCCCACGTCGGTCGCGATGACAGGTAAGCCGGCAGCGGCGGCTTCGAGCACGGTGAACGGCAGCCCTTCGCTGTGACTGGGGTGAACGAGGCAGTCGACTGAGTTCAGCAGGTCCGTCTTGGCGACGCCAACGACGGGGCCGATCAGGGTCGCTTCTTCTTGCAGGCCGGCAGCGCTCAGACGCCGCGCCCATACCTCATGCCCGACGTTGGCATCGGGGCCGGCGATCACGAGTGTGAAGGGCGTTCCCGCCCGCTTCAGCGCACTCGCCGCCTGAATCAGGTCGCCGAGGCCCTTGGCTTCGCTGAGCGCGCCGAGAAAGAGGAAGCGACACGGTTTGTTCGACGCAGCTTCGGGCGGTGAGCCGCTCGAAACGCCGCACAACCGTGAGGCCTGCACGTGGACGGCGTTGGGGATCACGACCATCCGGGCGCGCCCCATGTAGGGCCGCAGCCGGCGCCGCCAATCGTCGGAGAGCACGACTACCGCCGCCGCCGACTCGCACGCACGGCGAATGAGCCATCCGGCGGCCGGATTGGAATCTTCGCAGAACCGTTCGAATCGACCGCCGCGAATGTGGAGCACGCAGGGCCGCCGCAGGGCCCGCGCGGCCAGCAGGTCGAGCAGGTTGCGCCAGAACGTGACGTAGCTGCACGTGTGAATGTGCAACAGGTCGATTGGATGACGGCGCAGGGTTGCGATCAGGCCCGCCAGGGCGCGGGCGTGGCGAACGAAGGATGCGGGGATCGCGCCGGTCGCGCTCGCGAGGCCGCGCTTCGCGTGATTCGGCGAATCGGGGGCCGTCGTCGTCGCGAAGCGAACCAGGCGATAGCGCTCGCGAAGCGAGCCGGTCATGAGCGTGTCGATCGCGCTGACCATGCCACCGATGCGCGGCGACGCCGGCCCGAGCATGAGCACGCGCGGCGGCCCGGACGGCGTCGCGGGGCGTCGGTCAAAGGCGGGGGCCGCCGAGCGCACGCCGATACACGTGCGGTAGATGCTCTCATACCGCACGACCATTCGTTCGGCCGTGTACAGCCGCTCATGATCGCGGGCCGCGTTTGCACAGCGCCGCCGCGCCGCGGGCGAATCGCTCAGGGCGTAGCGTAGCGCGTCGGCGAGGGCGGCGGGGTCGCGCGGCGGGACAAGCAGCCCATTGACGCCGTGCTCGATCAGCGTGCGCTGCTTGCCGTCCCTGGGTTCGACGCAGCCGACATCACCGACCGCGGTCGCGACGAGGTGAACTTGCGGCATCTCGCCGCGCAGCGCGGCAAAGGCCTTCAGGAGCCCGCGCGTGTCCTTTTCGGCGCAAATCGTGCCCACGCTCAACACGACCGGCCCGTCGAACGCGCGCCCACACAGCCGCTCCAACAATTCGCGCGAGTGCGCCAACGCGACGCGCGGGCGATCGATGCCGTTGGGCACGTGCAAAGCGTGGCGTCGCCGCGGCCCGGGCGGCAGCGCGGCGCGAAGCACTTCGGACACCAGGACCAGGCGATCGACCAGCGGCGCGAGCCGTTCGGCGAGGGCGCGGTAGCGCGATGGTCGCCCCAGGAGACAGCCGTGCCGCGTCTGCACGAGCGGCACGCCGAGAACTTTGGCGGCGGGAAGCGCCCAGATCAGCGCGGCGCTGCTATGGGCGTGAACAATGTCAATCCGGTCGCGCCGCAGCCAACACCCCAGCCGCAGCGCCAGGAGCGGATCGCGCCCCATGCTGCGAGCCTCGCGGACGATGACCCCGCGGGCCCGCAATTGGTCGGCGGCATCACCGGCATCTTTGAGGCAATAGACGTACGCCCCGTGCCCGCGGCGAGCCAGCCCCGCGGCGAGTTGCTCGACGACGCGCTCCGCGCCGCCGGGTGCCAGATTGTCGATAACCTGCGCGATCCTCACGACGGATCTTTCAAAGCGAAGCGCGACCGCAAGACGCGATAGACGCGGGTCGGCGCGGTGGATGCGACCCGCCGCGGATCCCGCTCGTCGTCGTAGACGGCTTCGTAGGTGACATCCGCGGAGAACGGCACGGCGCTCGCGCCGCGCGTGTAGACGTACTCGATCGCGTACTCGTCGAGCTCGTGCGCGGACAGCGGCAATTGCAGCCGGCCGCGCTCGCGGTAGTGCAGGACGCGCATGGTGTCGATGACGCGATTCTGACGATCAGCTCCCAGCAGGGGATAGTTCATGCCGTGCGGACCCAGGTTGAGCACGACCGTGCCGCGCGGCAGTCGATCGAACAGCTCGGGCATCTCGTAGGTCTTCGCCCGGCTCAGCGCGCCGTCGCGCACGCGCCCGAGCAGCAGCTTGGCGGGCCAGAGCCCGATCATCGCCGCCGCGAGCGTGAGAGTGACACCAGCCAGCACGGTCGTCGATCGCGGGGCGAGCCGCGACAGGACGCCCGCGAGCGCCGCGCTGGCGGCGAACGCCGCGACCCAGAGCGGCAGGCCGTAGCGCGGGTGCAGGTGCAAGACGGTGAAGAACATCGCGATGCCGCAGCCGATGAACCCGAGCATCACCCACTTGGCCAGTCGCTCCCCGCAGGTTGCGAAGAGGCGCCGGCGGGCGAGGAAGTAAACCGCGCCGAGCACCGCGAACACGGCGAACTGCGGGCCGAGACCGTTGCCGACCGAATAGTTGTAGCCGCTGTATTTCGGCTCGAACCACGGGTAAAGCAGGGCCGAGAGACCCTCGAGCGGGACGCGGATGTCGCGGGTCGCGCCCTCGAGCGGCACGCCGCTGCCGAACACGTGCCCGGCGATGCGAACCTGCAAGGGGTACAGCGGCCAGCCGGTGTGATAGTAGCTTCGAAAGTACCAGAACGTCGCCGCGAGCGGCAGCGTCGCCAGAAGCGCGAGCGGCCATAGACGGAGCGCGGGCGGAGCGGTGTTCCCGGTGCGGTCCATTCGAATCTGAACGACGAAGATGATTGCGGCGAGCAGAAGCAGGCAGGCGGTCCAGGCCAGGAACTGAAACTTGGTGCCGACCGCGACGCCGAGGCTAAGTCCGGCCAGCGCGGCGCAAGCGATGCGCTGGCGCGGCTGCGGCGTGCTGCGCGCGAGTCGGATCAGCCAATATAAGCCGCCCATCAGGAACGTCGTTCCAAACAGGTCGGTGTAGCTGCTGTACATTTGAAGGGCGACGATCGGGCAGGCGAGCGTGAACAGGGCGGCGAGGCGCGCCCCGGTCGATCCCGCGCCGAGCTGCAGTGCGGTGGCCAGCACGATGGTCGCCAGCAAGACGCCGATCGGGGCCATACTCAGGTCGATCAGCGGCTCGATGCCCGTGGACGCGAAGAGCATCTGCCATAGCTCGGAGTTCGCGGGCAGACAGAATTTCCACACCTCGGGCACGAGCTCGAGCCGCCCGCCGTGCAGCCACTCGAACATCAACGGCAGGTGGTAGTACAGTCCGTCGAAGCTGGTGGGCGGGCGCAGGGCGGCGTCGAAGATCAACCCGGCGTGCAAGACTGCGACCGGAACCAGAGCGACGAGCCAGACCCGGCTTGTGGGTGCGACGCGATAGGCGGGCCGCTCCGGGTCGCTTGAGAGTTCTTGTGAGTTGCCCGCTGGTCGTTTCCGTCGCGCGATCGCCAGCGCCGCCGCACCCACGACCGAAAGCGCCGCGATGAGCGGCATTCTCACGAGCGTCGCGTCGAACAGTTCCGAAACGATTCCCAGGAGATGCGTCGCGACCAGGCACCAGGCCACGCTCACGGTCCCGAATGCGGCGACTCGACTCGCGCGATCGCTACTCGCGGTCGGCAGAGCGAACGCGACGATCCGCCGCGCCGCCCACAACGCGGAGACCAGCAAGACGAGCAGGCTGAGGATCGAGCTCATGGCCAAAGGTGCCTTCCACCTCGCTTAGAGCTTGCCGGCCAGACGCGTCAACTCGTGGCAGAAGCGGCGAAAGGACTCGGACGAGATCAGGAACGCGGCGAAGCTGGTCCAGGCCAGCAGCGACAACAGCCGCACCCGACCGGTTTCGCGTCGGCGTTTCGATTCCGTGGCAGGCACGCCGGCTCCTTGCTGCCGAGGGCGCGCCGCTTCGTCCGCAGCCGGCGCGCGCTATCCGGATGATTTATCGGTGTCGCCGGAAGGCCGAATGAGGGCCGCCAACGAGTCCGGGCGCGGCACGCGTCCGGCCACGCGCGGGCGCACGAATTGCGCCGGCGCTCGTGCCGGGTTCCTGCGTTTGCATGAGACTTTTTGCGGACTGATAAGGTATCGCGCGAATCGCGTCGATGGACCCGGTATGTTGCAGGTGGAATCGACGCAGGTGGGTGCGGCGCCGACGGCGCGGGTGCGCGAGCGCCCGCTCGGGGTCGAGCACAAACAGCCCACGCTCCGTACGCAGACGAAGCCGGGCTTCGCCATCGTCGTCGCGTGCTACAACGAGCAGGAGGCGGTCCTGGAAACGATCGCCGAGCTGCGGGCGAGCCTGCGGACGGCGGGACCTTACGAGCTGATCATTGTCAACGACGGCTCGAGCGACGGAACGGGCGAGCTGCTCACGCGTGCGGCCGCGACGGACCCGCTGCTGAAGGTCGTCCATCACCGGCGCAACCGGGGCTACGGCGCGTCGCTCAAGAGCGGGATTCGCCAGGCCACGGCGCCGCTGATCGTGATCACCGACGCGGACGGGACCTATCCGAACCACCGCATCCCCGAGCTGCTCGCGCTGGCCGCCGAGAATGACATGGTCGTCGGTGCGCGGACGTCCGACGACGTGGTCTATCCGCTGCTGCGGCGGATTCCGAAAGCTTTTCTGCGGCTGTACACATCGTGGATCGCCGGGCAGCCCATTCCCGATTTCAATTCCGGCCTGCGCGTCTTTCGGCGCGACCTGGCCGAGAAGTTCATGCACATCCTGCCGGACGGATTCAGCTTCACGACGACGATCACGCTGGCGATGCTGACGACGCACCGGCGGGTGCAGTTCGTGCCGATCAGCTACGCGCCGCGGATCGGCAAGTCGAAGATCCGCCCGATTCGGGACACGCTGCTCTTCGTGCAACTCATCGCGCGGACCGGGATGTACTTCGCGCCGCTGCGCGTGTTTTTTCCGATCGGGCTGGCGCTCTTCGCCACCTTCCTGGTCAGCCTGGCATACGACGTGATTGTGCTGCGCAATCTGACGGAAAAGACCCTCATGTTGCTGCTGTTCGCGGTGAACACGGCGATGTTCGCGCTGCTGGCGGACATGATCGACAAACGCACCGCGAACTAAACGAGCCGGCGATGAATCCGACCACGCTGCCGATGCCGGGCAAGACGCGCAGCGCGCACGAGACGCGCGACCGCGATTTGTTCGACAAAATCGCCGCCGCCTACTGCCGCAAAGACCTGATCCCCGCCTGTCGAACGGCGCGGCGGCAGCGGATCGAGCGGACGCTGGCGTGTGTGCCGGTTGGGCCCGAGATCTCAATGCTCGAGGCCGGGTGCGGAGCCGGGTTCGCCGCCACGTACCTCGACGGGAAGTACAGCGCCTACCGCGGCGAGGACCACTCGGCGAAACTGATCGAGTACGCCCGGGCCCACAACGCGGGAACGCGGGCCTCGTTCGACGTGGCGAACATCAAGGACTACAACCCGCGGCGGCGCTTCGATGTGATCCTGATGATCGGCGTGCTGCATCATCTCGACGAGATACCGCTCGCGGTCCGCAACCTGATCCGGCTGTTGCGGCCCGGCGGCTGGTTGGTGTGCAACGAACCGCAGCCGACCAATCCTCTGATTCGCCTGGCGCGCCGGGTGCGCAAGCGGATCGACGCGCAGTACTCGAACGAGCAGATCGAGCTGTCGGCCGCCGAGCTGCGCGAGCTGTTCACGCGATTCGGGTTGATTGACATTCGCACGCGGCCGCAGGGCCTCTTCTCGACGCCGTTCGCGGAGGTGCCGATGGGGCCGCAGCCGATTACACGCTCGCTGGCGAAGGCCGCATGTCTGGTTGACACGGCGTTAGAGTCGATGTTCGGAAGACTGTTGCAGCGCGTGTCGTGGAACGTGGTGGCAGCGGGGCAGAAGCCGGCCAACGCGCCGTGGACGATGGGGAAGCCACCTGACACGCAAGGCCGCGTCGAGCGGCGGGCCGTTGCGCGCGCGACGACGGTCCATACCTGATCCGGAGACCCGGATGTCCGTGCAACCCGATTCTCGGGGTTCGGCCGGCGTGGGGCCGAGTTTCGTGCGCTTCGCGTCGCTCGGCGTCCTCAGCTACGCGACGAACGTGGGGCTTACCTTTGTGCTCCATGAATGGTACGCCCTTCCGGCGGAAGCGGCGTTCGCCGCCGCGCTCGTGACCGTGTTCTGCATGAACTTTCTGCTGATGCGGTACTACGTCTATCCGGGGCTGCGGGGCGGGTTGGGGCGGCAGCTCGCGCAGTTCGGCGTGACGTCGGCGTTGTTTCGCGGCGGCGAGTACGTCGCGTTTCTCGTGCTGCACAGCTGGCTCGGCACGCACTATCTACCGGCGATCGTCGCCGTGACGGGCGCGGCGTTTGTCGCCAAGTTTTTCTACTACCGAACGGCGGTGTTCGCGGGCAGAAAGTGCGCATAACGCGACGGGCGCGCGCCGCGCGATGAGCGTCGCGCGGGCACGCTTATCGGCCTGTTCACGGCCGATCGGCAACGAGCCGCGCGGAGCCGATATTCGCTAACTCCTTGCGATAACCTTTGATGTGTTCGGCCCCCGCCGCGGTCGCCGATCCGTCACGCCGCAAGTGCAGGGCGTCGGCGGCGGGGTCGATAAAGCGGTATGCCGATCTCCCCCGAACAAATCGTCGCGCCGCCGCCGCCCGTGGAACACAGTCGGCCGCTCACGGCGACGGAGTCGGAAGACTTCGCGAACGTGCTGCGCATTCGGCCGGAGTCGATCCGCACGACGTTTCGCGCTGACGCTCCGCAGGCCGAGAGGGCGCTCCCGAGCTACGACGAACTCGTCGCGGACCCGATCAAGACGCGCTTCGCGTCCGATCCGACGTTTTTCGCGCAAATCAAGCGGGACGTCGCGCTCGAGTTCCTGCCGCGCTATTTCGACGCGGCGTCGCGGGAAAACTTGCGCGTGCTCGACGTGGGCTGCGGGACCGGCGAGCTGATGCGCAGCCTCGAGCAATCATTTCGCAACGTCCAGGGCTGCGATCCGTCCCTGAGCATGGTCTGCCGGGCCGGTGTCAACGCGGCCTATATGCCGTCCGAGCTGCAATTGCCGTTCGATGCGGGGACGTTCGATGTCGCGACGTGTGCGTGCGTGTATCACCACATCGCGCCCGAGATCCGGCTCGCCCATCTGGCGGAGATTCGACGGGTGCTGAAACCGGGCGGCGTGCTGCTGGTGTTCGAGCACAATCCGCGCAACCCGCTCACGCAGTTCATCGTCCACCGCTGCCCGATCGACGCGTCCGCGAAGCTGATCGGCGCGCCGGGCATGAAAAGGCTGTTCCGGTCCGCCGGCTTCGAGCGCGTCCGCACGCGCTACTACCTGTTCCTGCCGCGGCGGCTGTATCGTCACTTCGGCGCCTGCGAGCGGCTGTTCAGTCTGACGACGCTGGGCGGACAGTATTGCTCGATCGCACGCAATCCGGGCTAGCAGTCCGTCGCAGGGCGATCGGCCCGGCGGCGCCGACTGTTTCCATGCCGATGAGATGGCTATGTCTTCTGCGCTCGATCTCGCGTCGCCGACCCCCTTTGACCTCGCTGCCGGTAGTACCGCCGGTCGTCGTGTGGGGGCGCTGCGACACGCGCTCGTCGTTGCGGCCGCCGTGACACTCTGGCTGATCGCGGTCGATTGCGCGGCGGCTTCGATCGGCTACATCGTGAAGAAGTCGGGCACGTCCGCGGGGGTGACCGTCACCTACGCGGCGGGCCACGTGCTGGGGGTCGGCGTGCTCTTGGTTCTGTGGCGCTCGGCGGGATTCCGCAGGCGCCTGCGAAACGCGTCGGAGCGCGTACTGCCGCTGGTGAGCACGATGCGCGGCGTGCTCGTGCTCATAGCCATTCTGAGCGCCTTGCGCGTGGCGTGGGTCATTCTGGTCGCGACCCAGCCGACGAGCGACAACGCCGTCTATCACGGATTGGCCCGCAACATTCTCGCGACCGGCGTGTACGACACCGGCAACGACCGGGCGTATTGGCCGCCGGGGTATCCCGGGTTTCTGGTCGGTTTGTACGCGGTCTTCGGCTCGTCGCTTCTCACCGCCAAATTCGCGAACGTCGTGCTGGTAGGCCTGGGCGACGTGTTGACCTGGGTCGTGGTGCGGCGGTACGTCGGCGTGCGCCCGGCAGCGCTGGCGCTTGTGCTGGTCGCGGCGTGGCCGGGGCGCAGCTTGCACGTTGATGTGATCAGCTACGACGATCTGGTGGTTGTCCTGATGCTCGCGTCGATCGCGCTGATTCCTTCGATAGAGCCCCGATCGCGCCCGGGAAACGGGCGCGCGTCGCATTGGCCGCTCTGGTGCGCCTCCGGACTGGTCCTGGGACTGGCTTGCCTGGTGCGCTCGACGGTCGGGATCCTGCCGGCGCTGGTTTTCGGCTGGCTGCTCTTGCGGGGGTGCGGCCCGGGCCGGGCACTCGCCCGAACGGCCGTGATGGGCACCGCGATGCTACTGGTGATGACGCCGTGGGCGATTCGCAACTACCGGCTCTTCGATGCGTTCGTGCCGCTGGGCACCAACGGGGGGGTGAATTTCTATACTTCCTGGGCGCCGGGCAGTGACGGGGGCTACCACAAGCCGGCGTGGCTGGAGCTCTCCACAGCGGCGGGGGGGGACGAACTAAAGTTGACGCCGCTCGGGTTTCGCATGGGTCTTGACGCGATCCGGGCCGACTGGGGCCGTGCCGCGCGGGTCGTCGCCCAAAAACAGGTTCACTACTTGGGCAGCGACAACTGGCTGCTGCCGGTGGAAAGTTACATGGCGGCCTTCGCCGACAAGCCGGCGCTCGGCCAGGGCCTGAAGCTGGGGGTTCATACGCTCTCGAACGGGTTGTTCCTGCTCATGATCCTGGCCCCGATGCTGTTCGCGCGCCGGGCCGGCCGGATGTTTGCCGAGCAGCCTTTGGCGTGGTTGTGCCTCGCCGTCTTCGCGTCGGGCGTGGTCATCCACACCGTGTTTCAGGCCCAAGCGCGCTATCACCTGATCTACCTGCCGTTCTGGTCGATCATGCTGGCGACGCTGTTGCGGCCGTACCTGACGCCGCGGGTCGTTTAGTCTGCTGCGGGCACCAGTTCCAGTTCGGGCGTCTTCGCGGAGCCGAGCGAATCGGGGAATGTGGTTCGCGTGATGGCCTGCGCCGCGTCTTTGAGCGGCGCGAAGCGCACGATCATAAACAACCAGGTGAGTGCGACGGCGTAGGTCGTCGTGGGGGCGACCCCATGCGAGAGCCAGGCGGGCAGTTCGAGTTGGAAGCGCTGCACGGGCCACATCGTCAGGCACAACAGAATTGCGACGATCCAACCCAAATCGAGCATGGACGGGCGGCGGATCTTTGCGATCCGCGCGACGATGACCGCGATCGGGAGCAGCAACAGAACACAGTGGTGCATCCAAGTGATGGGCGACACCAGCAGAATGACCGGCGCGAACGCCGCGAGGCACTCGGCCGTGCTCAACGCCCTCCGGTGTCGGATCATCCAGGCGACCGTCGCGAAACCGATCGCGCCGACCAGGGCGATGGCGACCGACTTTGCCGCGGCCGGGCCGAGGTTGATCCACGGCACGGAAGGGCCGAGAAAGCTCTGATGGTCGATCAAGGCGCGATAGACGAATCCGTGCAGGCTCATGTTCTCCGGGCTGATGATGTGGACCACCTCGCCGAGTTTCTCGGTCAGCAGTCCGTACCACAGCGCGAATCCCTCCGCACCGATGACGGGATACGACGCGCCGAGCAGCAGCACGATGGTCAGCAGACCGGCTCCCAGCGCCTTGAAATCGCGCCGGATCAGAAACACACCGAGCAGAACGCAGGGCGTCACCTTCGCCAAGGCGGCGAGTCCGACGAGAACGCCGGCCGCGACGGACCGATCGCGCGTGGCACACAGGATGGCGGCCGCGAGCAGCGCCAGCACGATCATGTCGAATTGCCCCCAGCGGAAGAGCTGGAACACGGGGCCGCTCAGTAAGAACGCGGTCGTGATCAGAACGCTGACGGGCGAGCCGAGCGGGACATGGGAGGCACGCAGGACCATCACCAACGCCGCAACGGCCAGTGCGTACTGAAACAGGCACCAGGGTATCTGGGCGGCGGGGTAAGGCATTGCGCCGAAGGGAACCATGAGGCTCAGGGCCGGCGGCGGGTAGGGGCAGTAGAAGACGGGCTGCCGGCCGGGCAGTTTGATCCGGGCCCGGACCTTCTCGATGTCGTAGGGGTTGATGCCGAGCCGCAAGGCCTTGCCGGCCGCGTAGTACGCGCGAAAATCGAGCAGGTAGTTGCGTCCGGGGTGGACGACACCCTGGCGCAGCCCCACCCCGCCGACCAGCACCGCCAGCAGCAGCCAACCCGCCACGGACGAGCGCGACCCGGCGGCGGGATCGGTTGAGGCTTGCAAACTCATGTTCGCTGCTCCGCACGGCTGCGTGCTGGTTGGCGGCGGCGGTTCAATGGCGCACGTCGAACATGGTCGTCAAGGGTCCCGCGCCGGTCAGCGGACGGGCTGGTTCGTTGTCGGACTGGCTCGACGCAAAGGTTACCAACGACGGCACGTCACCCACGCTGAGCTTCATGTACTCGGTCACGTTCCAGAGACAGGTGCCCAGAGCCAGCAGGATCCAGAGGTCTTCCGCCCAGAGCCGTGTCGTGAAGATGCTGCACACCAGGTAGCCGACCAAGCCGGTGCGTAGGGCCATGGCGTGCCAGCCGAGGTGAAAACGGCTTTCAAAGGGCCCGATCATCATCGGCATGGTCGCCGGCAAACGATCCGCACTGCGTCGCACGCTGCGCAGCTTGGCCATGGTTCCAAAGATGACGAGCATGAACAGGGCGAAACCCGGGATACCCAACTCGGCCAGGCAGGCCATGTAGGTGTTGTGGGCGCTGCGCTCGTAATCGAGCCAGGGCACGTACTCGATCACCACGCTGTGAAAGTTGCCCATGCCGATGCCGAACGGGTGATCGCGGACCATTGCGAGGGCGGCCTGCCAATACTCGAAGCGGGCCGAGACCGCCACGTCCTGCTCGTAGTGCAGGATCGTGCTCATGCGGTTCCACCAGGCGGGGTCGGTGAGCTGCACCGCGAGCAGGGTTCCGACCACGATCGCGATACAGCCCTTCAAACGGTAACGCTTGGGCAAAGAGAAGGCCGCGATGACGGCCATTGCGGCGACGCCCACGAAAGCGTTGCGGGTGCGGGTCAGGACGATGGTGTTGACGGCCATGGCGCCCGTCAGCAGCGCGAACGAGCGCCCCAACCAAGTGCGGGCCATGAAGAAGAAGGCCCCGATCAGCGGGAGCGTCGCCACCATGTGTACGGCCAAGTCGCTCGACTCGGCGAAGTCCGGGCCGCCGATGCCGTGACTCAGCCGGCCGCCGCGTATTTGGCCGACCTCGCCCCAGGCCTGGTACCCGATGTACAACACGCCGAGCAGCCAGCTTCCGATGACGAGCTGGTAGTGGATCGGGTGGCGAACGCAACGAATGAGGATCAGCACGAAGACCAGGACCTTGATGGCCTTGTCGGCGTGGTGCGTGCCGCGCCACTGGACACCGACGCCGATCCACAGACTGAGGATGCCGTACGCGACCAACGCGATCATGAAAACGACGGGCAGGGAGAACTGGCGGGCGCGGCCCTCGAAGCGCGGCCAGCGCAGCCAGATGCCCGCCAGCGTCGCCGCCGCGACGGTCAACGCAGTGCGCAGGCC